>CAJTNY010000001.1 GCA_910577875.1 uncultured Christensenella sp.
ATTTGCGGCAAGTGCGGCAATAAAATGACGGGCATATCGTCCACGAGCAAAAGCAAAAAGATACATCACTACTACAAGTGCGTAGGCGTTACGAAAAGCGTTTGCGACAAGCGGACTATACGCAAGCAGTTTATTGAGGACGAAATTGTTTACGCCATTGTCGGCAACGGCACGGAGCAAAACCCGCACGGCGTTTTGACGGACGAATTTATAGACACAATCGCCGCCGAAACATATATGCTTATACAAGCGGAGCGCAACGACAGCGAAATAAAACGGCTTGAAAGTTTAGTCGCAGACAACCAAAAGGCGATTAACAACCTTATGCAAGCCCTTATGCTCGGCAAAATCGCGGACACGATTTTAGCGCAAATCGAAAAGTTAGAGAGCGAAAACAAGGAACTGAACGATACCATAGAGAGCGAAAAGGCGTTGCAAATCAATTACACCTATGCGGACATTCGCAAGTGGTTACAGCATTTCCGCACGTTGGACTATTCCAAGACGAAAAACCGCAAAGACCTAATCGACACGTTTATTTATCGGGTATTGCTTTACGACGATAAAATGAAAGTGATTTTCAACTTAAAAGGCGAACAGCAAAACGAATTGCTTTTGAACTTGATTTTCCCCGATTACCCCGACGGCAACGGCGACACGGGCGAAAACAGTGCAAAAGAAAAAGAAACCGACAATTCGGTTTCTAATTCAGAGGGGTGTGCGTATACCCCCGTAATGGTGGACGAGTCGGGACTTGCACCCGAGTCTTACGGGTTTAGTTTGAGCTTTCTACATATTTATTCCGCCTTTATCTTATGCAACGTAAGCCGACGAACGGGCTTTCGTTGCAGCATACCGCTTTAATACACTTTGAACGCGCGCAGTAAAACGCGTTAAAGAGTTTACCGTCTGATTAACGCCGGTAAGCCGTCAACGGTGAACGGCAGACGACGGACAGCGTAAGTTACGCTGCGCAAGCTAAGCTTGCCGCGCGGTTAGCGGGGAAAGCGATAACTTTGGAATCGTTAGATTCTGCATTTAAATTTAAGTTCCGTTTTTACAAAGCCGAGCCTTTGATATGCTTTTCTCATTCTCCGCCCGCAATCGAATCTGAAACTCGCCCGAAAAAGCAGTTTTGAAAAAGTTGCAAGCGACAAACTGCTTTTTATTAATTATACTCCGTTTGCGGTAAAAAAATCAAGCGTTTAAATTTGTTTTTTATTGACATTTACACGCAAATGCTTTAAAGTTATTTTGTTTATGATTTACACTGTAACGTTTAATCCGTCCTTAGATTATTACGTACAAGTTAATAATGTTAAAAGCGGCATGGTAAACCGCGCTTCTTCGGAAAGACTTGCCGTCGGCGGTAAAGGGCTGAACGTGTCGCTCGCATTGAAAGAACTCGGCGACGAAACACTGGCACTCGGATTTATAGCCGGATTTACGGGTAAAGCGATTAAAGAAAAAGTCGGAGAACTCGGATTGCAACACGACTTTATCGAAGTTGCCGGTCAAAGCCGTATAAACGTTAAAATCAAAAGCAACACCGAAACGGACATCAACGGTTCGGGCGCGGAAGTCTGCAACAACGACGTAAACAAACTCGTCAGAAAACTTAAAAAACTTTTAAAAGAAGGCGACTGGCTGATAGTCAGCGGCAGCATTCCTTCGGGGCTAAGCGAATTCGTATATGCCGACTTATTCAAAAAGCTCAAAAGCATTAAAGGGATAAATTTCGTTGTGGACGCGTGCGGTAAACTTTTGACCGAGACGCTTAAATTCAAGCCTTTTTTAATTAAACCTAATATTTACGAAATGTGCGAAATTTTTTCGCTCTCCTCTATCCCCGATATAGAAGGTATTTTCGCCTGCGCCAGAAAATTACAGATTTGGGGCGCGCGCAACGTAATCGTTTCTATGGGAAGTGCAGGCGCGGTTATGGTAACAGAAACCGAACAGTCTATGTACGTTCGCGCCGCGCGCGGTCAGCTCGTAAACTCCGTCGGCGCGGGAGATTCGATGATTGCGGGATTTATTCACGAATTCCTCAAATCGAAAAATTATTTTACTGCTTTGAATTTTGCAACCGCCGCAGGAAGCGCTTGCGCGTTCACTAAAAATCTCGCAACCCGCGAGCAAATCGAATACGTTGAATCGCTAATGCTTTAAAACAAATTCTTAAAATTACCGCGCTGTCCAGCGTAAAAATTAAAATGCTTGAAATCTATTTTACGGAAAACTCCGACATTTACGGTAAACTTAAAAGTCATTTATCGAGGCTTTTGCCCTCCTCATTTGAAATTTTGCGGACGGAAAACGGCAAGCCTTATTTAGAGGGCTCACCCCTCTTTTTTTCTATTTCTCACAGCGACGATAAAGCGCTTATAGTTTTTTGCGACAAACCCGTCGGTGCGGATTTGGAAGTTATTCAAAAAAGGAAATACTCTTCAATCTTATCGCGTTTTTCCGCGGAAGAAAAAAAAGAAATCTCGGATACCGAAGATTTTCTATCGCATTGGACGGTCCGCGAAGCGTATATAAAAATGCTAGGCTCGACGCTTAACTATAACCTTGACAAACTGAGCTATATAAACGGCGTACTTTACGACGGTAACGATAAAGCCGAATGTGAAATAATAAACGGGGTTAACGACGGGTGTATTTATTGTATTTGCATCGGCAAATAATTGCTATTTGAAACACGCTTTGTTATAATTAATAATATGAAATGTTTTGTTATCGCTATGGATAAAGAAGCCGAACCCGTGTTAAACGCGATGAAAATCGAACGCGATATAATTTACAGCGGGAAAAGGCTGGTTACGGGTGAACTTTACGGCGAAAGATACGGCGTAGTCGTCTGCGGAGTCGGAAAAGTCAACGCGGCTTGCGGAACGCAGATAGCCGTAGACGAATTGGGCGCGGACGTTATAATCAACGCGGGAGTTGCAGGCGGATTGAACGGTTCCGTAAAAATCGGAGAGATTTACGCGGTTTCCGAAGTTGTGCAATACGATTTCGATTTAACCCAGCTCAACGGCACTAAGGTAGGCACGCTCGACGGCTATAAAGATAATTATCTTCCTCTTGCGGGCGGAAACTATCCTTTAAAAAAACTTGCGACGGGCGACAGATTCAATGACAGCGAAACCGATTACCGCCTTTTGACAAAAGTCCTTAACGCGGATATACGCGATATGGAAGGCGGAGCAATCGCGCAGGTTTGCATAAATTCGGGGATACCCTGCTATTCGTTTAAAATCATATCGGACATTGCGAAAAACGGAAGCACAACCGAGCAATATCTTCAAAATCTCTCACTGTGTTTTAAAACTTTTTCGTTCGAACTTAAAAATATTATCGGAGCTGTACGTGGATAAAATACCTTCGTTTTCAAAAAATCACGATACATTGAGCGTCGGTCTGCATAAGTGCGGTACCGCTAACGGCGTTACTACCTGGGATTTGCGTTTTAAAAAACCCAATGCGGGCGATTACGTTTCACCGAAAGCAGGACACACCATAGAACACATTATCGCAACCGTTTTAAGAAATTCCCGAAATAAAGACAATATTGTATATTTCGGTCCTATGGGTTGCAGGACGGGTTTTTATCTTCTGACGGTCGGTATGGAATATGCCGAAGTTCTCGACCTTTTAAAACAAAGCTTTGCGCTCGCGCAAACTTTTACCGAAATCCCCGGAAACAAACGCGAAGAATGCGGCAATTACCTTGAACACGATTTAAATGCCGCAATCGTGGAATGTAGAAAATATACGGAGATTTTAAATAGCTTATGAAACCATTAGGCGGAGGATGGGACGAACTGCTCGCACATCTATTCGAGGACGAAAAATATAAAAAAATACGTGAGTTTCTCAAATACGAATACTCAAATTACGTCGTTTATCCGGATATGTACGATTTGTATAACTGTTTCCGCTATACTCCGCTGGACGGCGTAAAGGCAGTCATACTCGGACAGGACCCCTATCACGAACCCAATCAGGCGCACGGTCTTTGTTTTTCCGTTAAAAACGGAATAAAACTTCCGCCGTCGCTCGTGAATATATATAAAGAAATCGAAAATGATTTAGGCATCAAAGAACCAAATTGCGGCGATTTGAGCAAGTGGGCGAAAGAGGGCGTACTGCTTCTTAACACCACTCTCACCGTTCGCGAACACCTTGCAAACTCACACTCCAAATGCGGTTGGGCGTGGTTCACCGACAGCGTGATAAAACTTATTTCCGACAATACTCAAAACACGGTTTTTATTCTTTGGGGCGGAAACGCAAGAAGCAAAACGCCGCTTATCGACAAAACCAAACATTTGATTCTTCAATGCACACACCCCTCTCCCCTGTCCGCGTTTAACGGATTTTTCGGCTGCCGTCATTTTTCAAAGACGAACGAATATTTAAAGGCGCACAACAAAAAAACCATTGACTGGGATTTGAACAATTAAGGAATTTTTATGAAATATATAGTAGTTCTCGGTGACGGAATGTCCGACTGGAAAATTAAAGACCTCGGAAACAAAACCTGTCTGGAAGCGGCGCGTACTCCCAATCTCGATAAACTGGCGCCGTATGCGGAAATAGGACTGTGCAAAACGATTCCCGATAAATTAAAACCCGGTTCAGACGTTGCTAATATGTCCGTATTGGGTTTTGACCCGAAAATATTTTATACGGGACGTTCGCCGCTCGAAGCAGTATCGATGGGTATTCCTCTGTCCTCAACGGACGTTACGCTCCGTTGCAATCTCGTGACGCTCTCGGACGATGAGCCTTACGAAAATAAAACTATGCTCGACTACTCAGCAGGCGAAATATCCACCGAAGAAGCTGAGGAACTAATAAAATTTATTGATAAAAATTTAGGGAACGGAAAATATAAATTCTACCCCGGTATTTCGTACCGCCACTGTCTTGTAGCCGATAACGGAAAAACGGGGCACAGTCTTACACCGCCCCACGATATTTCCGACAGAAAAATTACTCAACATCTTCCAAAAGGCGTAAACGGAAATATTTATCTTTCTTTCATGAAAGAAAGTTTTTCGCTTTTAAAAAATCACCCTGTCAATTTAAAGAGAATAAAAGAAGGCAAAAAACCCGCCAACAGCATTTGGCTTTGGGGCGAAGGAACTAAACCTTCTTTCGACAGCTTTGAAAAACTTCATAATCTGAAAGGCGGAATTATATCCGCCGTGGACCTTGTAAAGGGTATCGGAATGCTTGCAGAAATGAAAATAATAGAGGTTGACGGAGCTACGGGCAATTACGAAACCAATTTCTTGGGCAAAGCAAACAAAGCCGTCGACGAACTTTTAAACGGTCTTGACTACGTTTACGTACACATCGAAGCCCCCGATGAATGCGGGCACCACGGCGATTTTAAAAATAAAATCTATTCGATAGAACAAATTGACGGGGCAGTGATAAAAACCGTAGTTGAAAGATTTAACGAAGCGGGCGAAAGTTTCGCAATGCTCGTATGCCCGGACCACCCCACGCCCTGCGCTATAAAGACGCACGTGTCCGAACCCGTACCGTATCTTATTTATTCCAATGCGAAAAGCCTTTCAAACGGCGCGAAACGCTATACCGAAACGGAAGCGCAAAACACAAAATTTTTTGTATCCGACGGGTATAAACTAATCGAAAAATTAATCTCCGTCAAATAAACAGACAAGGCTTCGGGTTACCCGAAGCCTTGTCTGTTTATTTTGCTTTTAAACTGTTTTTCTGTTTTTTATAAGTGTCGTTCGCCTCGTCAATCATAGCTTTTTGAGCGGGCTTGGGCTCGTAATAACCGCGCGATTGCATCTGCGTAAAGAGGCAGTACTGGTCTTCCGCAACCCCTAATAAATTCGTCGAGAAATTTTTTCTCACCGATTTATTGCTTCCTTCGAAAAGCGCAGTTGTGTAAAGCTCCATAAGCAGCTTTTCAGATTCGAGCATATCCTGCAAAGTGTCTTTTTCGTTTAGCTGGCAATCCATTTTCGTAAGTTTCATCTTTAACCCCCTATTAAGTTCAAAAGAGCATTGTATCTCTGCTCGTGTTCGTCGGCTATTCTCGTCATAACTGATGCGAGGTCTACGTCTGTAAGAGTTTTGGAATAAGCGCGCGCCTTTTTGCAGAGCAGTCCTTCGGCGTTAAGCGCGTCGGATATCAGTCCGAGTTCCTTTGAAGTTATTTCAGTCATAATAATAATTACCTCCGCAATTTTTATTGACATTGCAATAATATTTTATACTTAGCATAATTGACACGCGCATTTTAAATATGATAAAATTATGATATGCAAATGAAAAATAAAACCGTTGCACTCACCGGTACCACGGGAGCTATGGGCGGAGAAGTGCTTTTAAGCCTTATGCAGTCGCCCGAAAATTTTAACGTTAATTGTATAATATACGAAGCGGAAAAGAAAATACCGAAGTTCGTCGCAAAAACCTTAAAAAAGTATAAGAAACGCATAACAGTTTTCAGAGGAGATATAGCAAGATTAGAAGACTGCCAAAAACTTATACAGGGCGTGGATTACGTTATAAACTGTGCGTCCTTGATTCCGCCCAAATCCGACCATAATCCGCAAGGCACTCATTTAAGCAACTTTATCGGCACAAAAAATCTTGTCGACGCGATAATTTCGAGCGGAAGAAACGGAGAAATCGGATACGTGCACATAGCTACGGTCGCCCTCTACGGCAACCGCTCTTATCCGCACGTTTGGGGGCGCGTGGGCGACCCTATCATTTCCAGCGATTACGACTGTTATTCCGCTTATAAACTCAAAGCGGAAAGATACGTACTCGACAGCGGAATAAAAAAATTCGTTTCTTTAAGACAAACTGCTGTTTTGCATAAATACATGTTTGCCAATAATCTTAAAGACGGACTTATGTTCCATACTTCCTGGAACTGTCCTCTCGAATGGGTTTCCGACGTTGACAGCGGAATACTTTGCAAAAACCTCGTCGAACTCGATACGAAAGGCGAACTCATAGGTTTCTGGAACAGAGTTTACAATATCGCAGGCGGTAAAGACTGCCGCGTTACGGGTTTCGAAACTATTGACGGCTGTTTCAGATATCTCGTCGGTACGGGTGCGAAAAAATTCTTCAAGCCCGACTGGAACATTGCCCGCAATTTCCACGGAGTCTGGTATTACGACGGGGACGAGCTTAATAATTATCTCCATTACCAGAACGAAAGTTTTAAAGGTTTCTGGACAAGAGTGCATAAAAAACACCGCTTATTCAAGCTCGGCAAATATGTACCCTCGCCTCTGATTTCAAAGCTTGCCATTAAAAGACTTTTTAAAAACACGAACTCGCCCGCTTACTGGCTCAAACACGGAAAAGAGGGGCGTGTTAAAGCATTTTTCGGCAGCAGGGAAAAGTTCGAGGCTATCGGCTCGGACTGGAATAAGTATAATCTTCTCTGCGAGGGCAATCTTGCCGACGGTTCGAAAATCGATTACGAAGCTTTGAAAAACATTGAAAACGCCAAACCCTATCTTTTAAACCACGGCTATGACGAGAGCAAGCCTCTCGAAAGCCTTACTTCCGAAGACTTACAGAAAGCCGCCGAATTCAGAGGCGGAAAATGCCTTACGACAGATTATAAAGCAGGAGAAATTTACAGAAAAATAGACTGGCAGTGTCACGACGGACACGTCTTCTCCTCCTCTCCCTATACAATTTTAAAAGGCGGTTACTGGTGTCCCGAATGCTGTGAACCCAAGCCATGGCGTTACGGCGCTCTTGCAAAAAATATACCGTTCTATGCACAGGTATATTTCGACACCCATACCGAGGACGAAGTCGACGACGTTTACCCTCTCTCCGAAGACGAGGACGATTTTATTTTAAATAATAAATAATTTAAAGATTATGAAAGTTGTTTTATACGTTTTTTCAGGGACAGGCAATACTTTAAAAGTCGCTTCCCTTTTTAAAAAATATATGAATGCGCAAGTAACGGTATATCGCGTTTCCGCGAAAAGCGGAAACGCTCCTTCGCCCGAAGGATTCGACGTTGTCGGTATCGGCTACCCTATCCACGCCTTCAACGCGCCCGAACCCGTTTTGAAATTTGCCAAAAAACTGCCCGAAGTAACTTACAGACGGACTTTCATTTTTAAAACGTCAGGCGAAGGACTTCATCTGAACGACTGCTCGTCGCAGAAACTCATTAAAATCATATCCAAAAAAGGCTACGACGTAACGTTAGAACGGCACGTTGTTATGCCCTACAATATGATTTACCGCCACTCGGACGAAATGGCGAAACAAATGTGGATATATGCGCAGGCGTACGTAAAACTTATCTGCGCGGAAATAGAAAGCTTCAAGCGCGAAAAAGTCAAGCTTCATTTTCACAAGACGTTCTATGCGCCTTTATTCAGAATAGAGCATATTTTTACGCATCTTCACGGTCCGCTTTTCAGAGTCGATAAAAACAAATGTCTTAACTGCGGAAAATGCGAGAGAGTCTGTCCCGAAAACAACATAACTTTCGAGGACGGAAAATACAAGTTCGGCAGTAAATGCGTGCTGTGTATGGGCTGCGCTTTCGAGTGCCCCGCCGACGCGGTTCACGTCGGTATTTTCAAGTACTGGAAAGTAAACGGTAGTTACCGCCTCGAAGAGCTTGCAAACGACGAAAGCATTATTTTCCCTCTTGTTCCCGACCACGCGAAAGGCATTTACAGACTGTATAAAAAATATTACCGTGAAGTAGACGAAATGCTCGAAAAAGCAAATATAAATCCTGCTGAATTTATTTAAATGCAATCGGTCAATAAAAGCTTAATTCTCGGTTTTGTAATAATAATTTTAATAGGCGTCGGTCTGCTTATCGGCGGGATAGTTCACTTGGACAGCAAGAAAAATCTGATAGAAACGGAAGGCTACGTAGTCAGCATATATACAAGGATAGGTGACGACGGCTTTAAAGAATATAAACCTTCTGCACTGCGTTATTTTGTGGACGGGGTAGCTTATGAAACGTCCTCTGTAAGATGGTTCAAACAGCCTATTCAGATGGGCGACACTATGACCGTATGGTACAAAAAAGATAACCCGCGTGAAACAGTGATAAGCAACGTCAGCAATGAAACTATGTCTCTTGCGCTTATGGGTTTCGGCGGAGTACTGATTGTCGCCGGTATAGCGTTAATCTGCAAATATCTTTACGATGTTAAACGGCGCAAAAAAGTATGAAACGCGACACACAAGCGTAAAATTTATTATAAGGTTATGAACGTTAAAAAATTCTTTATAAATACGGCGCAAGGCGCGGTAATCGGCGTTGCTATGATTATCCCCGGCGTAAGCGGCGGAACCCTCGCCGTCTTAATGAACGTCTACGATAAACTCATAAACGCTATAAGCAATTTGCGCCGCGACTTTAAAAACAGCATTGTTTTTCTGCTGCCTATACTTTTAGGCGCGGTAATCGCCGTCGCTGCAATGTACTTCCCTTTAAAGTACGCGCTGAAATACGCTCCGTTCCCAACTGTTATGTTGTTTGCCGGACTTATGGCGGGCTCAATCCCCAAAATCGTCAAAGACGGTTTAAAACAGGGCTTTAAGCCTTTTAACGTCGTTTCTGTTTTAATACCTCTTGCTGTCGTTATCTGTATTTGTTTTATTCCTAATATGGGAAATGCGGACCTCTCTTCAGCTATGCCCTGGTATGGTTATTTACTTCTCATACTTGTCGGTATGCTTGCAAGCTGTGCGCTCGTTATTCCCGGCGTAAGCGGGTCTATGCTCTTACTTATTTTCGGATACTACAACGCGATTTTCGATACCGTTTCAGCGTTAAAAGCCGATTTCGGACACTCGCTTTTAGTGCTTGCAATGTTCGCAATAGGAATTATAGTCGGCTTTTTCAGTATAGCTAAACTTATGAAGCTGTTATTGTCAAAGTTCCCGCGTGGAACAAACTGGGCGATTATCGGTTTTGTTATCGGCTCTATTCCCGCGATTTTTATAACGTATAACTCAAACTTCCCCGAATTCGTCTATGCATCTTTAAATACGGCGCATATAATAATAGGCGCGGTCTTATGCCTTCTCGGAATTATCGGCAGTTATGCGCTGACCGCGTACGTTGAAGCAAAAAATAAAAACAAAACCGTCGAAAGCGAAACACCAGCGCAAAACGAACCGCAAGAATAATTATTTCTTAATAAAAAAATAACCGTTATTAAAACGGTTATTTTTTGTATGATACGCGGTTTTTAAAAACCCGCCCCTATTTAAAAATTTAGGGCGGGTTTAATCTATTTATAATTTTATCTTTTCTCTAATTTGTTTGATGAACGTGTCCTTTTCCTCTTCTTTAAGACGATTCCACAGCATCATTAATTCTTTTATTTCGTTCTTTTCTTCACCGCAACCGTTAACAAGTTCTTCGACTGACATATCAAAAACCTTTGCTATGCGAATAAGAGATTTTTCGCTTGGCGTATGGGGAATAGCGCTGAACCAGTTTTTAATCGCGGTCTTGCTAACTTTGGAAAGTTTTGCCAATTTATAGACTGTCATACCGCGAATCTTCATTTCATACGCAATTCGTTCGTTTATACTTACAAATTCCATCCCCGATTCTTCTTCCGCCAAAAAACACCTCTACTTCTATTATACTTTACTATTTATTTAACGTCAATAATTTACTATAATAAATCAATAATCTTTTCTGCCGATTAAAACGTCTATTTCGATATTATAATAATCAGCTAACGTTACAAGATTATCCAACGTGATTTGTCTTTTGCATAAAATATATCTCAACAAAGTCGTCGGTATTTATAATCATAATAAATTTAAAGTTTTATTATAACAGGAATTAAAATGAAGTATTTTACAAAAAAATTTAACACGCCGGAATGGTTAGCGTATGCGCACAGTTACGTAAGAGCGGACAAAAACGCTGAAAGTTTTGACGAAGAGTATTTTGCAACTCGTAATTTTTATCAGGCAGGATAAAAATAACGACGTGTAAGAGCTTAAAAAAATCGACGAATTTGTGAACGAACCGGATATAAGCGACGAGGAACGAAAAATCAGAGCGATAAACAGGGATATATTTGTAGAAAACAACCGCAATAGAATTGACTGTGGAATTTGACCGTAAATTGCAGGTATATAGTTAAATATTAAAAACCGGCCTTGCGGAAATTAATTTCCGCAAGGCCGGTTTATTTAATTATTCAATTTTTATTTTCTTTTGTTGAGGCGTTTTATTATTTCATCACAGCAGTCAATCATAGTTTCCAGACATTCGTCGAGCTGACCGACTTCGTTTATAGGTATTTTCTTCTTGACGGCTTCGCTTATCACTGCCGCGGCGAAGTTGTAAGACCTGTATAAATTTTTAAGGAAATAATCGACTGTAATAAAAGATTTCTTTTCCGTTAAGTGCAATTTATACACTTCCTGCAAGTCCGCACCTGCCTCTTTAAACAGTCTTGCGTTGCGGACTTCCTCTATACTGCAAATATCCCCTCTCAGTTTTTTCAGAAGGGCTGTCATTCTCGAGTTTTCGAGTTCGGACATAATAAACCTCTTTATTACCGCGCACTTTTAACGTGCGCGGTATTAAATTTGAAAACTGATTTATTTAAGTGGTTTTACTACGCTGCTGTACGCCGCGTTTATTGCGGGGGACATATTCTTATATTCTTTTACGCCCGTACCCGCAGGAATGAGTTTACCTATGATTACGTTTTCTTTAAGACCGACTAACGGGTCGACTTTGTTCTTTATAGCCGCGTCCGTAAGAACTCTTGCCGTTTCCTGGAAAGACGCCGCAGAAAGGAACGAATCTGTCGAAAGGGCCGCTTTGGTTATACCTAAAAGCACGCGTTTTTGAAGCGCGGGAGTTCCGCCGTTTTCGATTGCTTTTTGGTTCTCTTCTTCTACCGTGAACATATCGACTGTTTCGCCGGGCAGAAGGTTTGTGGAGCCTGCACTCTCGATTTTAACCTTTCTGAGCATCTGACGGACGATAATTTCAACGTGCTTGTCGTTGATATCAACGCCCTGGGAACGATAAACGGACTGGACCTGTTCGAGTATATAGTCCTGTACGCCTCTTACGCCAGATACTCTTAAAATATCCTGGGGATATACCGAACCGGTGTTCAGAACGGTACCCGGTTCTACTCTGTCGCCCGATTTGACGTGAAGTTCTGCATTGAAAGGAAGAGTATACTCCTTCTTCTGCTCGCCTGTTACGGGGTCTTTTATTATAACGTGTTTTAAGTTATCTTTATCGTCTATGGCAACGATGCCCGAAACTTCGCAAAGTGTTGCGCAACCCTTTGGTTTACGCGCTTCGAAAAGTTCTTCGACACGGGG
The DNA here is from genome assembly GCA_910577875.1 of uncultured Christensenella sp. Taxonomy (GTDB): domain Bacteria; phylum Bacillota; class Clostridia; order Christensenellales; family Borkfalkiaceae; genus Coproplasma. Next base: position 12,391 of record CAJTNY010000001.1, read on the forward strand.
AAGACCCTGCGTAATGTCGCCCGTAGCCGCGATACCGCCCGTATGGAAGGTACGCATCGTAAGCTGGGTACCGGGTTCGCCTATCGACTGCGCCGCGATTACACCGACAGCCTCGCCGGGCTGAACGGGTCTGTTTGTAGCCATATTTTTGCCGTAGCATTTAGCGCAGACGCCGAAACGTGAATTACAGCTGAATATCGAACGTATGGAAACCTGTTCGATTCCCGCGTTTACAACGTCTTTTGCAAGAACGTCGGTAACGAAACCATTCTGAGGAACAATCACGTTTCCGTTCTTGTCTTTGACGTCTTCCGCAACGAATCTGCCCTGTATTCTGTCTTCAAGACCTTCGATGACTTCGCCGTTGGGACCGATTATAGCTCTGACGAGCATACCGCGGGGTTTCTTGCTACCTGCCATACAGTCGTCTTCACGGACTATTACATCCTGCGAAACGTCTACAAGTCTTCTCGTAAGATAACCCGAGTCAGCCGTCTTTAACGCAGTATCGGCAAGTCCTTTACGTCCGCCGTGCGAGGATATAAAGTATTCGAGAACCGAAAGGCCCTGTCTGAAACAAGATTTAACCGGAACCTCGATTTTCTTACCCTGAGGGTTAACCATCAGTCCGCGCATACCGGAAAGCTGTTTCATCTGGTCGATTGAACCGCGGGCACCCGAGTCAGCCATCATCCAAATGGGGTTGAACTTATCGAGTGATTTTTTAAGTGCATCGGTAACTGCATCGGTAGCCGAATCCCAAGCGTCGATAACTGCGTTATAACGCTCTTCTTCTCTCAAAAGTCCACGCTGGTATTTCTTCTCGATTTTGAATACTTTATCTTCCGTTTCCGCAACTATCGCCTTTTTAGCGTCGGGGATATGCATATCGAATACGGAAGTTGTAACCGCGCCTATCGTTGAGTATTTATAACCGAGCGTCTTAATCTTATCGAGCACTTCTGCCGCTCTGGGCGCGCCGCCAGTCTTAAAGCAGCGGTCCACAATTCTGCCGAGCTGTTTTTTACCTACTGCCGCGGCATTGCCGAGGAACTCGTAAGAAATTTCGTATTTTAAATAATCTTCTTTTTTGGTACGGTTTACAAAGCCTAAGTCCTGAGGCATATTCGAGTTGAATATAATTCTGCCGACCGTGGTCTTAATTCTGCCCTGTACGGTTTCCCCGTCTACGTTTGCAGTGCGTCTGACGTAAATTTCGTCCTGTATGTGGACGAGTTTGGTCTGGTAAGCCATTAAAGCTTCGTCCTCGGAAATATACGCGTTGGGAACGTATTTTTCAGCTCCCTCGTCGCCTTCCGCGCACTCGTAGTATCTGTCGCCGCCCCAGCGGTAGAACTTGCCCTCTTCGCGGCGTATTATCGTAAGGTAGTACGCGCCGAGAACCATATCCTGCGCGGGCTGCATAACGGGTTTGCCGTCGGAGAGTTTCAATATATTGTTCGAGGAAAGCATTAAAAACCTTGCTTCCGCCTGAGCCTCGACCGAAAGAGGTACATGTACGGCCATCTGGTCGCCGTCGAAGTCCGCGTTGAATGCGGTACATACCAACGGGTGAATTTTAATTGCTCTGCCTTCGATTAAGACAGGTTCGAAAGCCTGAATCGAAAGTCTGTGAAGCGTAGGCGCACGGTTCAAAAGAACGGGATGCTCCTTTATTACCTGTTCCAGAACGTCCCAAACCAGTGGTTTCGCCTTTTCGACGGTACGTTTTGCGCTTTTAATGTTGTGGCACTGACCGCTTTCGACGAGTTTTTTCATAACGAACGGTTTGAAAAGCTCTATAGCCATTTCCTTGGGCAGACCGCACTGGTAGAGTTTGAGTTCGGGACCTACGACGATAACGGAACGTCCGGAATAGTCTACACGTTTGCCGAGTAGGTTCTGACGGAAACGTCCCTGTTTGCCGCGGAGCATTCCCGAAAGAGATTTGAGTTCTCTGTTCGAGGGACCCGAAAGGGCTTTACCGCGTCTGCCATTATCTATGAGCGCGTCAACGGCTTCCTGCAACATACGTTTTTCGTTCTTGACTATCATATCGGGCGCACCGAGTTCCATCATTCTCTTTAAACGGTTGTTACGGTTTATAACGCGTCTGTACAAATCGTTAAGGTCGGAAGATGCGAATCTTCCGCCGTCGAGCTGAACCATTGGACGGAGTTCGGGAGGAAGTACGGGAAGTACGGTCATTACCATCCATTCGGGGCGGTTGCCGCTCTTTCTGAAAGATTCGAGGACTTCTATTCTCTTAACGGCTTTAACGCGTTTTTGAGCAGCCGTTCCCGTTTCTATTACTTTTTTTGTTTCTTCACATTCTTTTTCGAGGTCTACCGCCATAAGAAGTTCACGTACGGCTTCAGCGCCCATACCGACTTTAAGGCCTGTAACTTCGCTTTCTCCGTACTTTTCTTCTATCTCGCGGAGTTCTTTATCGTTTATAACCTGTTTGTATTCGAGCGTGGGAACCGTGCCGGGGTCTATTACAACATAAGCGGCAAAGTATATAACTTGTTCCAGCGCTTTCGGCGACATATCGAGAATCAAACCTATTCTCGAAGGCACGCCTCTGAAATACCATATATGGGATACGGGAGCAGCGAGCTCTATGTGACCCATTCTTTCCCTTCTGACCTTTGCGCGAGTCACTTCGACACCGCACTTTTCGCAGGTAATGCCCTTGTAACGGATGCGTTTATATTTACCGCAATGGCATTCCCAGTCCTTCATAGGTCCGAAGATGCGTTCGCAGAAAAGACCGTCTTTTTCGGGTTTCTGGGTTCTGTAATTTATAGTTTCGGGCTTGGTTACCTCGCCCTTGGAAAGTTCCCTGATTTTTTCGGGGGAAGCTACGCTGATTTTGATAGAACTGAAATCATTTAATTCAAACATATTTTAACCTCCCTTTACTCCCCGTCCTTTTCGTCTTCGTCGCCGAAAAGGTCGATTTCCGACTCTTCTTCGCTGTCGAACAGCGTAAACTTATCGCCCAAATCGTCATCGTCGTCTTCGTCTCCCGAGAAAAGCGCTTTACCTGTAAAGTCGTCTTCGTCATCGGTATCGAAAATCGAGATGGGTTCGAGATCGAGTTCTTCCTCTTCGTCGGAGTGTTTGATAAGTTCGAGTTCTTCTTCGGGAATTCTCGATTCCTGCTCCTGCAATTCGCGCATTCTCGCCGAAGGAACGCTCTCGTCTTCGTCGTCGAGCTCGCGTATAACGAGTTCCTCGCCGGAGTCGGTAAGCACTTTTACATCGAGTGCGAGAGATTGAAGTTCTTTCAACAATACTTTGAAAGCTTCGGGAATACCGGGTTCGGAAATGTTGTTACCCTTTACGATGCTTTCGTAAGTTTTTACACGTCCGACTATATCGTCGGATTTGACGGTGAGAATTTCTTGGAGGATATGCGCCGCGCCGTAAGCTTCCAGAGCCCAGACTTCCATTTCGCCGAAACGCTGTCCGCCGAACTGCGCTTTACCACCGAGGGGCTGTTGCGTTACCAGGCTGTAAGGGCCTATCGAACGCGCGTGTATTTTATCGTCTACAAGGTGGATAAGCTTAATCATATACTGAACGCCGACCGTGACCCTGTTTTCGAAAGGTTCGCCGGTTCTGCCGTCGTAAACCTGTATTTTACCGTCGACTTTGCCTTCGGGGTTAAGAATATTGTTTTCGCTGAACAGATTTTTAATATCCTGCTCCGTAGCTCCGTCGAATACCGGTGTTGCTATTTTCCAGCCGAGCTGTTTGCAGACCAAGCCGAGATGAACTTCGAGAACCTGTCCGATATTCATACGCGAAGGAACGCCGAGAGGGTTTAAAACAATCTGCAAAGGCGTGCCGTCCGCCAGGAAAGGCATATCCGCCTGCGGAAGAACGCGTGAAATAACGCCCTTGTTACCGTGGCGTCCCGCCATTTTATCTCCGACCTGAACCTTACGTTTCTGAGCGATGTAAACTCTGACGAGTTTGTTCACGCCGGGCGAAAGTTCGTCCTTGTTCTCGCGGGTGAATACTTTTACGTCGACTACGATACCGCCTTCGCCGTGGGGAACTTTCAAAGAAGTATCCCTTACTTCTCTTGCCTTCTCGCCGAATATCGCGCGGAGAAGTCTTTCTTCGGGAGTAAGTTCGGTTTCACCCTTGGGGGTTACTTTACCGACGAGTATATCGCCGGGCTGAACCTCGGCGCCTATTCTTATAATACCGTCCTCGTCGAGGTCTTTAAGCGCGTCCTCGGAAACGTTCGGAATATCGCGTGTGATTTCTTCTTCGCCGAGCTTGGTGTCTCTCGCTTCGGTTTCGTGCTCTTCTATATGAATAGACGTGAACACGTCGTCCTGTACGAGTTTTTCGGAAATGAGAATTGCGTCCTCATAGTTATAGCCTTCCCATTCCATATATCCGATCAGTATATTTTTACCGAGCGCGAGTTCACCGTTGTTTGTCGCGGGACCGTCGGCTATTATCTCGCCTTCCGCGACTCTGTCGCCCGTGTTGATTATGGGGCGTTGATTGAGGCAGGTACCCTGGTTGGAACGCTCGAATTTTTTAAGTTTGTATTCGGTTATGAAACCGCTGTCTTCCTGAATTTTTATCAAATCCGAAGAAACGCCGACGGCAACGCCCGCTTTTTTTGCACGGATCATAACTCCGCTGTCACGCGCGATTGCGTCTTCGATACCCGTAGCGACAATCGCCGATTCGGTCTTCATAAGAGGAACTGCCTGACGCTGCATGTTCGAGCCCATCAGAGCACGGTTTGTATCGTCGTTTTCAAGGAATGGTATGAGCGCGGTCGCGACCGAAACGAGCTGTTTCGGCGAAACGTCCATATAGTCCATTTTTTCGGGTGCGTACTGTGTAATCAAATCGCGGTGGCGGCAACCGATATGCGCGTTTACGAAATGATTATTTTCGTCCAAAGGCTCGTTCGCCTGCGCGACGATATACCTGTCTTCTTCATCGGCGGTAAGATAATCTACCTGGTCGGTTACCGTTGCAACGCCGTTCGAGTCCTTTATAACCTTGCGGTAAGGGCTCATAATGAAGCCGTATTCGTTTACTTTCGAGAAAGTAGCGAGCGAGGAAATAAGTCCTATGTTCTGACCTTCGGGGGTTTCTATGGGACAGAGTCTGCCGTAGTGCGAGTGGTGAACGTCGCGGACTTCGAACGTAGCGCGGTCGCGGTTAAGACCTCCGGGACCGAGCGCGGAAAGTTTACGCTTATGCGTGAGTTCCGCAGCGGGGTTTGTCTGGTCCATAAACTGCGAAAGCTGCGAAGAACCGAAGAACTCTCTTATAACCGCGGATACGGGACGAACGTTTACGAGCGCCGAAGGAGTTACTTCCATCGCGTCCTGCGTAGCCATACGCTCTTTTATAAGTTTTTCAAGTCTTGCGATACCGATACGGAGCTGATTTTGCAAAAGTTCGCCTACCGAACGCACGCGGCGGTTGCCGAGGTGGTCGATGTTGTCTATCGTGCCGATACCGTACTGTAAATCGATGTTTGTTGAAATAGCCGCGACTATATCGTCAACAGTTATGTGCTTGTGGTTGAGTTTTTCGATAATGGGTTTGATTTCTTTCTTTTCGTCCGCGTCTATGAAGTCCTTGTCCGAATTCAAAAGTTCGTTTAACTTCTTGCAGGCAACGACGAATTTAACGCGCGTGTCGCGTCTTTTTTCCCTGTTCTTCTTATCCTCGGGTTTTTCGTCCTCGGTTTCGGGGATTTCCGCAACGTAATAAATCGCGTTGATTTCGTCGATGTATTTTTCAGCGACTTCTTCCGCCTTCGCATTCTCGCATTCGGAAGCGAGTTTCTGCATAAAGCGGAAATTAGGATAATATATTGTCGGCAGAAGTCCGAATATCTTGCAGTTTTTATCGGATACAGCATTGAAATTAACCGTGTTGTTTGCGATAATCTTGTGTTTGATCTCGCCCTGTTCAGGGTCGGATACCAAAACGAAAACTTCGTTTACGCCCGCGTCCTGAATTTCGACAGCCTTTGCTTCTTCAACCGTTTCGCCCGCGCGCGCTAAAATCTCGCCCGTTTCGGGATTGAATATATCCTCCGCAAGTTTACAGCCTACAAGTCTGTAAGCGAGGTTGAGCTTTTTATTGAATTTGTATCTTCCGACTTTTACCACATCGTAACGGCGGGGGTCGAAGAACAGATTATTAAGGTGCTGTTTAACGGAAGCTTCCGTCGGAACTTCGCCGGGGCGCAGTCTTCTGTAAAGCTCGATAAGTCCGTCGGACTCCGATTTGGTCGTGTCCTTTGCGATAGTGTTCTCTATCATTTTTTCGTTTGCGAACAAATCGAGAATCGCTCTGTCCGAACCGAAACCGAGAGCACGGAGAAGAACAGTCGCGCAAAGCTTACGCTTTCTGTCGACATGAACCCACAAAACACCCTGCGCGTCCTGTTCGAGTTCGAGCCAGGCTCCGCGGTTGGGGATTACGGTCGTTCCGTACATAGCCTTACCGGTCTTGTCCAACGACGAAGCGTTATACGCGCCGGGCGAACGAACGAGCTGGGAAACGATTACTCGCTCCGCGCCGTTTATGATAAACGAACCGGACTCGGTCATAAGCGGGAAATCGCCCATAAACACGGGCTGGTCGATAACTTCGTCTTTTACTTTGTTGACCAGTCTTACGGTTACATGCAAAGGAAGCGCGTACGTCGCGTCGCGCGTCCTGCACTCTTTCTCGTCGTACTTGGGCTTTTCGTCAAACCAATGATTGAGAAAATATAACTCGTAGTGGTCGGAATAGTCGGTAACAGGCGAAAAATCTTCGAACACCTCCGCTATGCCTTCTTTAATGAAAGTGTTGTAGCTCGATTTCTGAATTTCAACGAGGTCGGGAATTTCAATTACTTCGTTGATTTTACCGAACTTTCTTCTTTCGGTTTTGCCATACTTGTGAACCGGTAAATTCATTTAAGAAAAATACTCCTTTTTGGCTTTGAGCCGTTTTTTATATTTCACACAGGCGATTATCCGTATATATCTTTTCACCGGAAAAAATCTTAATGTTACAAAAGTTAAAAAATTTTTTATCAGTCCTTTACAAATTAAATTATATGGTGTATAATTTATTGGCAATCGGGACGGAAAATTGTCGGAATTTGCCGCTATTTGAGCCTGTTTCTGCCGTAAACCAATGCCGAAAAGGTCAAACGGGTGCAAAATTTCGCATTTTAGTACAGTGTATTATTATAAATTAAAAATACAAGGTTGTCAAACACTTTTAAGGGCTATATAAAAAATATTTTAATTATGAGAATCGATAAATTTTTAAAAGTTTCGAGAATTTTAAAGCGCAGAACTCTCGCGCAGGAGGCTTGCGACAAAGGAAAAGTTTCCGTAAACGGCAGACCCGTCAAATCGGGTCACCAAATAAAGCCCGGCGACACGGTAGAAATTTCTTACGTTTCAGGCAGACTCAAATTTAAAATCAACGAAATAAAAGAAACCGTAAAGAAGGACGAAGCCTCCTCCCTTTATGAAATCCTAACAGACGAAAATGAAAATTAAAACAAGCGTGATTATCTGCGCGGCGGGAAAAGGAGAACGTGCAGGCTTCGGTAAAAACAAGCTGCTTGCACCCCTTTACGGCGAACCCGCCCTCCGCCACACTCTTAAAAAATTCGATATACCCGAAATCGATGAAGTACTCGTTACTTCGTCTGAATTCGATTTCGAAGAAATTTCAGCCCTTGCCGCTCCGTTCGGCTACAAAACCGTACTCGGCGGAAAAACACGCACGCAGAGCGTGAAAAACGCTCTCGCGCTGGTTACCGGCGATATAGTTTTAATTCACGACGGAGCGCGCCCGTTTCTTTCGCGCGAACTTATTTTAAACTGTATTCAAAGCGTAAAGACTTACGGCAGCGGAGTCTGCGCAATGCCCGCGACTGACACGGCTGTGTATGCAAACCTCGGAGTTGTCAGCGCTCGTATAGACAGAAACTCTCTGTACCTTTTGCAGACGCCGCAGGGCTTTAAGACCGAAGACATAAAAAGCGCATACTTACTTGCGGGAGATAGTTCATTTACTGACGACAGCGCTGTTTACAGTGAATTCATCGGCGCACCGAGAATTATCGAAGGCGAAAAGAACAATATCAAATTGACTTTCAAAGAAGATTTCGACCGCGGCTATCCCGCGCTTCCGATACTAGACGGAAAGCGCATAGGTTTCGGAGTCGACACACACTGTTTCGGAAAGGGAAACTTCGTCACGCTTGCAGGGATAAAAATAGAGTGCGGCAGAAAGCTTATAGCGCACAGCGACGGCGACGTTATAATTCACGCCGTTATGGACGCGCTCCTCTCCGCCTCGGGGCTTAAAGACATAGGACACTATTTTCCCGACACAGACAAAATTTTCAAAGACGCAGACAGCGGAAAACTTTTAACACAGGTTATCCGTATAGTAAAAGCCGAGGGGTTTACTCCCGTCAATTTATCCGTAAGCGTTCAGGCTGAAAAACCGAAACTCTCACCGCATATAAATTCTATGATTGAAAATTTAAGCAAGCTTACGGGAATACACGCAAAAAACATTGCGGTTTCCGCGGGAACGAATGAAGGTTTGGGTTTTGTAGGCGAAGAACTCGGCATTACAGCTTACGCCTCCGTACTGATGAATAAGGACTAAATCAAATGGCAAAGACAATGAAAACCACTACCGAATTTATTTGCAGCGATTGCGGCGCGAGCAGTCCGAGATGGCTCGGACGCTGTCCGTCCTGCGGTAAATTCAATACAATGATTGAAGAAATAGTAAAACCTGCCGAAACGCAGACGGCAAGAAAAACCGTATACGGCGGACGCGCAAAACCGCTTTCTCAAATTACGCACGAAAGCTATAACAGAACTTCCTCCGGCATTTCTGAATTCGACAACGTCTTAGGCGGAGGCATTGTCTCGGGCTCTCTCGTCTTAATCGGCGGAGACCCCGGAATCGGAAAATCAACCCTGCTTACGCAAATCGCCTCCCGCCTTTCGGCGGACAAAAAGGTTCTGTATTTCTCCGCCGAGGAAAGCTGTTCGCAGGTAAAGCTTCGCGCAGAGAGATTGAAGCTCAAATCGGACGCGCTTTTACTCATAAACGAAACCTGCATAGACGGACTCGAAAGCGAACTCGACGGAGTAGAGTTCTGTATAATAGACTCTATTCAGGCGGTCTACACCGAAGACCTCTCCTCGTCCGCAGGTTCCGTCGGACAAGTGCGCGAATGCGCAACTAAACTTATGCGCATAGCCAAAAGCCGTGGAATAACTTTTTTCATCGTGGGACACGTCACCAAAGAAGGCGCGCTCGCGGGACCGAAAGTTCTCGAACACATTATGGATACCGTCCTCTATTTCGAGGGCGAAAATCAGGAAAATTTCAGAATACTTCGCTCGGTTAAAAACAGATTCGGAAACATACAGGAAGTCGGGGTTTTTGAAATGACCGAGGAGGGAATTATTCCCGTAACCGACTACTCGGGTGTATTCCTCTCTGAAAGCCGAGGGGAAGAATCGGGTTCCGTCGTAACCCCCGCCCAGACGGGCGCAAGGTGTATGAACGTAGAAATACAGACCCTCATATCCAGAACCTCGTTCGGTATGCCGAGACGTATGCCGCTCGGCATAGACTATAACAAACTTATACTTCTGATTGCGGTACTCGAAAAGCGTTGCGGACTCAACCTTTCCTCTTCGGATATTTATGTGAACGCTATGGGCGGAATAAAACTCGGCGAGCCGTCCTGCGACTTGGCGGTATGCACCGCGCTCGCTTCGGCTTATTACGGCATACCCGTAGACAAATACGTCGCCGCGTTCGGCGAAGTCGGTTTGACGGGCGAAGTCCGCGCCGTTTCTTATTGCGAAAAGCGCGTCGCCGAGTGCGTTAAAATGGGCTTTAAAAAAGTCCTCGTACCCGCAAAAAATATGAAATCGGTAGTAAAATACGCCGATAAAATTTCGATTGTTCCCATACTCTACGTCAACACTATGATTAAAACTTTATTCAAAGATAAAAATTAATAATATTTAAAAACCGCGCCTGCGGACCTTAAAAGTCCGCAGGCGCGTTATTTACATAACAAATCGTCGCTAGAAATATTGAAAATTTTACATAAAGCAATTATTTCTATATCAGTAACAAATCTCTGACCGCTTTCAATGCGTTGAACAGCGTTCTTATCAACGTCTATACCGTGCAATTGAAGTTTTTCGGCAAGAGCCCTTTGCGACATTTTAGGCTTAGTATTCTTCCTTAATTCACTTATCTTTTTACCGCAAATATTATTTTTGCCGTCAATTGATTTATTTTTAAACATAATTACCTATTTGACATTCAGTGATTGACAAATATAGTGTATTATGTTACAATTCAATTATGACATTCACTAAATGTCATAATTGAATTGTACAAATTATTTTAGATTTAAATTATGAAAATCAAATATTTAGACTATCTTATATTTAATGCGTCCAAAATATATTATTACAAAAAGTTACCCTTGACAGACAATGAATATACTCAACGTAAAAAACTGCTTACAGCCGAATTAGATAAAGCCAAAGAAAATATCATCAATCTTTCGACGACAGATATAAAAATATAATTTCTAAACTTAATCAAAAAATAGAAACTCTCGTCAGCCGTTCGGAATACGAATTTTGTCAAAAAATTATAGAAACGAATAAAGCAAAATACAGTAAAGAAATCAATGAAAAATACTGGTTTTATCATACCTTAATCGAGATAAGAATTAAAATTTTACTTAATGAAGCAAAAACAGTTAAAACGGCGGTTAAATTATATAATGACGAGATTGAAAACACAATCAGATATTACAATGATTTAGTTGAAAAATACAACAAAAAAAACTCTTGACAACCGCCAAGAGAATGAATATAATATTAAGTGAACAAGGGCGATAACCGTGTTAGGTTACAAGCGACGGTTAGCCCAAGTTTTCAGCAAAATAGCCGTTACCACTTGGACGTCGGGACGGCTATTTTTTAATGATTATGTAAATTTTGTCCTTTGTTACTCTGAAAGAGGTTATCGCTCCCTGCTCAACAAGTTCGCAGAGAAAGCGCAGGAAAGAAAATTCCATACAATGACCCCCTTTGAAGAAATGCTCATCACATTCCCCGCAGAGGCTAACCGCCACAGGTCGCCCTGTTCACCCCGCTATTTAAGCGGAACTTTATTTTAACATAGCGCGCAGAACAAGTCAAACAAAACCGCTGAACGCGCGGAACGTTTGAACCTCTTAAAAAGCGGACGCGCCTGCGAACCTCAAAAGTCCGCAGGCGCGTTATTTTTCTTATGTTTATCTTTCTAAAAGGTAAACGGCTTCTTCGACGGTTTTTGCTTCGCCGTCTAAAATCGTAAACTTTAATTGCAACAGGTCGGCGCAATTCCAATACTCCTCTTTGATTACGTCTTTATAAGACGCTTTATAATCTTCTATGATTTTCTTGCACAACTCGTATTCAAGTTTGCTGACCCTGTTGCGCAGAATTTTTTTAATGTTGATATAATGGTATTTATAACGTATGTCGGAAGTTTCAAAATATTTTCGTTTTGTATCCCTGCATATTATTTCGAACACCGTTTTACAGCTTATAAATTGACTGTCCGTCATAGGAAATCTTTCGTAAAACTCGATTTTGCGCATTTTGATTATTAAATAATTCAGTGTTTCCAATTCCATTTTTTTATCCTCCGTAAAAAAATAAGAGCGTCCGTAAGGACGCCCGCAAAGTGCATCCTTCGTTCGCTAAAACATTCACAAATCAAACGCAAAAATAGCCTCAAATTGTGTAAGGACACAGCGTTGCCGCTGAGCCTATTTTTGACGTTCTTAAAAAAAATAATTCAATTGCAAATGTTTTAGCCCGATTATTTTATCATATATTTGTAAAATTATCAATTATTTAAACGAGTATTTTGTATTTTATTTAAAGCGCGCCGAGCGGAACATTCCGCTCGGCGCGTTTATTACATTATTAAATCAGTCGGACAGTTTTTTTAGCAAAGAATTCATTTCCTTTGCGTAGCGTGTGCTTATATCGCGGGCAATACGTTCGGCGGTTTCCTCGTCATAAGTATGGCTCATTGAATTTCTGTCGTTGAGTATATCGAGCCAGATATTTTCTTCCGATATATACCCCGCGTTGTATGCGTCGCGTAAAACTGACTTGGGAGATAAAATTTCAAGAACGTAGCCTTGTCCGCGCAGAATTTCCGCGGTAGTTTTCCAAGCAAGCTCGAAAGTAAATTCAAACCTCTGAATAAGCGCGTCGCGGTAAAGCGAATTTTTGTTATCGTTTTTGTAAGCGGTTACGGCTTCTTTCAATCTTTTATTTGCGTTGGCGAAATTTACGAGTTTGTTACTTATTTTTGACATAGATTTCAACTCCCTCTTTTTCTATCTGCGCTAAAAGTTCCTTATTCTTGATTTGCTTTACGAACAGCAAATCGATTTTATGCAGAGTCGGCAATTCTTCGGCGAACGCATAATTCAAACCGCTGATTTCTTCGCCCGACAAATTACCGTAAACGGCGACGTCGTAGTCGCTACGCTCGGAGTTATCTCCGCGCGCCCGCGAACCGAACAGAACGGCGCGTTCCGCTCCGCCGTATTCGGAAAAATACTTTTTCATTGTCTGCAACAGCAAATTATCAGCGTTCATAGCGATTACATTATATCTTATATTTTATAAAAATGCAACAGGTGCGTATAATTTACGCACCTGTTTTTTTACTGTTCGGAATTTTCGTAAGCTCTCGGAACAGAATACAAATCGAACTCCTCTTCTATGTCGAACTCCGATTCGTCGTCGAAAGCGGCGAGTTTGGAAATAGAAACTTCGTAAGCCGTCATAGCGACGAAGCTTTCATCGGGCTGTTTTTTCTGATACTCTCTGCTCTGAATTCTGCCTGAAAGCGCGACTTTGTCGCCTACCGAAAGATTTCTCACAAATCTCGCGTTTCTGCCCCAGGCTATCGCGGGGATATAGTCCGACTTGTTATAACTGCGGTTGACCGCAATGAGCAAATCGGCAATCTCGCGGTTGAACGGCGTCGTTCTGTATACGGGAGGTTTGCAGATATAGCCCGAAAGCACTATAGAATTGGGATTTTTCGCGGGCTGAGTGTCTAAAAGCTCCCTTATAAACACGGTAAGCATAAGGCGCGATTTCCCGCCGTCAAGTTTATTGTATGAACGGAACTGACCCAATGCGCAGATATAACCGCCGACTTTCATATCCTCCGTCATAATACGCTCGGAAACCGTGACGGGCAGAATATCCGCCTGGCCCGAAAGCCTCATTACTTTTACGTAAAACTCGTAAAAGCCTTCTCCGTACACTTCGTGCGAAAATACCGCTTCCGATACTATTTCGCCGTACAGGTATACCTTGTTGTTTTTTTCCGTGTTGTAATTCATATATATCTCCTTTTTATGTTTTTCTTAAAAGTTCGGAATTCATTTAACGGGTTGTTGGCGTCCCGTTCCGTCTATCGTAAAGTTTTCCTTGTAAATGAGTTCTCCGATAGGAACGAACGTAAAGCCCTTGTTTTTCAGGGTTTCGAGTATTATAGGCACCGCTTCGGCTGTATGAAGCCCGTTGTTGTGCATAAGAATTATCGAACCGCTTTTAACGTTGTTTATAACCCTCATAGCAATATCGGTCGCGGAAAGGTCTTTCCAGTCGAGACTGTCTACGTCCCACTGTATGGAGTAATAGCCGAGTTCGGAAGCTGTTTTAATAAGTTCATCGTCGTAATCGCCGTAAGGCGGGCGGAACAGCTCAACCTTCTTTTCGGTAATTTTTTCGATTGCTTCGGAGGATGCTGTAAGTTCAAGCTTTATCTCCTCGGCGTTCTGCTTGCTCATATAAGAGTGCGTCGAAGAATGAGTTCCGATTTCGTGACCCGCGGAGTCGATTTTTTTAACGTAATCTTCGTATTTCTCCGCCCAGAACTCGACCATAAACCAGGTCGCGCGGACGTTGGAAACTTTGAGCGCGTTCAGTATTTCGTCCGTATAATCGACGCCCCAGGCGCAATCGAACGAGATAGAAACGACTTTGTCCTCCCTCTCTACGCTGTAAACGGGGAGCAGGCGCGGAGTGTTTCCGTAATATACCGCATATGCGCCTGTAAAATATACGGACAGCGAAAGCACGGTAACCAATATTACTGCAAGCGTTGCAAACAAAATATTTTTCAATTTAAAAACTTTAACCAAGCTTCTCTCCAATTATATTGAATTTAAGTATGGGGGAATTTAAGTTTGTTTGACGAATTTTGACTGTTAAAATCGAAAACGTTTTTCCGCCCTCTTGAATATATTATTTTTGCGGTTGTAAATTTATGATTAAAAAATTTTATCTCAATTTGAGATATTGGTCTATATTATATACTAATATAATCCAAAATAAATGTATGGAGACTAGAATAAAAAATTTGCGGACAGAAAATAACTATACGCAGGAATACGTCGCAAATAAACTTAATATAAAACAAAATACATATTCTCAATATGAAAGCGGAATAAGAGAGTTGCCTATTGAATGTCTTATCAAACTTGCAATTCTTTACGACACCTCCACCGACTATATTTTAAATCTGACGGACGACGAGTTTCCGTATAAACGTAAAAAATAAACCCGACAACATTTGTCGGGTTTATTTTATTTGAGTTTGCCTTTGTCTTTTCTAATCTGTTTTACCTGTTTTTCGTAACCGTAATCGGACGGCACGTAATAAATTCTGTCTTTTAATTTATCGGGCAGATACTGCTGTTCGACGTAGCCGCCCGCATAGTTATGAGGATATTTATATTTCGCGCTATCGGCTTTCGTTTCTTTGTTTCCGAAAGTATTGTCCTTTATATAGGGAGGTACGCCGTCGTCGTCGCGCACTTCCCGCGCGTCTTTTTTCGCGGCAATCATCGCAGTTTCGACAGTGTTGCTCTTAGGAGCTTCGCAAACGTAAATTATTGCGTTGCACAGCGGTTCGAGCCCCTCGGGATAACCCGTCTTTTCAAAAATATACATTGCCGAAGCCGCTACGACCATTGCGTTGGGGTCCGCCATTCCGACGTCCTCCGCGGAATGTATCGCAAGCCGTCTTGCAATCATCATAGGGTCGCATCCGCCCTCGATTAAGCGCATTGCGTAATATAAAGCCGCGTTGCTGTCACTGCCTCTCAAAGACTTGCAGAAAGCGGAAAGATAGTCGTAATAAGCGTCCTCGTTGTATGAAAGAGCTTTTCTCTGTATGGACTGTTCCGCATCCGAAAGAGTTATTTTCAGCCCGCCGTCCGATTGAGGCGGAGTAGTCAGAACAGCGAGTTCCAAAGCGTTGTAAGCCGTGCGCAGGTCGCCGCCCGAAACACGCGCGATATGGTTTAACGCGCCCTCTTCGATTTCGGCTTTATATTCGCCCAAACCTTTACGCTTATCTGCAAGAGCGCGTAACAGCGCGCTCTTTATCTCTTCTTCGGAAAGACGCTTAAATTCGAAAACGCGGCATCTGGATACTATTGCGGGCGTCATAGACGCGTAAGGGTTTTCGGTCGTTGAACCGATAAATATTATTGTGCCCTGTTCGATTGCGGGAAGGAGAGAATCAGACTGGGTTTTATTGAAACGGTGACATTCGTCAAGCATTAAATATGTGCGCTTGCCGTACATTTTGAGATTATTTCTCGCTTCTTCCACTGCTTTTTTTACGTCGGCAACGCCCGCCTGAACCGCGTTGAGCTTTATAAATTCGCCGTGGGTAGTCGAAGCGATTATATTCGCGAGCGTGGTTTTGCCCGTTCCCGGCGGACCGAAAAATATACAGCTTCCGAGCCTGTCCGTTGCTATGGCGCGCCGTAAAAGCGAGCCTTCGGAAACTATATGTTTCTGACCTACGAACTCGTTTAAGTTGTTCGCGCGCATACGTTCGGCAAGGGGTTTCGCCCCCTCTTCGTTGCCGTTTAAGTCGAAAATATCGAAAGACATTATTTTAACAATTCCTTTATCTTTTGTATGTTTTCTTTGCCGAGGACGTAGCCCTCTTCATAGGCTTTATCTAAATCTTTAATTACATACTGGCTCATTCCTTTCATTTCGGGTTCGAGCCATAAATCGCACAAATGCCCGTCGCGTTCGCGCAAATTGACGGTATTGTTATTGTCCATTACGTCGAATACTCTCAAAACCATATCGAGAATATTTCCGAGTTTGGTTATGTGTTCGGAACAGTTCTTCAACACATCGACGGCGACAACGACGTCCGCGCCCATTTCTTTTACCGTTTTAACCGGAACGCGGCAAAGACAGCCGCCGTCCACGAACAGCTTATTATCGTGTTTTACGGGTCTGAATACTGCGGGAATACTGCTTGAAGCCTGAATTGCAAGCGCGGCTTCTCCGCTCGAAAAAACATGCAGACCGCCCGAATAAAGTTCGGTTGCGACGCACTTGAACGGTATAGGAAAATCTTCTATATTTTTTACTTTGACGTGCTCGACGAGAAGGTCACGGACTTTTTTTCCACGCAGTAGCGACATCTGAGATATGCTCGGGTTAATATCGATTATATCGCGCTTTTTTAATTTAAGTACGATTTTGTGTATTTCTTCGACCGTCATTCCGCTTGCGTAACAGCCGCCGATAACCGCGCCCATAGAACAGCCCGCTATATAATCGGGTTTTATGCCTTCCTCGTCCAAAGCCTGTAAAAAACCTGCGTGCGCGACCCCGCGCGAGCCGCCGCTTCCGAGGGCGAGTCCAAGCGTTTTACTCATAATCGGTACTCCTTGAAAATAATGTATTTTATAAATGAAAACCGCGCGTATTTTAAAATTATCGATACTCTGTCTTGTGCTTACCTTTATAGCGGGCGCGATAGTAATATATCCGGAACGTTACATAAACAGCTGTTTTCAAGGGTTTGCTCTGTGGGCAGAATGCGTTCTGCCGTCGCTCTTTCCGTTTATGGTTATCACGCTCATATTCATAAAAACGGGAATTGCAGAGAAGGCTTCTCTGCCTCTTAGAAAAGTTACAGGGTTGTTCAACCTTCCGCCCGCCGCCGCGGTTTGTTTTATTATGAGCATTTTTTCGGGTTATCCCGCAGGAACAAGAGTCGTTGCGGAATTTTACGACAGCGGATGTTTTTCTTCAAACGACTGCAAAAAACTTTCCGCGCTGTGCTCGACTTCGGGACCTCTGTTCATAATCGGCAGTGTCGGCGTCAAGATGCTCGGCGATAAATCCGCGGGTTGGAAAATACTTATCGCGCATATAACCGCCGTTCTGGCGGTCGGACTGATTTTATCGCTGCTTATAAAAAGAAGCGAAACGCGAGAATATAGGCGCGCGCCCGCCGATAAAAACGTATTGTACAACTCTTTTTATTCCGCTGTAATTTCCGTTGCCGTTGCGGGCGGATTTATCGCTTTTTTCAGCACCGCGGGACAGATAATAGCCGATTTCGATATTTTACTCCCTCTCGAAAAACTTTTAAGTCTTTTTACGGACAAAGCTTCCGCGCAGGCGGTTTGCCGAGGGCTTACGGAAGCCACGGCTGGCTGCCGTTGTCTTTCGGAAACGGGCGGAAAACTCATCTTGCCGTTCTCGGGCTTTTTAATTACTTTCGGGGGTATTTCCATACTTATGCAACAACTCGGCTATCTGTTAAAAGCAAAAGTCAACGCCGCGTATTTTATCGGCGTGAAATTTTTACAGGGTATAATCTGTTTCCTGCTGCTCCTGCCGTTTGCGATATAAATTCAATAACAGCCTAGAAGTTTAAACGAGTTAGTGATTTTGCGTATGTCCGCGATAGCCGACTTTACCTGAACCGACGAGTAATCGCCTTCCGTTTCAATGAAAAATCTGTATTCGTCGGGCACGTTTTTTATAGGACGCGATTCGATTTTGGTCATATTCAATCCGTGTCCCGATATACGTTCTAGAATATGCAAAAGCGCACCCGAACGGTTTGCACAGGTGACGGAAAAGTATATCTTACGGGAACGCGCGGTTTCGGACGGCATCGTGAGTTTGACCAAAAGAAAGTGTGTAAAATTTGCGTCTTCGTCCGCGATATTGTACGGGGTGAGAGTTATTCCGTCTATTTTCATATGTGCGCCGATAACTCCAGCGTCCGCCACTGTAAGAATTTTTTCAAGACTTGCAGCAGTCGAAGCCGTGGGAATAAGCCGAGCTTTCGGAAAGTTTTCAAAAAGATATTTCGAGCACTGTTCCAGAGCCTGTGCGTGGGAATAGATATTTTTTATTGCTTTCTTATCCGCTCCATCTTTATAAGCAAGACGGTGATCGATTTTTATTATACATTCTTCCGTTGCGTACGCGCCTTCCGTCGACTGCAATAAATCGATATTCTGCAAAACTCCGCCGTTAAGCGAATTTTCGATAGGAATCACTATTGCGTCGGTTTCAGACGAAACGAGAGATGAAAACACCTGCGGAAAACTTTTGAACGGCAGAAGCTCCGCATCGGGACGCATTTTTTGAGCGGCGATGCTACTGTAACTGCCCTCGGGTCCGAGATAGCCGATTTTTTCCATTTTACACCTTATCCGCAATATCCAAAATCAAACGCTGTGTATCGCACCAGCCGAGGCATGGGTCGGTTATCGATTTGCCGTAAATTTTGTCTTCGGACTGATTGCCTTCTTCTATGAAACTCTCTATCATAAAGCCCTTTACGTTTTTCTTGAAGTCTTTATCGTAGAGCCTGTTCTGCATTACCTCTTCGCATATTCGTATCTGCTGTTTATATTTTTTACTGCTGTTCGAATGATTTGCATCGATTATAATTGCGGGATTTTCAAGACCAGATTTCGCGTATCCTTCGACAACCTGCATAACGTTTTCGTAGTGGAAATTCGGAATATCGTTTCCGTAACTGTCGACACCGCCGCGAAGTATCGCGTGAGAAAGTTTATTGCCGTCGGTCTTTACCTGCCAACCGTTGAGTTTGAACACCTGTCCCGACTGCGCGGCGTAAATCGAGTTGAGCATTACGAGAAGCGAGCCGCTCATAGGATTTTTAATACCGACGGGAACATCTATACCGCTTGCAACGAGGCGGTGAAGCTGATTTTCGCTCGAACGCGCGCCGACGGCTATATACGAAAGCAAATCGTCGACGTAATGTATATTCGCGGGATAGAGCATTTCGTCCGCCGCTGAAAGTCCGCTTGCTTCGATAGCTTTTATATTGAGTTCTCGTATAGCGAAAATTCCGTTTAAAATATTTTCCGATTTCGTCGAATCGGGCTGGGAAAACATTCCCTTATACCCCACGCCTTTGGTACGGGGTTTATTCGTATATATTCGCGGAACGAGAACGAGCTTATCTTTTACTTCTTCATTGAGTTTACCAAGTCTTTCGACGTAATCCAAAACGGGTTCGGCTTTATGCGCGGAACAGGGACCGACGATTATTATCAATCTATCGTCTTTACCGCTTATTACGTCGGTTACGAGCCTGTCGCGCGCTGCTTTAATACCCTTTAAATTTTCGGGCAAAGGCATTTTATCGAGAATTTCCTCAGGCTCGGGAATTTTAATCTGTTTTGCGAACATCTTTCTTCTCCAATAGTTTCATAATATCGGGCAGTATTTCCTCGGGTACATAATCGGCAAAGTTTTTTTTGAATTTTATTGAATTCTTTACGAGAGTGGAACTTATTTGCAAGCTGTCCTGCTCCGCCGGAAGATATATCGTAACTATATCTTTTTTTAATTTTTTATTTGCAAAAAAGTTTGCATTTTCATATTCGAAATCTATAGTGTTTCTGATTCCGCGGACATAGAACGGAGTTTTTTCATGTTCCAATAAGTCCACGACCGCTCCGTCGAAAACCGTAACTTTTATGCGCTTATCGTCTTTGAAAAGTTTACAAAGAAGATTCTTTCTCTCTTCTTCTGTAAACAGCGGAGTCTTGTCCGTGTTCACCAAAACCGCAACCACAGCCTCGTCGAATATTTTAAGACAGTCGCAAATTATGCGCTTATGCCCCGTTGTAGGCGGGTCGAAAGTACCCGCGAATACGCATTTTTTATTCATATTTTAACGCCTCTGAAAAATGTTAAATACACACGCCCGTACTTTCGTTCGTCATATACTCCGAGCCCTGCGATTTCGCCTGTAAAACTTCTGTCGCGCTCCAACACAGCGATTCCGTTTTGGTTTAAAAGATTATTTTCACCTATTATTTTAAGCGCGCCGTTGCCGAAATCTTTCGCGTAAGGCGGGTCTATAAAAATTAAATCGAAGCCTTTTACTCCTGAAAGACATAGCGAATAATCCTGTACCGTTACAGAAAAATTATTATCTTTAAGTCTTGAAAGATTTTTCTTCAATAACGAAATGCTGTCCTTTGAGATATCGTTGAAATGCACGAAATCGGCGCCACGCGAAATACTCTCTATACCGAGGTTTCCGCTTCCGCAAAACAAGTCGAGAACTCTTGCCCCGACGATTTTTCCCGCAAGGATATTAAAAAGACTTTCCTTTACCCTGTCGGCTGTCGGACGGATATTTTCGCCTTTAAACTCCGCAAGGTTCATTCCTCTGTATTTGCCGGATATTATTCTCATTTTTCGTATATTTCCTTTTCACACACGAAAGCGTCGAGAGGCTCGTCCCATTCGTCTTCTTTAAATTCCTCAATCTGGAACGAATATCCGAGCCCGATTTTCAAAGTATTCCTGTTCTTCAGATATCTGTCGTAATATCCTCCGCCGTAACCTATGCGGAAAAGATTTTTATTTACCGCAAGCAGAGGTACAACAGTTACCTGTATATCTCCCGCAAAAGCTTGTCCCAGCGGTTCTTCTACGCCGAACGCGCCTCTTTGCGTTTTACCGTAAGGCACCGCGCGTATATCACTCTCTTCGATACGCGGAAGATATACGCGTTTGCCCGCGTTTAAAAGCGCGCTTATTATGCGTTTTGTATCGGCTTCCGATGAAAAACTGTTATAAACAAAAAAGCTTTCGTATTCGGCGTATGAATTCAAAAATTTTTCACATATCGCGCTATCGGCGCGCAAGCGCGTTTCGCCCTGAAAAAGATTGCGTTTTGTTTTAAGTTGTTTACGGAGTTCATCTTTCATATATTCTTTCCGAACGGCGGGTAACGCTTGTCAAAACCTCGTATGATATAGTCCCTATACGGTTTGCGTATTCGTCCGCATCGTTCATAACGCAGAGCGTTTCTCCGCCCGAAGCAGATACGAACGCATCCATACATAGGTTTTTTTCGCCGAGCGGAACGGTTCTGAAAAAGCCGTCGGCGTAGCCGCATCTGTATGAGTTCAAAGTGCGGTAATTTCTTTCCGCAAAGGCGTAACCGACCCCTCCGCCTATAAAATTCGTTGTCTGGGTTCTGCGCGCATACACTTTAAGCGCTGGTTCAATACCTTTTAACGTAAACCCCGACGGACAGTAACCGTAAAGAAGTATTCCGCATCTGACGCAGTCGAATAAATATTTTCCGCCCCTTAAAAGCCCTCCGCTTGCGGACAAATGCGCCGAGGCAGACGGATTTACGGACTTTACTGCTTTTACCGCCTTTTCGAAAAGTTCAAGTTGTTTCGCGCTTGCAAAGTCGCTTTGCGGAGCAAACAAATGCGAATAGACCCCTTGTATATATTCGGGCGTTATTATTTCAATCAGCTTCGGAAGTTCTCCGATATTGCAACCGAGACGGTTCATACCCGTGTTTACTTTTATATGACATGGCAAACCTTTCACAAGTTTTGCCGTCTGTACGGAATTTACGGTCAAAGTCAGATTATACGCTTCGGCTCGCGATACGTCGTATTCGTCCAAAGGAGGCGTTAATACGAGCACGGGTTTGGAAATTCCCGCAACGCGAAGCGAAATTCCCTCTTCTATTATCGCGACGCAGAAACCGTCGGCGACGTCTTCTATATATCTCGAAACTTCCTCCGCGCCGTGACCGTACGCGTCCGCTTTGACTACTGCGAAAAAATGAGAATTTTTGCAAAGGTTCTTGATTCTCAGCGCGTTGCGCCTTATTGCGGGTAGACTTATTTTAGAAACGGTTCTTTGCATACCGTATATTATGATTTATGTTTGCTCGCTTGTGCGCTGAAAGTGAATGTTTCTAAACCGTCCTGTTTCCGCTTCGTCTTACTATCGGTGCGACTATCTTTGCGGGAAAAGCCGCAAGTATACTTAAAACAAGGTCTTTCGGCATATAGACAAGATTACCTGTTATCAGAAGTTTCGTAAGATTTTCTACGTTCAAAAGCTTTGCCGCAAGCATACAATAAGGAATACCTACGGCATAATCTGCGGCAAACGCGGCGATAGCCGCAACGATATACCTCCAAAGAGGCAGATTTGCTTTATTGGCAATAAGTCCGCCTACTCCCGCCGAAACTATAAAACCGAGTATATACCCGAACGACGGTTTTAAAACGTAGTATATTCCGCCGCCAGCAGAAAACACCGGTATGCCTACAAGGCCCATAAAGCAGTATACGGACATACTGATAATACCCTTCTTCCAGCCCAAAAGAAGCCCTGCCAACACACTTATTACTGTCTGAAACGTCAGCGGCACGAGCGGAAACGGAATTTGGACATAAGCCGAAACAATCATTAAAACTACGAACAACGCACATTCCGCTATGTCCGCGGCGATTAATTTACCATTTGTTTTCATAAGTACATTATATAAAAAATATTGACGTTTGTAAATCAAAATAGTATAATCGTGTTAAATATTAAAAACGCTTTAACGGAATTATGAAGAAAAAATTTTTACCGCTTTTTATTGCAATGCTTTGTCTAGTTTCCCTGTGCGCTTTTACGGGCTGTAACAGAGGCAAAGTCACGAAAACCGAGATAGACGAAAAAACTTGCTACGTATTTACCGCTACGGCAGATAATACGGAAACTACTGTTGCGGACTATCTTAAAACTCTTAAAGCAAAAGGCGAACTCGATTTCGAGGGTTATGACAGTGAATACGGACTGTATATTACTTCCGTCGACGGCTTGAAAGAAGAATTTTCCGCCGACTTTGCTTCGGGACATTACTGGTCGTTATACTTGGATTTTACAGAGTCCGAAGGCGTTATTTATGCGGCTGACGACAACGTCTGCGAATATAAAGGCAAGATTTATTACTATGCAAACTACGGTTTTTCAGGTATTCCCTGCCTTGACGGACACACGTACATTTTAGCTTACGTACCGTACGGAAATTAAGCCGATGCAGTGCAGAAAAACCAAAAAACTGTCGCCCGCGAAAGAAATAGCGTATATAGCTGTTGCCTGCGCGCTTTTAATTGGCGCGCAGTACGTGTTTTCTTTTATTTCGGGAGTAGAAATAGTTACGCTGCTGTTTATTTGTTTTGCGTATAAATTCGGGATACGCGACGGGGTTATATGCGCCGTCGCATTTTCGCTTTTAAGGTGCATTATCTTCGGATTTTATCCCACGGTTATAGTTTTATATCTTATTTATTACCCCTCTCTCTGCACGATTTTCGGAGCATTGGGACACTTAAAAAAAAGCACGTTCGAAAAATACCCCTGGTATTTCGCCGTCGCCGTAAACGCGCTTCTTCTCGGTACCGCCGTCATATCCGCGGTGTGCTGCGGTTGCGGTCTAATCAAGGTATCGCAAGTTTACCGAAATACCGTATACGCGCTTTTATGGGTAATTTTTTCTCTTTGCACGGTTTTGTGCATAATATTCGACGGTCTTCTGACCGCAAAAAAAGTATTCAAAAAAAATACCGCAAACGCGCTGAAAATTATAACGTTTGCAAGCATTGCGGCAGTCTGCACAATAAGCTTCACGCTTTTAGACGATTTAATAACTCCGCTGTTTTTCGGGTATTCGCGTATGACAGCGCTTGCGTATTTTTACGCGTCGTTTACGGCAATGCTGCCGCAGACCGTCTGCACAATCGTAACCATAAGCACGCTGTTCGCTCCGCTCAACTCGGTTTTGGAAAAAGTATAAAAAAAGAACGTCCTTTCTCGGACGTTCTTTTTTTATCTGCTTAATTTTACCTGCAATTTCTGAACCCAGTCGGGAACAGTGAACAGGGCTTTGTTTTTGTCCAAAGCGTTTATCGCGTCCATATCCTCCTGCGATAATTCAAAAGAGAAAATTTCAAGGTTCTCTTTCATGTGTTTATTGCTTAGGGTTTTGGGAAATATAATGTTACCGCTCTGAACGTGCCACCTCAATATTATCTGCGACGGAGTTTTACCGTATTTTTCGGAAAGCTTTATAAACAGCGGATTGCCTATAAGTTTTTTACTGCCGTGACCTAACGGATACCAAGCTTCGATTGCTATATCGTTTTTAATCAAATACTCTTTGAGTTTTTTCTGACCGAAATAAGGGTGAAGTTCTATCTGATTGACGACGGGTTTTACCTTTGCGATTTCAAGAATTTCATTAGTCTGTTTAACGGTGAAATTACTCAGTCCTATCGATTTAACCTTCCCCTCTTCAAGTGCGGTTTCCAGAGCTTTCCAGGCGTTTATATAATCGAAATACGGACGGTGAAGAAGCATTAAATCGATATAATCCGTCTGTAATTTTTTGAGCGATAAGTCTATGCTTTTAAGCGTTTTATCGTATCCGAACTCCTTGACCCAGACTTTTGAAGTTATAAACAGCTCCCCGCGCGCAATTCCGCACTCGGATACGGCTCTGCCCGTTCCGCTCTCGTTGCCGTAAATCTGCGCCGTATCAATATGCCTGTATCCGCAGTCGAGCGCGCGGAGAACGCAGTCCGTACAATCTTTATCCGGAATTTCGAATACTCCGTAACCGAGCATCGGTATGCTCTTACCGTTGTTTAAAATTACGTTTTGCATTTCGTATCTCCTTTTAAAAACCATCGTAAAGAACTGTTTCGCAAACAATGGGATAATGGTCGGAAGCGTCGTTGCCCAAACCCGAAACTTCGGTAAATACGTCGGGCAGTTCAGCGTCGACAGAATATTTATCGACAAGGATGTTTCCCTTTACAAAACAATAATCGATTATCCTTTTATCGGCTTTTTCGTCGGAAGGATAGAGCGTACTCGGATAAGTATGGTGTTCATCTGAAGTCGTCGCAACCAAGCGCGAATTGTTGAAACCGTTTTCTTCAAGTAAATCGTCAGCGTCATATTCGTCAGCTTCGAGATAGCCCCATACTCCGTTAATATACGTTTGGTTATCGCCTGTATTGAAATCTCCCGTTATATAACAGGGCAAATCAAATTTTTCCTCGATAAAATCAATAAGCATTTTAACAGATGCCATTCTCGCCCCCTGATTCAAATCGAGGTGAGTATTGATAAACACGAATTCCGTACCGTCGGAAATTCTCTTTAAACGAGCATAAGTGTAGATTCTCGTATACGTGCTGTCTTCCAATTTAGAAGGTTTATCGGGCGTAGAAGTATACCAGCGCGTACCGTTTTCCACAAGCTCGAATTTGTCGGTTTTGAACAAAATATATCCCGCTTCATCGCCTGCGGAACCGCGCGATTCCCCTACGCAGGAGTACCCATCTAAGTCGGTTTTAAGTTTTTCCTGCCAATTCGAAGATACTTCCTGCGTCCCCAAAATATCGGGAGCGTTTCTTTCAATGACGTTTTTAAGTCTGTTCCAGCGGTCTTCTCCCGTAGTGCGGATATTGAAGCTCATTACTTTTAAAGATAAATCGCTGTAACCGTTAGTCTTAGGATTCGAATAACTTGTATTTTCATCGGCAACGTCGGATAGAAATCTCTTTGCCGCCGCCAAAATTCCCGAAGCCGAACCGCTTTTCAGAAAAATTTTATTACCGCTGCGCGAAATACAGTATTCCTGCGCGTTTGCGCTTTTACCGCCTTTGCGGTTTGTTGCTCCTACGACTATTTCATATTTCTTTTCGGACGCCTTATCCGAATAACATTCCGCTGCGACGCCGTAATCTTTTTCAAGACTTTGGGCAATACTCAGCGCAATTTGTTTGTTGGCGCCGTTGCCTTCGGCATAAACCACGCCGTATTTTCCGCTTTTGACGCTTGCAGGCGCACAGCCCGTAAACACGACGCTGAATATAATTACAGCTGCAAAAAACAATATAAAGATTTTTATTAAGTTTTTAGCGCAAAAATTTTCCGATTTCATAATACTCCCCCTCAATTTAATGAATTGAAAAATTTTTTATCACTCCCATTCTATGGTTGCGGGAGGTTTGCTCGTAATATCGTAAACAATACGGTTAATATGTTTTACTTCGTTCACAATACGGTTAGAAATCGTTTCCAGTACGTCGTAAGGTATTCTCGAAAAATCAGCCGTCATAAAATCGGTCGTGGATACGCCGCGAAGTGCGAGCGTATAATCGTAAGTTCTGCCGTCGCCCATAACTCCGACGGAACGCATATTGGTAAGCACTGCAAAATACTGGTTTATATCGCGGTCAAGGCGCGCTTTTGCTATTTCTTCGCGGAATATCGCGTCCGCTTCTTGAAGTATGGCTACCTTTTCTGGAGTGATTTCTCCGATAATTCTTATTGCGAGCCCCGGTCCCGGGAAAGGTTGACGCCAAACGAGTTTTTCGTCAAGCCCGAGCGCGATTCCTAATGAACGGACTTCGTCTTTAAACAGCATTCTTAAAGGCTCGATTATTTCCTTGAAATCTACGTAATCGGGCAATCCACCCACGTTATGGTGAGATTTTATCACCGCCGCGTCTCCCAAGCCGGATTCTATAACGTCGGGATATATCGTACCCTGAACGAGATAGTCAACGCGTCCGATTTTTTTAGCTTCTTCTTCGAAAACGCGTATAAATTCTTCGCCGATTATCTTGCGTTTCGCTTCCGGCTCTGTAATTCCTTTGAGTTTGCCCAAAAACCTCTCGCCTGCGTTGACGCGGACGAAATTAACTCCGCTGTCCGCAAAAGCCGCCTCCACTTCGTCGCCTTCGTTTTTGCGCATAAGACCATGGTCTACGAAAATGCAGGTAAGTTGTCCGCCGATTGCGTTTGCAAGCAATTGACAGGCAACGGAGCTGTCGACTCCGCCAGACAGCGCAAGCAGAGCTTTTCCATGTCCGACTTTTTCACGGATAGCACAAACCGCCGTCTGCGCGTATTCTTCCATAGTCCAGTCGCCGACGCATCCACAGACGTTGTACAGGAAATTGCCAAGCATATCGAAGCCCTGTTCCGTATGATTTACTTCGGGATGAAACTGCGTTCCGTAAAATTTCTTCTCAGCGTTCTCGATTGCACCGTAAGGACATTTATCGCTGTGACCTATCGAGCGGAAACCGTCCGGGAGCGTCGCAATATGGTCGTTATGGCTCATCCAGACCACGGATTTGCTTTTAAGTCCTTTAAACAGAAGCGATTTATTATCGAATTCGCAGTCCGTTCTTCCGAACTCTGCGACTGCCGTTTCATTGGCTTTTTCAATTTTACCGCCAAGCCCGTAAACCAAAAACTGAGCTCCGTAACATATTCCGAGAATAGGCACGCCAAGCTCGAAAATCTCTTTATCCATTCTGGGAGAATCATCGAGATAAACCGAATTCGGTCCGCCCGTAAAAATTATCCCCTTGGGATTCATTGCGCGTATTTCTTCAATCGGCGTTTTATACGATTTCACTTCGCAATAAATTTTATGTTCTCTTACTCTTCTTGCGATAAGCTGGTTATACTGTCCGCCGAAGTCTATTACTAATATTTTCTGATGCGTCATAAGTTCCTCTCTTTTATCTAAAAGTAAAAACCGCAGAGAAGCAAAAAGCTCGTATGCGGTTTTAATTGTTAATTTTTAGGTGAATAATTCGGTGCTTCCTTGGTTATGGAAATGTCGTGGGGATGGCTTTCGATAAGCGAAGCCGAAGTCATTTTAACGAACTTAGCGTTCTTTCTGAGCTCTTCGACGGTACCGCAACCTGTATACCCCATACCTGCGCGCAGTCCTCCCATCAACTGGAATATAATATCGGACAAAACGCCGCGGTAAGGAACCCTGCCTTCCACCCCTTCGGGAACGAATTTCTTTGCGTCCGTCTGAAAATATCTGTCCTTGCTGCCCTTAGCCATTGCGGGAAGCGAACCCATTCCGCGGTAGGACTTGAAACTTCTGCCCTGGTATATTTCGAGTTCACCGGGCGACTCGGAAGTACCTGCGAAAAGCGAGCCTATCATAACGGCGCTTCCGCCGGCAGCCAAAGCCTTAACTATATCGCCCGAGTATTTTACGCCACCGTCAGCGATGACCCGTTTGCCCATTTTATCAGCTTGCTCAGCACAGTCCATAACCGCGGTGAGTTGCGGCATACCTATTCCGGCAACGATACGGGTAGTACATATAGAGCCGGGACCTATACCGACTTTTACTACGTCCGCGCCTGCGTCGATCAAATCTCGTGTAGCCTCTGCCGTAACGACGTTGCCCGCGACGAGAGGCAGATTGGGAAAAGCTTTCTTGACTTTTGCAACTGCGTCGACTATTCCTTTGGAATGACCGTGCGCAGAATCTAGAACGACCATATCAACCTTAGCCTGCAACAGAGCGGAAACTCTGTCCAAAACGTCGGGAGAACCGCCTATCGCCGCCGCTACAAGCAGTCTGCCGTTCTTGTCCCTTGCGCTGTTGGGATACTGTATCGACTTTTCGATGTCCTTAATGGTTATAAGCCCTTTAAGATTTCCGTCCTTGTCCACTATGGGAAGTTTTTCTATTCTGTGTCTGCCGAGAATTTTCTGAGCCTGTTCAAGCGAAGTTCCTATCGGCGCGGTGACAAGATTTTCTTTTGTCATTACGTTTGCGATAGGCTGGTCGAAATTCGTTTCAAACCTCAAATCGCGGTTCGTAAGAATTCCGACGAGTTTTCCACTCTCCGTTATGGGAACGCCGCTTATCTTGTATTTAGCCATAAGGTCGCAAGCCGCCTGAACCGGCTGGTCGGGCGTGAGGTGGAACGGGTCCGTAATTACACCGTGTTCGCTCCTTTTAACCTTATCGACTTCCGCAACCTGTTCTTCTACGGGCATATTTTTATGAATAACTCCGATACCGCCCTCTCTCGCCATTGCGATTGCGAGTTTACTCTCCGTAACCGTATCCATTGCCGCGCTTACAAGAGGAATGTTAAGATTTATTCCGTTGCAAAGCGACGTGCGTAAATCAACCGTAGACGGTAAAACGTCCGACGCGGCAGGTACCAGAAGTACGTCGTCGAAAGTAAGTGCTTCCTTGACAATTTTATTCATAAATGCTTCTCCTTATTTTCCTTCGTTTTTAAATTCTTCCAACAGTTTTTTTAGATTTTCATCGGAATCGCCGAGCGTAGCGAGAGTCTTGTCCGCTTCGTCCGCTGTTCCGTTTTCTATTATTGCCAATACCAATTTAACAAAACTTTTTCCGCTTTCGGCAGTTTTCAAAGCTTTGTCCAAATCACCGCTTCTGTACTGGGCAGCGGCGAGATTTCCGCAGATATAACCTTTATAATCCTTTGCGTATTTTCCGAATTCCGTAGACATAATACTCTCGTCGACAGCTTTGCATAGAGTGTCGAAACCATCGTCTTCGATAAGCCTTCCGCAGTATTTTAAGATAAGCGCGTCTTTACCGGAAGCTATACTGTCCTGCGCACATCTTGCAAGGTCTTTAACGTCTTTCGTATATTTATAACGTAAATCCGCGCAGGTTACTGCAAACGAATAGTTACCCGTCTTTTCGCAGGAAGCCGCCATCGTCTGTGGCGAAATCAATATCCACAACGAAAATATCGCAACGGCGGCTGCAACAAGCGTACCTAACGTTACAAGCGCGGTCTTAAAAATAATTTTGTTCATTTTTACTTTTGCTTATAAAATATTTAAAATATTTTAACATAACCGCAAATAAAATGCAACTGTTTGATAAAAAGTTGAACAATTTAATTCTTAAACACGCAGTATTAAAATATATTGAAGTATGAGAAAAATCATATTATTTTCAGTAATGCTGTGCGCGGCGGTTTGTATCCTCGGCGGTTGCGCCAAAAGCGTGAATTATCTTGACTACGTTTCGGAAAAACGGACGGACATTTACCTTTATTCGAACGACGGACTCGAAATAAAAATATACCTTTCCGAAAAGGAAACGCCTTACTCAACCGACGGTATAAAAGGCGATATGAATTCTCTTACGGAAATTTACGTAAGTTTGCCGAGAAACTACGACGAAGTAAACGTAAGCGTCTGCGGAGCGGAAGGCGAAATGAATTACCGCGCGGTAGAAAACTGTTACTATCTCAGACTTCCCGACGGTAAAATTTCGGGCGAAAGCGCGGAAGTAACCCTAACTTACGGCGGAGAGAGCCGCACATATTCTGCGGTCAGCGTTCTTTACGACGGAGTTATCGGCTGTGACGGAGCAGTCAACTGCGTGATAGACAGGGAAGCCGAACTTTTCCAATCGCTCACAGAAAACAATGTTTTCCTCGGTGAAATATACGTAAGACTGCTTTACGACGAGGGGTGTTATTACTATGTAGGCGTATGCGACAGAAACAATAAAATCAACGCTTATCTCGTCGACGGCGAGCGCGGTAAAGTTATAGCATCTAAAGAATTGGAAGCATAAAAAAAGAGGAGCGTGCGCTCCTCTTTTTTATTTGAAAAATTCTATTATTATGCTGTTCTGAACAAAGAGGTACTCTTCTTTTATCCTGAGATTTTTACCGTCGGTTATTATGCTTTTACCGAGCTTTTTTATCTGCTGTGCATACTTATCCGAAAATTCGGAACCGAAAAGCCTCTTGAATTCTTCTAAATTTATACCGCTTTCGGTTCTGAGCCGAAGCATTATATACTCCTCTTCCCGTCCTTCCTCGTCGATTTCCACGCTGTCTATTACAGCGAAATTATCCGAAAGTATACATTTAAAATACTCGTCCAAATCAAAAGTGTTCGTAAACCGGACGTTGTTTATACAAGAAGATGCCGAAACCCCGAATCCGATATATTCGCCCCTGTTCCAATAGTTTAAATTATGGCGACTCTCTTTGCCTTTTTTACAGAAGTTCGAAACCTCATATCTTTCAAAACCGAGCGATTGCAGTTTCTTAAAGCCTGCCGAATACATTTCCGCCACCTCGTCGCCGTCCGGAAGTTCGCCGTTCAAATAGTCGGTGTAAATCGGCGTACCGTCCTCTGGAGTCAGCGCGTACATAGAAATATGGCCCGCACCGAAAGCCGAGGCCGTTTCGATGGTTTTTTCTATATCGTCCACCGTCTGATTTTTCAAACCAATCATAACGTCGGCAGAAAAATTTTCTCCCTTCAAGAGCTTGGCACACTGAACAAAATCGCTCAGGGTATGTATTCTGCCCAAATCACGGAGTTGACTGTCAACCGCGGTTTGGAGCCCAACAGAAAAACGGTTTATGCCGCACTTTTTATATAAGTCTATCTTTCCTGCGCTGACCGTACCAGGATTAATTTCAATAGTGATTTCCGCGTCCTCAGTCAAATTAAAATTTTTCTTCACCGAAGCGAGAAGCATTGCAATATAGCGTTCGTCTATTACCGACGGAGTGCCTCCGCCGATATAAAGCGTATCGAAAATATAATTTTTAAGTTCATTTTTACGCTTTGCCATTTCGCGGTAAACGCAAGCCATATAACTTTCGGCATAGCACAGTTTATCGGGAAAAGACGCAAAATCGCAGTAACTGCATTTAGATTTACAAAAAGGAATATGAACGTAAATACCCGACATTTAGAAAGTCCACCTGAAATTTTTCATATCTACTTTAAATTCTTCCGAAAAACCGACACCCTCGGACAAGAGTAAAGCCTTCTGCACGTCTTTGCCTCCGAACGCAAAACCGTCCGTCAGACTCCCGTCTCGGAACACTATTCTGTGGCAGGGAACCGTGCCCTGATATGGATTGCCGTGCAAAGCCCAGCCGACCTGCCTTGACGCTCTCGGCGCGCCGATTGCTTTGGCTATATCGCCGTAAGTAGAAACCTTTCCCTCCGGAACAAGCATTACGGCTTTATAAACTCTTTCAAAAAAATCGCTCATACATTTAAAATAAATTCCGGTGCAAGCAGGGTTTCCCTGCGCCGAAGTATGTGATTGACGGATATATAACTCAAAGCAGTATTAAATAGCATATATGCATTTTAAACTAGTCTTTGTTAGTTTTGAGTATCTGCATAAACACCTCAGACGGAACCTCGACAGAACCTATCGAACGCATACGCTTTTTACCTTCTTTCTGCTTTTCGAGCAGTTTTTTCTTACGCGTAATGTCGCCGCCGTAGCACTTTGCAAGAACGTCTTTCCGCACTGCTTTGACCGTTTCGCGCGCAATCACCTTGCCGCCTATCGCCGCCTGTACTGGAACCTCGAAAAGTTGGCGCGGTATCGCTTCCTTTAAATTCTCGCAAAGAGTTCTGCCGCGGGAATATGCGCTGTCCTCGTGGACTATCATCGAAAGCGCGTCGCAGACTTCGCCGTTTAACAATATATCCAATTTTACGAGCTTGCTTTTCTCGTAACCCTTCATTTCGTAATCGAAACTCGCATAACCGCGCGTCCTCGATTTTATGCTGTCGAAGAAATCGAAAATAATTTCGTTCAGAGGCAAATCATATTCAAGCTTCACCCTGCTCTTATCGAGATAAGTCATTTCCAAAAACGTTCCGCGTTTCTCGCGGCATAAGTCCATTATCTGTCCGAGATAGTCTGGCGGGGAATATATGTCCGCGTGAACTATCGGTTCTTCCATATGCTCAATCTCAGACTGTGGCGGAAGATGTGAAGGGTTGTCTACGAACAGCACTTCGCCGTCGGTCTTTATGACTTTATAACTAACGGACGGCGCAGTCGTTATTATTTCAAGCCCGAACTCGCGTTCGATGCGCTCCTGTATGATTTCCATGTGGAGTAGCCCCAAAAACCCGCAGCGGAAACCAAAACCGAGCGCGACCGAGTTGTCGGGTTCGAATATGAGCGAAGCATCGTTCAATTGAAGTTTTAATACAGCTTCCTTTAGATCGTTGAATCTGCTTCCGTCCAAAGGATATATTCCGCAGAAAACCACGCTCTGTACTTTTTTATAACCCGGGAGCGGTTCTTTCGCAGGATTGTCGGCATTTATGACCGTATCGCCAACCGCAACGTCGAGAATCGATTTTATCGAAGCCGCTATATATCCGACTTCTCCGGCATACAGTCCGTCCTTAGGCATAAGGTTAGGGCTGAACACACCCACTTCCACAACATCGTATATCTTATCCGAACGGAAAGTTTTTATCCTGTCGCCCGCGCGGATTTTACCCTCTTTAATGCGGACGAAAAGAATAACGCCTTTATAATTGTCATAATAACTGTCGAATATAAGCGCTTTCAAGCACGCGTTTTCGTCGCCGTCCGGCGCGGGGAAATAATTCACGACGCTCTCCAAAACGTCTTCTATTCCCAAGCCCTCTTTTGCCGATACCAAAGGCGCGTACGACGCGTCAAGCCCTATCACGTCCTCTATTTCTTTTTTCGCTTCGTCCGGACGTGCAGAAGGCAAGTCTATTTTATTGATTACAGGCAGAATTTCAAGGTTATTCTCCAAAGCGAGATAGACGTTGGCGAGCGTCTGCGCCTCCACTCCCTGCGATGCGTCAACTATTAGTATCGCGCCCTCGCAGGCTGCAAGCGAACGCGAAACTTCATAGGTAAAGTCCACGTGTCCAGGCGTATCGATTAAATTGAGTACATACTCCTGCCCGTCTTTCGCGGTATAGAACATTCTCACGGGAGTGAGCTTGATTGTTATGCCGCGTTCACGCTCTATATCCATAGAGTCGAGAAGCTGATTTTCCATATCGCGGGAAGAAACCTGTCCCGTCTTTTCCATAAGCCTGTCGGCTAGAGTGCTCTTGCCGTGGTCTATGTGCGCTATTATGCAGAAGTTGCGTATATTACCGTTTTTACTCATATGCAATATTATATATGCCACGGCGGAAATTGGCAAGAATTTAATAACCCGCCTAAAATAAAATTACAATTTTATTTTAAGCCGAAGCGCGTATTCAGCGCTTCGGCTTATAAATCTTAAAATTTCAATTTGTAATAAGAATAGACGTTATCAACTTTGTCCTGCGGCATCTCTTTGTTTTCCGCTTTATCAGTAAAGTCCATATAATACAGATTGCCGTTATTCGGCATCCAGTATGTGCCTGTTTCGTTATACTCTTTGTTTTTTGCAGTTTTATTTGTTGGACTGTCTATAATGTTTTGCGAAGGTTCGCCGTTTTTGCAGAAGTTAACGAGATAGTTCATCATTTCTTCGCTGAGTTGATAGTCTGTTTCCGTCCAGTTTCTGCCGCTCACGGTACTGAAATTGCCGAAAAAGTATGCAAGTTCGTAAGAGTGCCTTGCGCCCGAAGTATCCTCCGATACGCTCGAAGCTCTCGGCACGTCGCGTTCAAACATATAGATAAAAGTATTTTCCGTATATCCCGCTTTGTATCTCGCTTCGCCCTGCGCGTTCAAAAGCGCAAGCATACTGTCAACCGCGGTTATGCCGTTTGACGTATAAACCGAATAAATCAAATCGTCTTTTGCGACGTTTCCTATCATAAGGTTGACGCAGTTGGCTTTTCCGTCGGCAACGCTGTTTTTATAAGTGTCCGTCAAAACGTATCCGTCAATGCACGGTCCGCCGGTCGGAAGAGTTTTTCCCTTTAAAAATTCCGCAGGAATTGCCCTGAGCTCTTCAACCGTCATTTTTGAAAGCTGTTTCCCGTTATAAGAAAGCGAAAGCTCGCCGCAGCGTTTCTCTACCGTCTGCCAATCTCTCGAAATAGAGTTATGGCTCGCGGCTACCGCGTTTTTGAAAAGCCCCTCGGCAAGCGGCGAAGCTATAAGCGCGTTTACTGAACCCGAACCCGCAGACTGTCCCATTACGGTCACGTTTTCGGGATTGCCGCCGAAAGTTTTTATGTTCTCCTGTACCCATTTCAAAGCTTCTATCTGGTCCAGCAGTCCGTAGTTGCCCGCGCTGCCGTTTTCGTTCTCGGCTTTAAGCGCGTCGGTCGCCATATATCCGAGCGCGCCGACCCTGTACTGTATACTGACAAAAACCACGTCTTTTAAAGCAACGTTGAGCCCGTCGTAAACTTCGCAGGCAGCGCCGCCCGAATTGTAACCGCCTCCGTGGATATACACGAGCACGGGCTTATTCTCGGTTACGCCGTACGAAGACCAGACGTTCAAAGTCAGACAGTCCTCCGAATAAATTATTCCGTTGCGGTAATGCGCGGGGTCGACATCCTGAACGAATTCTTCCGTCCAGTACGAAAACACGGACGCGTCGCCCTGCAAAGCGTTTGCTCCCCAGAGCGAGCAATCGAGCTCGCCCTCCCATTCCGATACGGGCTGAGGAGCTTTCCACCTCAATTCGCCGACAGGCGGAGCAGCAAAAGGTATGCCTTTGTAAACAGCCGCCTTTTCGTCCTCCGTCTTTACTCCCGTAACCTTACCGCCCGTTACGCTTACCGTAAGATTTTCCGCGTACTCGGCTTTTTCTTTTTTTTGTTCATTCACCGTACAGCCTGCGGCAACCGCCGAAGCCGCGATTAAAACCCCCAATAACAGATTTCTTATTCGCATATAAATTCCCTCACGTTTTATATTGTAAGTATATCATTTTTCTGCCTGCGGTGTCAACAGGCAATTTATCGTTCATATGTTGACCGAATAAAAAAACTGTGTTATAATCTTTGCGAGGAGTAAATTATGAGAAAACTTCAAATTTTAACTTGTTGTCTGGTTACTTGCTTTTTAGCGGTCTGCTGTATTTCGGCCTGCAACAAGGGCGACAAGGAAAGCGTTACCTATTCAGACGACCCTATGTTCAAAGCTGAAAACTGGGTTTATATGACTAACGGTTCCGTTAAAGATTCGGGAGGTACCCCTTATTCGCTCGACGACGGTACTATTAAATTCCATAACGCGAACCAGGCTTATGATTTGGGAAAAGACTATTCCGACGGCTCGCTCGCCTTTATGCTTAAAGGTTCCGCGAACTGGCAGATATGGTTTCTTGCCGATACGACGGACAATACGAAAGTAAACTGTTACAAAATGATATATAAAGACGACGTCTTATATATGACCGCGTCCGATACGGCGCAAATGCTCTCGGGTGCAGAAAAGCAAACCACCGCTTACAAAACAAACGACTGGAACAAATTCGAAGTTAAATTCTCGACTTCGCAGGAAAAAGTATGCAGTATTTCAGTTACCGTCAACGATAGCAAAGTCAATTTCAAAGACTTGCAAAAAGGCGGAAACGTTTCGGAAAACGGAGATTTTACCCATAAACGCGGAGAAACTTTTACGACCGGAAATTATATGGCTGTTAAAGTCTGGTACGGCGACTGTTACCTTCAACTCCGTTCCGTAGACGACGAAGGCAAAGCCGAAGTCGAAAAAATCGCCTGCATAGGCGACTCCGTTACTTTCGGCGCAAACGCAGACGATTCTTACACCGACAGCTATCCCGCGCAGTTACAGAAACTGTTCGGCGGAAAATACAACGTTATGAACTTCGGAAAGAGCGGTGCAACGGCGCGCGACAGCGCGGACGACCCCTACCGTAAAACGGCAGAATACCGAGGAATGATGTCGTTCAAAGCGGATAAAGCTATCATAATGCTCGGTTCGAACGATTCGAAAACATATCAGGTTCCAACCGTAGATTCAATGATTCAGGCTTTTACCGCGTTAGTCGAAGATATATACTCAATCAATTCCAAGACAGAGATTTATATAGCCACCTCTCCTTATGCATACAGCTCGGCTTACGAAATAAGTAACGGGAATATCGAAAACATCGTAATTCCCGCGCAGAAGCAGGTTGCCGAAGACAACGCTCTTACGCTTATCGATATGCACGAATTTACAAAGGATATGAACGGAAACTACGCAGACGGCGTACACCCTACCACAAAAGGTTACTCGTATTTTGCTTACCGTATGCACTGCGCTCTGACCGATACACCTGTCGATGAAGATTACGTCGCGTCATTCAAAGATAAAAATTAAGTAAAAACGTAAACCGCCGCATATAAATGCGGCGGTTTTGTTGTAAAAGTTTTCAAACGGTGATATAATAAATTTATACGGAGGAAAAAATGCCTGAGCCCTATACTCCCCGCGTTTTCGGCTGGGAACATCTTATATATCTTTTTTTATTTTTTGCGGTCTTCGCAGGGACTATCGTTGCGATTAAACTTAAAGTCAAAAAAGAAAAAACTCTCGATATTTTAATTAAATGTCTCGGAGGTTTTCTTCTCGTTCTCATAATATGGAACAGAATTTCAATAGCTATCCATAAACACAGCGCCTGGTTCCTTATTCCCGACAGTTTCTGCGGTCTGTCGAGCCTGTGTCTGGCTATTTGCGCTCTTGCCTGCAAACGCGACGCGCTACCGTTCCACTGTCTTTGCTATATCTCTTTCTGGGGCGGCGCAATAGTAACTTTTTATCCCGACTTTTTAGGTCAGGCCTCAAGCTTTATGTACCACGCGACTATATCCGGTATGCTCCACCACGGCGCGGCGCTGTATATTTCCGTGCTAATGATTATAACAGGTTACGTAAAACCTTCGCTTAAAAAGTTTTACGCGTTCCCAATCGGATTATGTTTCTTTATGTGTTTCGGAATATTTTTAATAGACGCGCTCGGATTCGAAACGGCTATGTTCATAGGCAAACCGCTTATTCCGAACACTTACCTGACCTGGTATGTAATGTCCGTGCTTCTTATTGGCGGAACGCTCGCAGGAGTGTGCATATACGAATATGTATTAAAGAAAAGAAAATGCAAAATAAACTGCGTCAAAGAAAATACGGCGGACTCGTAAGTCCGCCGTTATTCTTTTAATTGAACGTTTTATTCGGAAGCAAAACGCTCGAACAATAAATCGTTCGACATTATCGCACCCGCGCCTATCACGGCGGCAAGCTGGGGTTCTTCCGATAAGTTTACTGTTATACCGAGTTTATTTTCTATATACTCCGCGAGCCCGTCCATTTTAATAAGTCCGCCCGAAAGATAAACTCCTCCGCGCACAATTCCCGAGGCGACCTCAGCAGGAAGTTTTGCCATTACAGCCGAAACGTATTCAAGAATCTTATCGACGTATGTTTCTATTATTTCCTTAATCTGCGATGAATTGACGGCAATCTGTGCGGGTGCTCCGCTCGAAATCTCTCTTCCGTCGGCTATCGTCATTTTATTGTCGTCGTTCAAAAGACTGCCCACCGTATTTTTAAGACGTTCCGCAGTCAACGCGCCTATCTTCAAATTGCGGTTGTCGGCAAATTCGTCGATTATGTGTACGTCTATATTTCCTCCGCCGAGATTGACGTTGACTCCCGCGATAAGTCCGTCCTGCGAAAGCGCGGCTATATTAGTTATGCCGTAGCCTATATCCAGACAGAACATCGGCGTGCTTTCGTTTATTGCAGTGTTATGACCGAGTACGGCGGCAAACGGCGTCAGCGTAAAGAACACCGAGCCTATTCTACATTCGTCTGCAAGTCTTTTATATTTCTCTTTCAATTCTGGTTTACAGCCGCAGGGAAGTATAAACAGTACCTCTGCGCGCTTGGCTTTTTTACGCGTTATTTCTACCTTTTCGAGAAAGTATTCCAAAAGGCAAGCGGCAAGATTTTCGTGTACTATATCTCCCTCAAATACGGGATTCAATATATGAGTATTGACCGCCGCTCTTCCTGAAAGCGCGCGCGCTTTGTCGCCGAAAGCCTTTACGCTCAGAACCCTTTCTCCGCCGTCGTTAACCTCTTCGACGGCAATACAGGTAGCTTCTTTGAGCACGACTCCGCAGCCAGGGATATATATTTTAGTTTCGCACGAACCGAAATCAATTGCAAGCGCAGTCATCTTAACATACCTCTTCAAGCATTTTCTTAACAAGATTAACAGGCAGTCCGACAACGTTCGTATAACTGCCGAAATATTCCTTTACAATACCGCCGTCCTGTATTCCGTAGCTTCCAGCTTTATCGAGAGGCGAACCTCCGTCAACATAATTTTTTATAAAATCGTCCGAAAGCACGTTGAATTTCACTTCCGTCTTTTCAAAACCGGAAAGCCTTTTGTTTTTGTTCCTGACGCAAACGCCAGTAACGACGTAGTGTGTTTTGCCGGAAAGTCTTTTCAATGTAGCGTAAGCGTCGTTTTCATCTTTCGGCTTACCCAAAATTTCGCCCTCGAACACTACTACCGTATCGCAACCGATTACAGTCGAATCCCCGTGATTTTCAAACACTTCGTCACACTTGCTTTCCGCAAGAGATACAGCCGTCTGTTCCGGGAATATCGAAATATTAACTTTTTCTTCCGCCGTTGCGGGCAATACTTCGAAAGACGGAATTACCAACGACAGCAGTTCCTTTCTTCTCGGAGATGCACTTGCAAGTATAAATTTCATTGAAGTTAATTAAAATGCCGCTTACCGAGCGGCATTGTTCAAATATTTTACGTTGCGGGGAGCATTGCAGTTCCCGCGTAAATTACAAAATTTCAAGATTTTTATGGAAACACTTTTTGAACTCAGCACTCGCCAACATCGCATTACGGATTTCAAGCGTTGCGTCCGCTTCCACTTCCGTCTTCATTATAACGGAATCGCCGAGAATATCGCAGTTTATAGATTTCACCGTACCCGACATTGCCCTGTCAAGACTTTCGGCGATTCTGAGCATTATCCCGAGACGCTTGACGATTTCTATATCATCCTCGTTAAGTATTTCGCGGTAACGAGCCCAATCGTAAGCATTGATGTCTTCTCTGTTATGACAGCAAGCCGTGAACGCGGCGAGCACGATATCCCTGTGCGATACGCCGTAAAGATTGGAATTTAAAATCATATAACAGCTGTGGCGCTGGTGGTTATAGAATTTCATCCGCTGTCCGCAGTCGTGAAGGGTAGCGGCAATTTTCAAAACTCTCAGATACTGTCTGGGGAATTTATGCAACACTCTCAACTGTTTAAAAAGCTGTATACTTAAATTTACGACGTGTTCAACGTGCCTTTCATCTACGCCGTAATATTTTACAAGCGTCGTAAGCGAGTAATTCAAAACGTCCGAAATAGGCTTTTCTTCGGTTATCGGAAGAGCCTGATTGAACATAATTCCTTCTCTCAGCCCCGCCGCCGACATAATAAACCTCTCGAATTTGAAGAACGAGATAAACGACTTGATTATCGCAAGAGCAGCCGGTAGAATATCTGCGCGCTCAGCCGAAAGACCTTTGATTTTTTTCTTTTTATCGAGGTCGAGAACTTTAATCATATCGTAAACGGGCATAAAATCTTCCGTCAGCATAGTGTAGTTATGCACGTTGTCCAAAGGATATTTATGCACCATTTTGCTTATTTTGAAAAGATTTCTGAACGAACCGCCTACGCCTATCATCTGCACGTCGGGGTCGATTTCGAGTAACCATTCGACTTTTTTAAGCTGTTCTATAAAAAATTCTTCGATTTTTTTCGCAACTTCTTCTGGTTTTAAACCTTCTTCGCTAAACAAGCCCGTAAGGGTAACCGCGCCGAAAGGCAAGGTTACGTGATTTAATATATTGCGTCTGTTATAATAAACGATTTTGGTCGAACCGCCGCCTATTTCGAGAATAATTCCCTTAGGCACGTCCATAGTGTTTATAACCCCGCGGTAAACGTAAACCGCTTCTTCCTCGGCAGTTAAAACTCGTATCTTAATTCCGCAGCTCGCCTGAATTTCATCAAGAAAACTGCGCTGATTTTTGGCACGGCGGACCGCCGCGGTCGCTACCGCTATTATGCGCGTAACTCCGCTTGCGTCGCAAAGCTTTCGGAACATCTTTAACGTCTTAATGGTTTCGGCAACGCGTTGGGGCTTCAAAAATCCGTCGCGCTCCATATCCTGCCCAAGCCTTACGCTTTCTTTTAATTCGTCGACTACCATGAAATAGCCGTCCGCGAATAGATTTACTATTACGAGTCTTGCAGAGTTCGAGCCTAAATCTATAATGCCTATCTTTTCCAAATTACACTCTCCTGGCGGCTGTCCGATTTATCGCCGTTAATACTGTTATCGGGTCTGTCCGCTTGCTGACGATTATAACATAATTAATATAATTTGTATATATTTTTTAAAAATCTTTGTGCAAATTGCACAAAGATTTTTTGTCATAATACTTATTTTAACAGATGAGGAGCAATTTGTTTCAACGGAATTTTAACAAAATCGCGCTGTTCGTAATCGGGATGCGGAATTGTCAGCGTTTCATCGCAGACTGTTTTTCCGCCGAAAAATATTATATCTATATCGAGCGTTCTATCGTCCCAACGGACGGTGCGCACCCTGCCGCATTCCGATTCGATGCGGTGTATTTCGTCAAGCAGAGCATGCGGAGTCAAAAACGTCGAAACGCAGACGGCACAGTTTAAAAATTCATTCTTTGCCACTCCTCCGTATGGCTGAGTACGGAGGTAATCGGAAACTTTTTCAACTGATATTCCGCGCGTCGAATCAAGTTTTTTTATCGCTTCACCGAGAAGTTCTTCCCTGTTTCCCAAACTCGAACCGAGAGAGAGGTAAGCTTTTTCTCTCTCGCATTTCACGGTAACCGCTACGCTCTCGAATTTTCTTTTCATAGGTGCGTCGGGTTTATAAACCGTCAGCGTTACCTTTTCCGCCGTTTCGAAATTTTCCATTAATGCGAACACGCATTCATATGCAAGTTTTTCAATCAGATTAAATACATTGTTCTCCGTTATTTCCGTAATAAGTCTGCACGCTTTTGAATAGTTGATTGTATCGTTTATATCGTCGGTTTTAAAAGATTTGAAAAAGTTCGTTTCAATATCGACATCGAAAACAAAGCTCTGTTTATCCGTCTTTTCGAAATCGTTTACGCCGTGACAGGCGGAAATTTCGAGCGCGCGTATTTTAATTGCGTTCATATTCCTCCTTTATCGCCGCAACGTTCTCCTTAACGTCGTGGACCCTGACGAACAATACTTTTTTTCTTACCGCAAGACGCGTGCTTTCAACCGTCTGCGGGAGCCTGTCCTCCGCATTTCCGCCGAACATTGATTTTCTGCTCGTACCTAACAGCAAAGGATAACCGAGAACGGAAAGTTTTTCGTAGCCATTCATAAGTTCGTGATTTTGTTCGCGCGTCTTTGCAAATCCGATTCCGCCGTCAAGGCAGATTCTATCTTTATCTACTCCCGCGTTTAAAGCCCGAACCGCTCCGTCTTTCAGAAACGAAACTATCTGAGAGAAAATATCACCCGAAAGCGTCTTTTCGGCGTTATGCATAATGCATACGGACGCGCCGTGTTTTGCTATTACTTCCGCCATATCTTCATCGTGCGCAAGCCCCCAAACATCGTTTATCATATCAGCGCCGAGAGATAACGCGGCTTCCGCGCTTTCGGAAAAATAGGTATCTACCGAAACGGGAATATCGAAGTTTTGCTTTATAAGCTTCAAGGGACGTTCGAAACGAGATATTTCACAGTCGGCGGAAACTTCGGTATATCCCGGTCTTGTCGACTGCGCGCCTATATCTATCACAGCCGCTCCGTCTTTTATCGCCTTTTCAACCGTCTTTAATACGGTATACTCGTCGTTACGGCTCTCTTTCCAGAAACTGTCGGGCGTGAGATTGACTATCGCCATAACATAAGTGTAATTTTTAAATATTTCTTTTCCTATAATCATTTTTTTATAATCTTTTCTTCGGGGAACTCGCCCGCAATGCTGAACAAAATCGTTTTACTTAACTTTTTGTTACATCGGCATGTATTAAACATATGCTCGGCTTAGCATATGTCCATAAAACTTTCGGCAGTTTCACATTCGATAGAAATCAATCCGGCAAACGCATCCCCAACCCTTCTCGAAGTTTCTTTAAGCCCTTCGCGCGTTCTGTCTTAGCCGAGCGCGTCGAGCAAATCTTAGATTGCTTTTATAGCCTTTTCTCTATCCATTCTTTTGCCTCCTTCAACAGCGTAAACGAACCGCAGACCGCCACTGTCGGCGCATCAGCCGCAGCCAAAGCGTCGGTTACGCTTAAAGCTGTTTTAACGTCGGCAAAATACTTTTCGCAGACAGAGCGCGTTTCAGATAAACTCCTAGCGCGCGGACCCGTACACGCAACCGCAATAATCCCGTCCGCAAGACCTTTTAAGCGCCCTAGATTTCCTTCTATATCTTTATCGGAAAGACAACCGAAAATTATAATCTTTTTTCCCTTGCGCTGTCCGAGAAAATTTGCAAGAGGCTCGAAAGCAGACGGGTTATGCGCGCCGTCGAGAATATAGCTCCGTCCGCAAACTTCGAATTTTTCCAGTCTTCCGCACGGACGCGTATTTTTTATTCCTTCGTAAACAGCTTTCCCGTCAAGTCCTAAAATTTCCGCGCCTTTTATAACCGTTGCAGCATTGTAAGGCTGTAAATTACCGCACGCATTGATTTCATAACCTTTACAGAGGTTTAAATCCGCAAACACTGTACCGAGTTTTTCGAAATACCGTCTAGCTTCTTCGGACTGGTAAGAATTTACGACAACGGGACAGTTTTTTATAATACCCGCTTTCTGACTGCAAATTTCAGTAACCGTATCGCCCAAATAATCCGTATGCTCCAAAGATACGGAAGTTATGACGGCAAGTTCTTTTCTGAAAACCGCATTCGTTGCGTCCGTAAGACCGCCCATACCGCACTCTATTACCGCCCATTCGCAGCCCTCTTTATAAAAAGCGTACAATACTCCCGCCGTTTCAATTTCGAATTCAGACGCATTGATGCCGTCGGAGACCGCTCTCGCCTGTCCGAAATATTTTTTAATCTGCTTATCAGAAAGGCAAGTTGCGTTTATTTTGAACTGGTCGTTGTAGGAGTAAACCAAAGGCGAAGTGAAGGTTCCCGTCCTTTTCCCCGCGGAAATAAGAACGTTTGTAAAAAATTCTGCGGTAGAGCCTTTACCGTTAGTACCTGCTATATGAATTATTTTTAATTTTTTATCGGGACTGCCGAGCCTGTCTAAAATTTTACGCGTCGGCTCGGTACTTAAATTATTCACCGAAACATTATAACATACCGAAGCGGCAATTTACAAGAATATTGAAAATAATTTTGTACAAACTTATTTTATGGCTCTGATTTTTATTCGCACGGCGATTATATTTATTACACTGCTTTTTATAATGCGCCTTATGGGAAAAAGCCAAATCGGCGAAATGCAGGCGTTTGAATTCGTAATATCACTCGTAATTGCGGAGCTCGCCTGTATTCCTATGGCGGACTCCTCTATTCCGTTGCTTTACGGAATAATTGCCATTGTCGCAATATTCGTTCTTCACCAGATAGTAGTTATATTGGATTTGCTTTTTAAACCCGCCAAGACGGCTATATGCGGAAAACCGTCGGTAGTGATAAATAAAAACGGCATTGACGAATATCAGCTTAAAAAGA
Organism: uncultured Christensenella sp.; assembly: GCA_910577875.1. Taxonomy (GTDB): domain Bacteria; phylum Bacillota; class Clostridia; order Christensenellales; family Borkfalkiaceae; genus Coproplasma. The sequence continues at coordinate 57,022 of CAJTNY010000001.1, forward strand.
ACAATCTCGATGTCAGCGACCTTATAGAAAGTATGCGCGTTGCGGGTTATTTTTCTCTCGACGACGTCTACTACGGTTTATACGAAGCAAACGGAAGTTTTTCCGCGCTCGAAAATCCCGAACGCTCCTCTTCTTCTCTGTCGCTTCTTTTAATAGAAAGCGGAAAAGCAGACAAAAAAAATCTTACCGCGTGCGGAATCGGGCAAGACAGTCTCGATAAATTTTTGAAAGAGCAGAAAACCAAACTTAAGGAAGTAGTAGCTATGACAGTCAACGGCGACGGCAGAGTTTATTTCCAGAAACGCGGTGAAAAATACAGAATACTAAATATGGAGGTCCGCGGAGAATGGTAAAATCTATAATTTATACGCTCGTGGCTTTTATTCTTTGCCTTGCTCTCTTTATTGGCGTAGACCTTTATATGAAAAAACAGTTCGAAGACTTTCACGACGCGCTCCAAACGCTTTACAGAAAAGTCGAGGACGAAACCGCGAACCGCGAAGACGGTTACGCGGTGAGAAGTCTATGGTCGGACAAAAAGAAAAAACTTCACATTTTTATCCCGCACAACGATATTTCATATGTAGACTATTGGCTTAGCGAAGCCTGCGGACTTATTTACTGCGGACAATATGAACTTGCGCTCGGCAAAATAGAAGTATTACAGGAGATTGCTAAAAATCTCCCCGACGGATACAGATTAAAATTAGAAAATATATTATAAAATTACAAAAATTTAACGGCAAACTTACTAATTAATTTCGCCAATTCAATACAACTGAATGCAGACATACTCAAATACCGAACGGTTTACTCGTATTCGTCGTAACTGCGTCTGTCAGGCGGACAGGGCGGAGGGCAATTATTCGGCGGGCGCTTGGGCGGGCGCGGAGGTTCGGGCGGAGGACATTTTTCGCGTTCCGTTCTGACGAGTACCGCGTCCTCGCCTATTTTCACAACCTGCTTTATAGGAATAAAAATTTCCTGTTTGGAAAATCTGAATCCTTTACAACCGGTAACGGTTATACCCGTAAAATTATTTTCGGGATAAGAAACGGTTATATCGCAGACCTTTCCGAGATTTTTGCCGTCGCTTAAACTTATTACGTCCTTTTGTTTGAGCTGAGAAAAATTAAATTCCATAATAACTTTCAAAAAAATATTTATAATAATATATGCGGCAAGCAATAAAATATTGCTTGCCGCATTATTTGTTTTTAATTTCAGACCTGCACAGGTATTCTCAGTTCGAGTTTAAACAACAACTCTACAATTTTTGCAAGCGGATTGTGTTCGTAGAACCAGTCAAGTTTTAACTTGCTTCCCGCAATCATAGAAGTAAAGCTTTCCGCGGTTGAACCGCCGATAATATAAATAATCTGGAAAACAATCATCGTGAATAAGACAATTACTCCACAGAAGAGTACAAGACCGAATATTCTGTTTAAAAATTCGAGGAATACGTTTTTTATCTCGAATACTTTGGAAACTATCTTTACGATTATTATTCGTAATATCTGTACTACTATAAACAGCACTAAATAATAAACGATTATGTCGATACGTATAGCAAGAAGAAATTTAAAATACCATTCCTCTTTGCCCTCGAACAGTCCCCTGAATTGTACTAAAAGATTGTCTACGAAACCTATTTTGATTATAAATCCGCCCAGACTGTAACAAATGAATATGGAAATTATGAAACCGATAAAACCTTTCGTAAAGAAACGAAGTCCTTTACCGAAGCCCAAAAGCAAACCGAGTAATGCAAAAAGAGCCAATAAAGCAATTGCTATCCAATCCGCAATTAACATCTGCCGTCCTCCTTGTCGAATTTTTTCATATTATATCACTTCTTTGTTTATTTGTAAACTTATTGTCCACACAAAATTATTTGACGGAATACGCGTTAAATATACGCAAAATTTAAAATTCTGCAAAAAATTTTTAATTTCTTTCAAAACGGAAGCGGAAAAGGCGGCGAGCCGTTTCTCCGCTCTCCGCCGTTTTAATCCGTTTGATAATAATTTACAGATAATTAAACGAGTTTTTCCAGCTCCGCCATAAGCTCGTGCATATGCGCACGTTCGTTCTCAATCTGAACGGTGAACTGATTGAAGTATTCGATATCGCTGTCGGCGGGAGTAGTATGGTTCAAAAGGGCGTAAACCAAAGCCGCCTGAGAACGGGTACGCTTCTGCTCCAAAAGCGCAATCTTTTTTCTGCTGGCGTTAATGCCCTTTTTCAATTTAGACTTCTGTAACATTTTTATATTACTCCTTTATTCGTAGATAATTATAACATACCGTACTGAAAATTGCAATATGTTTGCATTAATTTTTTATATTTACAGCATTTGGATACACGCCATTGTCAGCGCGTAATCTTTTTTTACTTTTTTGAACAGTGCGTCTATATCGTCGTCGAAATCTTTTTTCCCGCGCAAAGCTTCCGTAAGATTGCTAGACGAATAAGCAAGGTTCGTGAGCGACATATTTTTACACACTCCTTTGAGCGTATGCGCCGCGCGAAAAGCTTCTTCGACGTCCTTATTCTCCAAAGCGTTACACAGTTGCGTGAAAGACATATCGTCAAGAACTCTTAAAAGAAACTTCTTTATTCTTTCGTCTGTTCTGAGTCTTGACAGTACATCGTCATAGTCGCCTTTCATAACTTCATAACATTCTTTAACGGTCATATAATTACCTCCCGTTTATTCTCTATCCGTAACGACGTTCTTCAACGATTCATCGTAAACACGATACGAATTTTTACCGCTTCGTTTAATAGAATACGCCGCTTTATCAGCCATTTCGAACAGAGTATCGTAGTCCTGTACTCCGCCGTCAACGCAAGCGACTCCCATACTTACTTTTATAGGGAAACCCTTGAACTCGCCTGTAAGCGCGGAAAAAATTCTATTTATCTGAGGCTCGATAGAACCTTTGTATCCCATAAAAATTATAAATTCGTCTCCGCCCATTCGTGCCGCAATATCCGAGCTACGGGTATTTTTTCTTACGGTATCCGCAATATATTCGAGTACTTCGTCTCCGAACAAATGTCCGTAAACGTCGTTCGCCTGTTTAAAATTGTCGAGATCGAAGAACACAAGAGCGTATTGCTTGCCGCGGCCCGACGACAGCAGAGCGGTTATTTTTTCTTTCGCCGCTTCGTGGTTCAAAAGACCCGTTCTGAAATCGAGGTTAGCTTTTTCTTCAAGATGTTTAAGTTCTTCCGTTTCCTCGCTTATATCTATTATCTTACCGATTGCGCCCTCGTACTCGGGGGGTTCTGTATCCGACCACATAGCTTTGGCTATAACTTTGCACCAGGTTTTAACCCCATTGATAGTAAGCGCGTATTTTTCCGCTATTTCAGAATTTTCGGGAGTGGTCTTTCTCAGTTTGTCGAGAACCGAAGAAAAATCTTTGCGCTTGAAAAATTTCGTACCGAATTCGCTATCTCTCGGCTCCATAATGTTTATAGGCATTCCAAGATACTCTGAGCCCCAGTCGGTGAGAATTATCATTTCTGGCGACACCGAATACTCGAACATAACCTCGCGCGATAAATCCGACAGAATTTTCGATTTCATACGCTCGTGTTCGAGAAGTCTTATCGTTCTGTTGGAGACGTCTGTTCCTCCCGTTTTCAAAGCGGTTGCAACGGTATTCTGAATTTCTTTATCGGCGGCGTTACCCATCGAAAGCACTGTCAGCTCTTTTTTAAGCAACTCTTCGCTGTCTTTAAGACATTCCAACAACAGAGGATTAAAAGCTCCGCATTCGCCGTTTAAAATCATTTCCATCGCTTTTTCGGGAGAATAAGCGGGCTTATAAACGCGCTTTGCCGTCAATGCGTCGTAAACGTCCGCCAAAGACACGACCTGCGCCGCAATGGGAATTTCCTCTCCCTTTAAACCGTCGGGATAACCTCTTCCGTCGTAGCGCTCGTGGTGCCAGCGGCAAATCTCGTAACCGATTTTAATAAGAGGCTCGTTTTCGCGGAGCGGTATTTCCCGCAACATTTTCGCGCCTTCGACGGTATGGTTTTTCATTACTTCGAATTCTTCGGGGGTAAATTTTCCGGGCTTATTTAAAATCTCCGAAGGTATGGAAATTTTTCCGACGTCGTGAAGCGCGGACGCGTTGCAAATCAGCGTGATATCGGCAGCTTTAAGCCTATATTTGTCGGTTTTCTTCATAAGAGCTTTCAATAAAAGCTCGGTAATCGCGTGAACGTGCAAAACGTGAAGTCCGCTTTCGCCGTTCCTGAATTCTACGATATGAGATAAAATCTCAATCATAAGGCGGTTGTCTTTTTCTTTCTCGTAAACCTGTTCTGTAAGTCTTAACGAAAGCTCTCTTCTGCTCTCTCCGAGTATTACGTTACTGTTTACGCGGTGTCTTACGGTACGTTCGTCGAACGGTCTGGATATATAATCTACCGCGCCTAAGCCGTAAGCCCTGTCCATATAAGTCGAAGCAGTTTCAGCTGATATCATAATTACAGGTATATGCGATATCCACCCCTGCTTGTTCATCATAGCGAGAGTTTCAAAACCGTCCATAACCGGCATTACTATATCGAGAAGCACAAGCGAAATATCAAGTTCGCGTTCGCGGAGTATCGCTACCGCCTGCATACCGTTCTCCGCTTCCAAAATTTCATAATCGTCCGACAGCATATCTTCCAGCAACGCTCTGTTCATTTCGGAATCGTCTACGATTAAAATTCTCTTTTTTGAACTCATTATAATTTTCCTTGCATTTTCGCAACAGTGATTTTAAGTTTCTCTATGTCTATGGGTTTCGACATATGCGCGTTCATACCCGAATCCAAAGCAGACTTGACGTCCTCGTCGAATGCGTTTGCAGTCATTGCGAGAATGGGAATGGTTTTCGCGTTCTCGTGTCCGCATGCACGTATAGCACGCGTCGCTTCGTAACCGTTCATGACCGGCATTTGTACGTCCATAAAGATTATATCGTACTTCCCCGGTTCGGATTTTTCGAACATTTCCAACGCTTCTCTGCCATTATGAGCTATATCGCAGACGACACCTTCGTCGGACAACAACTCGGTAAGAATTTCCGCGTTTATTTCGTTGTCCTCAGCGGCGAGCACTTTAAGCCCGTTCAGCGAAACCGCACACGTATCGGAAGCAGAAGCCGTTTCATCGCCGTTTTTGGTACCGCGCACGTGTTCAACCGCACGGCGGAAATTAGACATAAAGAAAGGCTTGGGCAGGAAGAAATCGATTCCGGCCTGTTTCGCCTCTTCCTCTATTTCTTCGAAATTATAAGAAGTCAAAACGAGAATAGGAATTTCGGTTCCGACTATCTCGCGTATCTTCTTAGCCGTTTCTATGCCGTTCATTTCAGGCATTTTCCAGTCGAGGAGAATAACGTTGAAATTATTGTTTTCCTCACGCGATTCGTTTACCATTTCTATCGCGCGCATTCCGCTTATCGCGTAAGATATATCGACGCCCGTTCCTTCCATAAGCTCTTTGACGTTAAGACATATATCTTCTTCGTCGTCGACGACGAGCACACGCGTAATATTATGACGCTCCCAGAAATCATCGTCGTCCATTTCCTCGGCGACCGCAAGTTCAAGTTCGACTGTGAAAACGCTTCCTACTCCCTGTTTGCTTTCAACGGAAATAGTACCGCCCATCAAATCGACGATATTTTTGGTAATTGCCATTCCGAGACCCGTACCCTGAATTTCCTTCTTAGCGTTTGTCTGTTCACGCGAGAACGGTTGGAATATCATCTGTACGAATTCTTCGCTCATACCGAGTCCGTTATCTTTAACAACGAACCGTAAATGAGCGTGTCTGTGTACATTCTGCTCCATCTCCTCGATGCTCAGCGCAATACTGCCTCCCACCGGAGTATATTTTACAGCGTTCGACAAGAGATTGAGTAAAATCTGGTTAAGACGAAGTTTATCGCCCAAAATGCGTTCGGGTATCTCTCCCTTGGTGTGCATATCGAAATTCTGCTTTTTAGCTTTCGTCTGCGGAAGAACCATAGAATACAGCGCTTCGAGCAATTCGGGAAGAGAAAATTCTTCTACGTTTAAGGCGGTCTTTCCGCTTTCGATTTTGCTCATATCGAGAACGTCGTTGATAAGTCCTAAAAGATGCTGGCTCGAATAAGTGATTTTTTTGACGTATTCGCGCACGGTATCGGGCTTTTCTGCGTTCTTGGCAAGCAGAGTAGAGAAACCTATAATAGCGTTCATAGGAGTTCTTATATCGTGCGACATATTCGAAAGGAAATTGCTCTTCGCCTCGTTGGCGGACTTTGCTATATCGAGCGCCTGTTCGAGTTTCACGTTCATTTCCTGTTTGAGATTCAACTCTTTCTGTTTTGCTCTCCTCAACTGATACGCAAAAACTACGCCTACACCCGCCGCACCGAGCAATAAGAATATTCCCGTCATAAACCCGATGGTAACAGCCCTGAAATTATTCATACTGTGATTGAGAATTTCGGCGGGAACTATGCCTATCATACTCCAATTATTAAAACCTACGGGCAAGTTAACGATATAATATTCTATTTTAGCGTACTTGAACATTGCTACGCCTGATTTACCGTTTTTTAAATTGTTGCGCAAATCGCCTGCGCTTCCGCGGGTAAATTCAACGGATGCAAGCAAATTATCTATATAATGACTATCCTCTTTCCCGTTGGAAGACATCAGTACGCCGCCTTGTTCGGTAACTATTCTGCACACGCCGCTGCCGTTGAAAGCGTTGATGTCCAAAGTCTTGTTCATATCCGTAGCATTAAACGTAACTCCGATGGCTATATAATCTTGACCTACGTATTTGATATTTACGGGAACAGCGAATAACGTTACGGTAGTCGTGCTAGTTTCGCCGTCTCTGAGCCTCTCCGTAGCCATAACGATATTGTCTGGTTCAACTCCCTTTTCGCTGTCGCCTTTCAGAACAGGAATATATTCCTCTATACCTTCGAACGTACAGACAACCTTTCCGTCGCGGCTGACACCCGTGCCGTTTTCGTCGATAAAGTAAAAGTAAGTAAATCCCCAGTCTTTCTTTCTTGCCTCTATGTAATCTGTAAGTTCTTTGTTCCCCGTATCTTCCGCGGATTCGGCTTTTTCCTTTACGTAATCCGCCCAACCGCCGAGTATGTTCCAGTTCCTCTGTACGGTGGAACTGTAATTTATATTAACCTGACCGTAAATCTCGGTAAGATGGCTTGCGCTCTCTGAATATATCTTATCCGAAGCAAATATCGAATAAAATACGATTATAAGAACCACCACGGCCACACATAAAACCATTATCGCAGATTCTATTATTCTTCTTTTAAGCATTTAAATATCCTCTTTTAGGTTTAAAGCATTACATTGTAAACCACTATTATAATAATATATTAAGTTTTATTTGTCAACAGATAAAAAAACAAATATTTACCATACGAAACAGCCCGCCGAGCAGAAACGCGGCGGGCTGTTTTATAACAAATCAATCAGGATATACAACTTTTTATTTGTTTCAAAGCGGTCTTTTCGAGTGTAATAAATTATAATTCAGCTTCCAATTGACCGATTTTTAAATCTAAAAACACTTTTAAAATATCGCTATTGCTTTCAATATCTCTAAAATGTTTAAGTAAAACAATTTTTATTTTATCCAAATAAGGCTTCCTTTTCAAGAAAGCTTGTCTAGCAACATTCATTACCAATCTATTCGATAAATCCAAGTTATTAATACAGCAACCTATAATTTTGAAATTAAAAGGATTTAAAATTCTAAAAAATAAATTTTCAACATAAATATCCCTGTAAAATAACGAATAAATTTTATAATTATCAGATGAGTCCTCATTATAATATCTAGAAAATCTCAGCGAAAAAAGTTTTAAACTTTTTAAGCCGTTTTTAAAGATTTTATAAGGATAACAGGTATCGTCAAATGAATTTTCAACAGAATTTATTCCGCTATTATTTAAAATAATCGGAAGAGTTATATCATCAATTTCAAAAACTTCTTCAAAATCATTAAAAGCCAAAAGAACATCTTCGGGCACAAAAAAAGTTTTTAAAGAATTATTTTTTCTGGCAAATGTTATATAGATTTTAGATTTATTTTTATGGTTCTTAATTTTAGATTTCAATTCAACCAATTCATCGTTATTAAAGATAGGATATTTGAATTTAGTATATTGCCCGTTCAACAAATCGGAAAATTTAGTCTCAAAGAATTTTTTATTTGCTTTATCATACAAATAAACGTTTTCACTGCTTTCGTATTTTTCCTCCACACAATCAAACCCTTTATATTTGATTAATATATTTCCTTTTAACTCATCATCATATTTTTCGCATATGATATTTTCTATAAACTCACCGTTTAAATTTTTAAATTTAACTTGCCTTAATTTATCCACATCTCTTTCATATTCAATTTTCTTTTCACCCTCTCTATCACTATCCACAATTAAAATAGGAATATCAGTAAAAAAATAACTTGCAACAAAAGTCCTTAAACTTTCTATGTCATTAAAAACATCAAAAAAATCAATATAGGACATTTCGATTTCTGTTCCGATAGAAGAACTGGCTTCATTGTCTTTTTTAGTAACAATGTATTCGCTTCCCTTTTCTAATTCAATTTGAATTTTATCTGCCCCCAAATAATATTTTGATTTAACGGTTACTTTTTTAGAAAGCAAATAACACGCCAAAAAACCTATACCAAATTTACCGATAGGTTTATATTTCAAATCTTTATCCTGAAATTCTTCTGAAGTATAATAAGAAATACCTACATTTAAAAAATAATTTTTTATTATATTAAAATCCATACCTGTGCCATTATCTATAAGTCTTACATAATTATTATTTTTTGATATTTCTATAATAATTTTCGGTTGATAAGGCTCAATTATGTTGTTAACTTCTTTTTCTTCTCTCAATTTACAAGCATCGATTGAATTTTGAATGAGTTCTCTTAATCCTAACTTTTTATCTTGGTATATGTTACCCCCCATAAGAAGTTCCGTAATCGAATTGTAATCTAAATTAAGTTTTAAATCGACATAATCGAATCCAACAGTTTCCACATTGTTATCTATTTTTGTTAAAATATTCAAATCGTGAAAATGGTCTTCTTCTATTAAATCATTTGCGTTAGATATTTCTTTCCTTAAATCGTCTAAATATCTTAAAAATAAACGGTGAATTTTAGGCGATTGACTTTTTCCATAAAATGCAATCTTCATTTTATCTTCCGAAGGAAATAATTTCTCATTATTAGATATAATAAAATGCTTTTCCCATTCTGCCTTACTAAACCCTTCAGGCTTATTAATTCTATACCAAAGCATAGGCGTTCTTTGCCCGTCAATATCCAATAAATCAGCTATTCTTAAAATAGTAGCAATATATCTGGAATCAAATCGATAATCGCCGTAAATATCATTGCAGGGCAGCTCTTTTAAATAGCTGAAATTTTCTCCGTGAGCAATGCATATTTTTGAAACCACATCTTTATAAGGGAATTCATATTCTAATTTCATTAAATCCCCAACACCATTCTTATCTATAAAATTAACGACTCTTCGATGATGTAATCTTCGGATAATTTCATGAACCACATCATTATCGGTAGTATTAGGATTTTTCTGCCTGAGAACATTTCTTACACCTTTGAAAGTAAATTTATTAAAATAAACCTCATTACCGTTAATAATTTCATTTTTATCTTCGTCATTATAATACATTCCTATATCATGCAACACAGCAGATAAAATCATTAAAACAAAATCAAAATCAGAAAATTTAGATTTGTTCAATTCTATACTTTTATCTGTTATCCCTAATGCCAACTTATCCATATAACTTGCAACACGAAAAGCATGTCCAATATCATGCATAGTATATTCTTTAAATTCTCCATTAATTGCGTTAAGAAATGGGTAAACATTTTTTATAATAGTTTTTACCTGAACTTTTAGCGCATCATTTTTAATAAATTTAAAAATATTTAATTGTTCAAAATCGTTAATAAAACCGTCTCGTTTACATTCTTCTCTTTCGCACATAATTCACCTCTTATTTTAATTTGAAGCAATAATATAAATATCTACTTCATATTATATACTTTAAAAAACTTAATTTTAGATATTTATATAAATTTTTATTCAATTAATTTCTTAAAAAAATAATTAAAGAAGCGAACGGTGCATCCGTTCGCTTCTTTACTAAGAAATACAACTTTTTATTTGTTTCAAAGCGGTCTTTTCGAGGCGTGAAACCTGCGCCTGGGATATTCCTACTTCCTGTGATATTTCGGTCTGGGTCTTGCCCTCGAAATATCTCAGAAACAGTATCTTCTTTTCCCTTCCTTCCAAACGATTTATAGCCTCGTAAAGAGCAGCTTTTTCCGTCCATACTTCGTCGTTGTTTTTAACGTCGAATATCTGGTCCATCAATAAAAGCGTGTCGCCCGATTTATTGTACACGGGTTCATACAGCGAAACGGGATCGGAAATAGCGTCTAAGGCGTACGCCACCTCGGATACGGCGATGTTCATTTCCTTGGCGATTTTGTCGTAGGTTACGTCCTCGTCGTCCGCTTCCAACTTTTCGCGCACTTTCAGTACCTGATAAGCGGTGTCGCGTATCGAACGCGATACTCTCAATGAATTGCCGTCACGAAGATATCTTTTTATTTCGCCTAAAATCATTGGTACTGCGTAAGTCGAAAATTTGACGCCGACCGTAACGTCAAAATTATCGATTGCTTTTATAAGTCCGACGCAGCCCGCCTGAAAAACGTCGTCTGCATTTGCATTTTTTGCCCAAAAACGTCTGACGAGCGATAAAACCAAGCGTAGGTTTCCCGTTATAAACCTTTCGCGCGCGGGCTCGTCGCCAGCTTTGATTGCGAGCATAAGCTCTTCCTGTTCCTTTGATGACAACAACGGAAGCCCCGACGTGTCCACTCCGCAAATAACAACTTTCTGTAACATATTATTTCCCCCTTTTTCGGAATATGTACAGAATGTTTTAAACCTTTCCGGCTTTTTATTTGCCTTAAAATGTCAGATTTGCTTCGATATGTCTTTTTTGAGTTTGGAAATTATCTTTTTTTCCAGCCTCGATATGTAGCTTTGAGAAATACCGAGTTTATCCGCAACGTCCTTCTGAGTCATCTCTTCTCCGCCGTCGAGCGCGAAACGCATACGCATAATTCTCTGTTCTCTCGGAGAAAGTTTTGATAAAGACGCCTGCAACAGCTCGCGCTCCACGCCGCCTTCGATATCGGAATAAACACTGTCTGCGTCCGTTCCCATAACATCTGACAATAAAAGTTCGTTACCTTCCCAATCGGTATTGAGAGGTTCGTCGAAACTCACTTCCTGCTTCAATCTCGACATTCTTCTAAGATACATAAGAATTTCGTTTTCTATGCATCTCGATGCGTAAGTAGCAAGTTTTATATTTTTTTCAGACTTGAAAGAGTTGATAGCCTTTATAAGTCCAATCGTTCCGACCGAAACGAGGTCGTCCCCGTCCACCCCCGAACCTTCGAATTTTTTGGCTATGTATACGACGAGTCTGAGATTATGCTCGACGAGTTCGGACTTTGCCTGCTCATCCCCCCGTTCCAGACGCGAAATTTTATCGCTCTCCTCCTCCTGCGAAAACGGAAGAGGTAAAGCCTCCGTTCCGCAGATATAATCAAGAGTGTTTCTACCGAATATCAGAGATAACAGGTGTTTTATTTTTTCAAACATTTAATCCTCCATCAGGTCGGGATGCAATACCGCCGTGCCTGCCGTGCGCGGGCTTATACCGATTTTTACGCCTTTAACGACGTTTACTTTTTCTCCCGAGTATATCTCTATTTTATCTGCAGTGAATACTTTGATTTTTTTACTCCCTGCAACAGTATGTATTTTTACTTCGTCTTTTATTCGGCTTTCGTCTATAATTTTCAGGGCGGATATTAAAGGTATAACGCTTACCGGCTGTCCCGAATGATACACCTTATTCCCGCTGTCGTAAAAACCCGAAAGCTCAACGTATTTTTCACCGGAGTAAATTTTACAGTTTACCGTCGACTTGTCCGTCTTTTTAAGTTTTAAAGCAAGCTTTCTCGCAAGTATCACTAGTATAAACGCGCCGAACATAGGAATTCCTATCGGCACGGAAGACAGCATATATCCCTCTCCCGCCGAATAATCCAGCCCGGCAAGAGAAAATACCGCTATCAGCGCTCCGCCGAGTACGAAAGTAAAGACAAGAAATAACGCCGTTAATTTAAGATATGCTTTAAACCCTCTGAACTTTCCGCCCGCAAGGCAAATTATCAGTCCCGATATGAATTTTACTAAAACCGACCAGACACCGCTCAGTCCTAACAACGGAAATACAACGGCAAAGCACGCGCCGAATACCGAAGCCGCCGCCACCCGCCAAACCGAAGCGGGATTTCCGCACGTCAGCTTAGCGCAGTACAGAAGCGTGAAATCCATACAGAAATTTTCCAACAGGGCGAGTTCAACATAGACCTGCATTGCAAAAGGTATTATAGTGCTTATAAGCTGACGAAAAATAAAAAATAACGGCGCAATCCGTCGAATTGCGCCGAAAGTTTAATATTGGTTTTTTACTCTTATTTTAGTATGACATTACTCCTGTTCGGCTCCTGTAGCCGCAGCTACGTTGATGTAGAGCAGTCCTTTCTGCCAATCCTGGGTAAGCCCGATTTTATCCGCGTCCGTGAAAGAGAACGTCAAACCGTTGCAGGTTATCGACTGGTTCGCGTCGGAAGGCGTCAGCCCGACGTTAGGATAATAATCGCCGTTTTTCATACCCAAATGGGCAAATAAGTTAGCGCCGTCCTTAACGACGGAACCATCCTCCGTTTTGTCCTGTAAGAGAAGACATACTTTGAAAGTACCGTTTTCCGCATCTATTTCCAGAATAATCCCCCCCTCGTAAGCGACAGCGCTGTCGTTTACGTAATCGGCGAGTTTAGCGTTATTGTTGCTGACGTCCTCTAAGTCAAGGTGATTGATAAACTCCAAAAGAGAGGTTTCGGTAACTTTTCCCGTTCCGTTAAATACGAGATAAGGCTTTCCGTCCTTAGCTTCCAGACTTGCGTTTGAAAATTTAGGCGCGTCTTTCCACTCGTAATGAATCATTAAAGTCGTAGGATTCCAGTCTTCGCAGAAACCTATATAATATTTTGCGCCTTTGGTATCGGTCAAAGCTTTGCTGTCGTCAAAAATAGTGCCGCTGTAAATATCCTCGTTTTTATTGCCTATTACGACGGATTCGTTCAAAATCTCAGGGCAGGTAAAATTACTGTTGTCAGAACCGTCCTTAATGTGGAAGAAATACTGGTGTCCGGGCGTAATGCCGAGTACGGTCAATTTCAAAACGAAAGTTTTATCTTCTTCCGCCTTGGCTTCGGCTTTGAATTCTTTCGTTACCCACGTGCCTCTTTCCATAGCGTCGTGAATATATCCGACTACTCCCTCTTCGACAGTTGCCGCGTCGCCGCTTGCGTTATAAACCCCGTTGACTACTATAACGGGAACATCGTCTTCGAGTATAAGTTCCGCCGTATTGAAAGTATAAGGCGATATAACTTTTTTATTGAGCGTAATTTCCGCAGTCTTGCCGCCGAAGTTTACCGTAAACCGCGTATCCCCCGTCGTTAATTTCTGTCCGTTCTGATATGTAATAGATATTCCCGAAGTTACGACTTCGTCCCAGAGCTTATAATTTGCAGTCACGGTAAATGCGGTTAAAGGAATTGTATCTTCGTCGTAATACTGCGCGTCCGCGTCGAATCCCGTTACGGTAATGCCGTCAAGAACTTTACTTAAAGTAACCGTTACTGTAACGTCCCTGTTTACGGTAAATTTATAGGCGCCGTCTTTCGCGCTGAGCAAGGAATACGCCTTTACGGAAATGTTATATCCGTCCGGCGCGGAAACCGTAAACGCAAGTTCCGTGTCCTTTACCCATTCCGAAGGCAAAGTCTCGCCGCCCGCGATTTTAACCGACGCTTTATCGTCTACTTTCCATTCTATTCTATACTTTTCCAACTTTTCATCGTCGTCGCAGGCCGTGATAAAAAAGCACGACAACGCAAGTACGACTACAGCCGCCAACGCAAACAAAATAAACGATATTGATTTTTTTGTTTTCATTATTTTCTCCTTTTTAAATATTTTTTAACTTTTTAATCCTTTGACTTTATAAATTATTGCTACGTCCGCTGACGTTTCGTTTTAATTATAATGTAAATATATATTATTACAATATAATAAAAATAAAAACAGTATAATTTTATACTGTTTTTATTTTAAGTCTAATAAATTAAGAATTTCTTCAACCTCGTCCGTAGTCCGAGCCTGAAATAGTTTTACTTTCGTCTGCGAAGAATTCGGAGAGCCCTTTATGTAGAAAGAAATCATCTTGCGCATAAAAACGCAGGCGAACCGTTCGCCGAAATATTCGCGCGTGTCTTTAAGCTGACGCAAAACGAGCTGTTTTTTGTCGGGAACCGGCTTTCCGCATATTTCTGAAAATATCCAGGGCGAATACATAGCGCCCCTTGCGACGGCAATTCCGTCCGCGCCCGTTTCACGCATTAACTGCTCCGCACTTTCTTTATCGAAAACTCCGCCGTTGGCTATAACGGGAATTTTGACCGCATTTTTTGCCTGTGCGACAGCTTTGAAATTTACTCCGCCGGCATAAATCCTATCTCGCGTTCTGCCGTGAACTGTTATCATATCCGCACCCGAAGCCTCGCACATCTTCGCAAATTCCGATGCAATTATCCTGCCGCCGTCTAAACCTATACGAAATTTTACGGAAACCGCTTTACCGCTTTTCTTAACAGAAGAAATTATTTTCGAGGCCAAAGGCAAATCGTTCATCAGCGCGCTTCCTTCGCCGTTATTGTAAATCTTCGGCATAGGACAGCCCATATTTATATCTATGAGTCTAAAACCCGCAACAGCCTCGCTCTCCGCGGCGCGTGACATAACTTCGGGGTCACTGCCGAAAAGCTGGCAAGCTTTAACCCCCGAATAACCAGAAGTTACCGTCAATAATTCTTTTGTCCTATCGTTGTCGTAACAAAGCCCTTTCGCGCTTACCATTTCCGTAAAAGTAAGACCTGCTCCGAGCTCGAAACACATCTGTCTGAAAACTGCGTTCGTATAACCCGCAAGCGGTGCCAAAAACACGTTGTTCGGCGTTGTCAGCGAACCGATTTTAATTTGACTTAACCGCATTTTTCGCCTTTATCCAATATTTGTCGAGTTCGGCTTCCTTTAAAGCCGTCATTTCTTTTCCGTCAGCCGTAATCAGCCGTTCGCATTCTTTAAATCTGTCGGAAAACTTTTTGACGGCGGATTTTAAAGCGTCTTCGCAGTCTGCTCCCGCAAGACGGCAGACGTTGACTGCCGAAAACAAAACGTCGCCCGCCTCGCTGAAAATCTCTTCATTATCACCTGCGGAAATTGCCTCTTTCAATTCTTTCACTTCTTCGTAAAGTTTAGCCGAAGCGGCTTCCGTCGAAGAGAAATCCATACCCGCTTTGGAAGCGCGCTTCTGTACTTTCTGCGCGCGCATACAAGCGGGAAAATTAACGGGTACCGCTTCGAGCGTTTCGCTAAAAGTGCTTTGGTGCTTTTCGACCGTTTTGTTTTTGTCCCAGACGCCCAAAGCCTCGGCGCTGTCACGCGCTTTGTCCTTACCGAAAATATGCGAGTGACGGAAAATGAGTTTCTTTACAAGACGCGTAATTGCGTCGGAACCGTCGAAAACTCCCTGTTCCTCTTTCAAGACAGAGTGAAAAGCAGATTGTAATAAAACATCTCCCGTTTCCTCTTCGATTCCATCGTCGTCGCCTCGTTCGATTGCGTCGGCAAGTTCGTAAGCCTCTTCTATAACGTTGCTCTTTATGCTTTCGTTTGTCTGAACTCTGTCCCAAGGACAACCGTCGGGCGCGCGCAGAAGTTTTATGAGCGTTTCCACGTCGTCGTAATCATATCTGTCCTTCGTTAAAAACCCGCTCTCTTCCACTGCGACGGCACAGGAATAGTCATAACTTTTCAATCTGTCGATTTCGTAAATTTTTATCTTTACGCACTCTTCTCCTCGCACGAAAGAACATTCTGTTTCCTCGCCGAAAAGTTTTGTCAGCTTCTGTTTGACGGTGCTTGCGGTGAATTCGCAGTCTATATCGTAAACCACCGCCGCGCGGCAACTCTTCAACGTATTTATATCGTAAGCCGAAACCGCAGTATACTGCGGACTTTCAAGCCTTGAAATTGCGGCTGCGGCTGCGCTCTTGGACACGCCCTCGATAATTTCGGTATCGTCGTGTCTTTTCATAATAATTTTACAGGCTTCGTCCTCGCAAACTGCGCCGTCCACGCAGTAACAGACGTCGCTTATCTTAGCCGCGCCTATCACGGCGGAAGCAAGATTTTTATTCAGCGAATCGAAATTACGGCTCGACATAAACAGTCCGTCGAGAGTTTCGACTTCGAAACCTTCAAGACTTTTGAAAGCTTCGGCGTTACCCGTCCGCGCCATAATTTTAGACGCGCGTTTTAAAGCGTTTTCAGCTCTTTTGGTCAAGTCGCCTTTGCGCGTTCCCAAGCCTATCAAAGTTATTTTCATTGCGTTCACCTTTTATGTTTTTCTCTTTGATAATATACCAAAAATTTATCAAAGCCGCAACTAAATAACTGCAATTCGCCGAGATTGCCGCACCCGTTATCGACAGATTAGCAAATTTAATAAGAACTGCCGTCAGCGCGACGCGCAGAAACGCGGAAATCCACTGCGTTACGGTACTCTTTACGGGACTTCCGAGCGAAGTCAGGCAAGCCGATGATGTCTGAACGAGAGAAAGAGTAACAGCGTTTACGGCCATTATTCGCACGAGGTTTATAAGCAAAGTTTTCTCACCGCCGCCGAGCGACGCAAAAATCAGTTTTACCGCAATGGGCGCAAAAGCAAACAGAGCGACTGCCGCAGGTACGGAAATAGCAAAAGTTATTAAAAGAGATTTATACGCTTTTTGCTTAGCTCCGTCAATATCGCCTTTTTCGGCAAGCGGGGAAATCTGCGGCACGCTCGCCGCGGCAAGACCGTAAGTTACAGAAACAGGCAGATTTACGATAGTTACCGCACAGCCCGAAAAAATTCCGAAAAGCGCAGTCGCGTTATCGGTCATACCGCGCAATAGTCGGACCGCGACTATGCTTTCGATAAGCTGGCTTACGGGTAACGCGATTGCAGTCAAAGTCAGAGGCACGGTATATTTCATTATCGCGGAATAACGCACGGAGCGGATTTTAAAAAGCGGCTGTCTTGCGCGTTTTTTAAAGTACCAAACAAGCGCGATTACAGTCGAAAGCATTTCGCTTACCGTAACCGCAAACAACGTAGACGCTACCGCGAGAGGCAGATTAGAACGGAAAGCGTAAGCGAGAATACAGCCGAGAATAACTTTTATCAACTGTTCGGATATTTCAGTCACCGCGGTAGGATACATATTACCTCTGCCTTGAAAATATCCGCGCACGATAGAAAGAACGGACACGAAGAAAACCGACGGGCAAAGCATTACACAGCAAAGTTTTATGGCGGGTTCCTGTTGAACGTAAGCGAGCGGAGCCGAAAGCATAAACATAAGAAACGTGCCTATAACGCCTATTGTGCCGTAAAGCAGAAACGCCTGCTTTTCCGCGCCTCTGCCGTTACCTGACGATATTAACCGGGCTATGCCCGTCGGAATTCCCGAAGCCGAAACCGTAAGCAAAATACAGTAAAGCGGGTAAACCATCTGGTAAATACCCATTCCCACTCCGCCGAGAAAATTCGTAAGCGGAACCCTATATATCGCGCCCAAAAGTTTGGAAACGAATCCTCCTATCGAAATTATTATCGCACCCTTGATAAATGACTGTTTCTGACTGAACATAAGTAAAACTCCGCACAATTATTGTGCGGAGTTTTTCAGTATTTATTAGCGCGTTACGATAGTAATTCGGCTTTATTATTCGAATTGGTTTGCAAGTATCGTCGCGGACAATTGCGCAAGTTTGCACGCGCCCGCCTCTATCTTCGCACCCTGCTCTGTCGAAACGAGCGCAACCGCACCGAGACAGTCGCCGTTGCAGACGATAGGCACTATTATCTGCGCCGTTACCAAGCTATCGCCCTCGGAAGTAATGGGAACCACGTCCCCTCCCTCCGAAAGGTTCGCTATATAACTCTTTCTCTCTCTGAGAATTTTTTCCATTTTTTCGGAAAGGCTTTTGCCGTCAAACACGCGCTGACCTCTACCCGATGCGTGTAAAACTTCGTCCGTATCGCAAATTACCGCTATATGCCCCGACAAATCGGAAAGAGATTTGGCAGTTCCCTCCGAAAATTTTTCAAGAGAAGCGATTGGCGAATACTTTTTAAGCATAAGCTCGTCGCGGTCCGTAAATATTTCCAACGGGTCGCCGGATTTAAGTCTTAACGTACTCCTTATTTCTTTTGGTATAACAACTCTTCCGAGTTCGTCTATTCTGCGCACTATTCCGGTTGCTTTCATTAAAATACTCCTCAAAAAACTAAATAGTTTAAGAGAAGTATGTGAAAGTTTATTTTTCTTATGCGTTTTCTTCCGCGTTTGCTTTTGCAGACTGAGCTTTTTCTTCCGCAAGTTCCGGGTGCTTCATAAGCTTTTTGAAAAAGTACATTTGTATGAATATATAGCCTATTCCGAATATTACCATTACGATGCTCCATATCTGGGACGGAAACAACGTATCACCGAAAAGCTTGCCTCTCTCGGTCACGTCGCCGCGAACGAACTCGATGATAAATCTCCATACCCCGTAAGCTATCGCATACAGTGCGAAATTATAATTGAATTTAAATCTGAAATACAGTACCGCCATAACCGCGCCGAGCGCAAGCAGGAAAAACATTTCCAAAAGCTGTGCGGGAATATAATTTCCGCTCGCATAGCCCGCGCAGGGAAGTCCGTACCATGCGTCTGTTTTCAGACCGTAACAGCAACCCGCCCAGAAACAACCGAATCTGCCGAACGCGTGCGCTATGGTTATTCCTATCGGAATAAACGGAAGCGCGTCGGTAAGTCCAGCATTCATCTCAGCTGTCAGCCATTTGATTTTCGTATAACGGCGGATAACGAAAACGTAAAGATTCCATACCGCAACGAAACTCACTACGCCGCCTATCAGTCCGCCTATAAAAGTCATAGCTCCGCCGAGGTCAAAACCTTTCGACGGGTCGGCAATGTAATTATAAGTAGCCTGAAACAGCATAGCCGAAAATATTCCGAAGCCCGTGCCGAAAACGCCGATAAAAATTATCGCGTCCGACGAAGCGTCGTTAAATTTTTTGTATCGCATAGTAAAGACGAGAAAACCGAAACAAGCGATTATTCCCACCGCCATACATATACCGTAAAGATAAACTCCCTGTCCGAAAATCTCAAATATAGGTTCGGGATGCATATTTATATTTCTCCTTTTAAAAGGTTGTTCACAGCCGACACAAGCGCTTTGTACGAGCTTCTGATTATATCGTCGTCAATACCCGCGCCCCAAAAATGCGCACCGTTTTTATCAGTCGCGCAGACGTAAGACATAGCCTTGGACCGCGACGTCGAACTCAGCGCGCGCTGCTCGTAACCGTCCAGTACATAATCGACATCGAACCGTTCTTTGATTGCGTTCGAAACAGCGTCCAATCTTCCGTTTCCGCAAGCTTTCACCGTTTCTTCCTTTCCGTCGACTAAAAAGCGTATTTCCGCGCGCACTCCGCCGTCTTCTTCAAAGCGGCAGTCCGTTATATCGAAATACCAGCGCGGAGCAATATAATTCTCTTCGAATATTGCATAAAGTTCTTCCGGACGAAGTTCTTTACGGTGCCTGTCGGATACGGACTTCGCTTTATATCCCATCTGCTCTTTCATATTTTTCGGCATATCCACGCCGAAATATTCTTTTAAAACGAAACCGACTCCGCCTTTGCCCGATTGTGAATTTATACGGATAACGTCTGTTTCATAAACTCTTCCCACGTCGGCAGGGTCAATCGGCAGATACGGCACGTTCCACTTTTCAAACCCTCTTTCCTCTCGCCATTCCATTCCTTTGGCGATTGCGTCCTGATGAGAACCCGAAAACGCCGCGAACACAAGCCCGCCCGCGTACGGCTGCCGCGGATAAACGCTCATATCCGTAAACGATTCGTAAAGCGAACATATATCCGGCATATCCGAAAAATCGAGTTTCGGGTCAACTCCCTGCGAAAACATATTCATTGCGACAGTTATCAAATCGACGTTTCCCGTACGTTCGCCGTTTCCGAACAGCGTGCCCTCTATTCTGTCCGCGCCCGCAAGAAGTCCCGTTTCGGCGGCGGCGACCGCGCATCCCCTGTCGTTATGCGGGTGAAGCGAAACCAGCGTTTCGTTCCTGTGTTTTAAATGCCTGCAAATATATTCCGTCTGCCGCGCGTATACATGAGGCATTGAATTTTCAACCGTTGCGGGAAGATTTATAATAGCTTTCTTTTCGGCAGTAGGCTTCCAGACGTCGAGCACTGCGTTTATAACTTCCAAAGCATATTCAGGTTCAGTCCCCGTAAACGATTCGGGCGAGTACTCGAAACGGAAAACCGCGTCCTCTTTTTCAGTTAATTCCTTTAAAAGCTCCGCGCCGTCGACTGCAATTTTTTTTATAGCAGACTTGTCCTTTTTGAATACCTGTTCGCGCTGTACGGCGGAAGTCGAATTGTACAAGTGAATTATCACGTTTTTAGCGCCTTTAACCGCCTCGAATGTCTTTTTTATGATATGTTCTCTCGCCTGCGTGAGAACCTGTATGGAAACGTCGTCGGGAATCATATTTCTATCAATCAGACGGCGGATAAAATTAAATTCCGTTTCGGATGCGGCAGGGAACCCGACTTCGATTTCCTTGAACCCGATTTTTACAAGCAGTTTAAAAAACTCTGCTTTCACGTCTTCTGACATCGGTTTGACAAGGCTCTGGTTTCCGTCGCGTAAATCGACAGAGCACCAGACGGGAGCTTTTGTTATACAATCGCGCTCAGCCCAGTCCATACACCGCTCTTTCGGAAGAAAATACTGTTTTGAGTATTTCTTATATTTTTCCATAGAATAAAAATACCATATTTTACGCTGATTTGTCAAGGGTTTTAAAGTCGGCGCATTTTGCAATACGGTAAAAAAAAGGAAGACCGTTCGGTCTTCCTTTTTATGCTGTGCAACCGATTTATCCGAATTTATGTCGTATTTCAAGTACAAACAGCAATATTCCGCCTATATCGAACGAAAGTATCTTGCCGATTAAACCCATTATCAGATTTAAAGTTCCCACTATGCACAGAATAAGCATAAAAATACTCCCTCCGACGCCGAACACAGCGCGAACCGCCTTTATCTATGCTTGCAGATATGGCGAAATTTTACGACGTATCAGTCGATTACCTTCTCGGACTGAAAGAATTTTAAATTTTTAAATAGGAACGCGCGGGCTGACTTTTAGTCAGCCCGCGCCTTTGCATATTGTAAGTATTTATAAATTCGCGGTTTTGGGATACTTTCGAAAAGTTGCAAACAAGAAGGCGAGAGCGAAAATCGTGCTTATGCTCCAACCTATCCCCCACGCCCAGCACACTCCGTCGAAACCTTTCCCGACGCCCGTGAGAATATAGACTAGCGCTACCCTTAGAATCAGGTCGATAAAAGTACTCACCGTAAAGCCTAGATTGCCGCCGCTTCCGCGTACAGCGCCGTCCGCAACGATTTTAACACAGATTACAGGAAGGAAACAAGAAACTATAACTATAAACGAAACGGAGCATTTCATCGCTTCCTCGGTAAGCTTGTCCTTCTGAACGAAAAGCCTCGTTAGAAATTCGGGACAAGAAACGAATACGGCAAGAAACAAAACACTCGTCAACAGCGCGTAACAGGTTACGGCTATATATCCCTTTTTTATACGCGCAAACTCTCCCGCCGCTTTATTCTGCGAAACAAAATTCGAAAGCCCGTTCGTCAGTGCGCTTACGCCCATATTCGACATACAAATCAGTTTAAACGCGGTAGTGAACCCTGTAGTCGCGTCTTCGCCGAGCAGATTTATACGCTTGCTGACGAAAAAATTGCCCAATGAAATAAAGCTCTGCTGTAATATTATGGGAACGGAAGTCACAGTCAAGTCTTTAAATATCTTTTTATCGAAAATTTTGGGTTTTTCTTCGGTCTTAATGCTTTTTAATTTTACAATAAGAACTATTGCCGTAAGTATGCAGGAAACCGCCTGAGAAATGAACGTCGCCCAAGCCGCGCCCGCAACGTCGAGATGAAAAACGCACACGAACAGAAAGTCGAGCCCGATATTCAAGAGCGACGAAACAACTAAAAATATGAACGGGGTTTTGCTGTCGCCGAGTGCGGAACAGATACCGCAACCGAGATTATATAGAAAAACAAAAGGCATAGAGCCTGCGTATATGTACAGATAAGCAATACAGTCGTCGAAATAAGAACCGTGCACACTCAAACCGTTCAATAACGGTTTGCCAAGCCCGAAACCTGCCGACATTATCACAGCGCATAAAACAGAAAAAGTAATCAGCGCGGTGTTAACGGTTTCCCTGACACGCTGGTTATCGTTTTCACCGAAATGTTTTGCGACGATTACCGAGCACCCGCCGTTCGCGCCGAGCGCGAACGCCAATAGCACGTTTATAATAACAGTCGCGTTGCCTATCGCGTCTACGGCAAGCGCGCCCTCTTTCGCAAAATTCCCGACCACGATAAGGTCTACAAGAGAATAAAACTGCTGTATCATAGCGCTGCCGAATAATGGCAGACAGTATGCCAGCAACAGTTTCCAGACTCCTCCGCTTGTTAAATTTACGGTTTTGCTCGCTTTCATTACGAAATTTATTATAATTATTAAAGTTAATTAAATCAAACACTTATCGGCAATTTTTCGCATTGAAACTTGCACACAAAGTTTTGTGAGTTACGTTATATTTTCTGCTTTTAAATAAGTTTCGTAAACCCGTCAAAAAAACAGACGGCTTGACAGCCGTCTGTTTTTTTGATTTGTTTTACAGTTTTTCAATATTTATCGTTACATCACCTGCAACAAACGACGTTGCACGGAAATGCACGTACCCGTACTCATCGGCAATAAGCGTTATATCTTTTCCGCTTACAGAATTGTCGGTATCGTCGATTGAATTATTCATCTTAACCAGCGACGCCTCAGACGTAATTTTATAAGACGCACCCGCCAATCCCCTGAAAGAAAATTTAATAGCTTGCCACGCATCGCAAGTTACGGTATTATTTCCAAGAGTCAACGTTTCATCGTATTTATTGTACGTTTCGGGAGGGTCTTTAGGCTCGGTACCGGGGTCAACCGGAATAGGCGGCGCTTCTTCCGCTTTCTCAACTTTAAAATTACAGTCTACATAAACAACTACGTAATATGTGCCGGAAGTAACTTTTATATTACCGTCATTAGTTTCAATAGGCTCTACTTCCTTATCATTGAAAAGCGTACCTAAAATCGCATCGGACGTAGCATCAATAGCCGTTAACTTTTCGCCGTTAACATATAAATTGTAAGTACCTGTTTCTAAAACAATTTTATAAACAACAGGAGTCCAATAATCTGCCCCGCTAACGCTAACTTCACTGCCCGGCGTAATAGTTTCGAATTTATCGTCCTCGCCGCCGTTTTCGACTTCTTCCACGTATATAGTTACGTTAGTCAAACTTTCCGCGCACTCAACGTTTATCGACCTGATTCCTACGCTGTAAACAAATTCAACAGGGTTGCCCCTATCTATTCCGACGTATATCGTTACGCCCGAAATTATTTCGTCGTTTTCGTCAAGGGCGGAAACACTGTAAGTCTTATCTTCCTCACAGCCGACCAAAGTAAACGACGCACCTTCGGTGCCGAGACTGCTCAGAATATAATATCCGTAGCCTCCCGAGACGGTGATTGTGTTTTCTGCGGGTTCGGGTTCGGGTTCGGGTTCGGGAGTAACCGTGCCTTGCGATAACGCAACGTTAAGGTTTTTAGTTCCCGCTAAGTCCGAATATACGTAAACCCAGATTTTTCCTTCCGAATCGGCGGTCAGCGTCAACGTTCCTTCCGTAGAATAATTCTCCCAATCGACGCTACCGTCCTTAACTGCGCCGAGTCCCTCGAAGTTACCCGTAAACACATATTCTTTTCCAGCTTCCCCTCCCGTAAACAACAAGTAGTTGCCGCCTTCCGACACGGTCAGTTGGTTATCGCCTGCGGTAATTTCATTTATCGTAACGGTTACTTCGAACGTTGCAGTGAACCCGCCGTCGTTGGACGTTACGGTTATCGTCGCAGTTCCTGCGCCTACCGCTTTTATACTTGCGGGATTCCACTCATCGACTTCGACGACCGAGCTGTCGGAAGAAGTTATCTTGAACGTTTTATCCGACGCATCCACGGGAGTTATAGTTACGTGCTCGGTGAGGTCGAAACTCTCGCCGTAAGACAATTCTTTATTTTCCAAATCAACGGTAATTCCGTCTGCGGATACTGCCTTGGTAGCAGTCACCTTCAAATCCCATTCACCGTATCTTACGCTGTTTATGCATAAGTAAGCAATACCGTCGCCATCAGTGATTATAACAAGCGTATCACCTGCGTTGCTGTAATCGATATTTCCGTCGGCATCGGCTCTGTACATATAGAAATTCAAATCATTCGTAATCGCATATTTGGAATTTGCTTCGCCTTTGAATTTGAAGAAATTATTGCCGTTTACGGTAACTACGTCAGTGACGCCTGCGCCAAGCACGACTTCTTCTACGGATACTCTGCACTGCGCCTCGAATTTACCGTCAGACGATACGAATCTTATAGTGACTGTTCCTTCTTTAACACCCGTAACGACGCCGTTTTCAACCGTCGCTATATCTTTGTTTGAAGTACTCCAGGTTCCGGTTTTGATAGAAGCGTCCGCCGGAGTAAATTCGGGTGTAAGCGTAACGCTTGCGCCGACGAAAACTTTTTCCTTGTCTTTAAGAGTTACCCCCGTAACTTTGACGGGCGCGCCCTTGTAGGCGATTGTAAACTTACCCTTACCCGTTATGCTCCAAACTTCCACTTCGTCGCCTTTCGCAAGAGCGAACTCGACGGTTCCGGCAACATTCGCCTGAGCCGTAGCCGAAGTCTTGAAGAAAATGTAATCGTTCGCAGACGCCGTAATGGTATATACGCCCGTTGCAGACGCAGGTAAAAACATATGCGAACCGGTAAGATTGTACTCGCCGGAAAGGGTGTCTATTATCTCGCCGTCTTTTGTAAGCAGTATCTCTTGAGCATAACCCTGTTCGCTGTCATAAGTCAGATACAGATAGTAAGAAGACGATATATTAAAGCTGTAATCGATTTCGTCGGGACCGCTGACGTATTCCACACGGAACTTATTTTCTTCCGCGTCGTAAGCGTAATTTACAACCGTCGCCTGTTCCTCGCCTTTCTTGATAGATGCGGTGCCGTTTACAGCGCCTTCCGAAGCGGGAGTAAATTCAACGGAAATTTCTTCTTCCTCGTTTTTATAGTTTCCGTTCAGAATATCGGAAATTTCGGGAGCTTCGTCAACGTTCAGCGTGAGCGTTGAGGAATCGGACGCGCCTTGGAAAGTCGTCGTGAGAGTTATCGTATATTTTCCCGCTTCCAAAGATTTGAATAACTTGACAGGAACGCCCTCATTAAAACCGTCGGTTATTACGCTAGACGTAATATCTTCGTTCTTTTCGTTTCTTACGGTAACGGTATAGCCCGAATCCTGATATGCGGGATGGTCTACCTTATTCGTAAACATAAAAGTCTGACCGGTATAGATACTGAAATTTTTCTGAACCGTTTCCCAGTTTTCTTTTTTCGTTACTTCGTCATACTGATATACGCTCGTACCGAATCCAGTAGGCGCCTGGAAAGGTACGTGCAGCGTGATTACTTTTTCTATTCTGTCGGTCTTTATAACCAATTGAAGGTCGCCCGCAACCCAGCAACTCAGACCCAGCAACATATCGCCCTGATTGAACACCGCTTTAATATGTCCGTCGTCGCCGCCTTCGTAATTACCCTGAAGCTCAACGTCACCCTCGGAAGTGCGGAGATAGAACTTAATGGTGTCGAAATTGAAATTAGTCGTTTCGGGAGATATGTTACTTATCCGTAAACAGAGCGATTGACCCGCTTCAAGCTCGAGTTCGTCTCCTAATTCGCGTACGGTTTCGATACCGGTTATTGTATAATCGCTGCCATCGAATATAGTTTTTATTTCAGCAATCGAAAGTTCGAAATCCGAAGCAATTAAATCTTCCGGTTTATAAGGATTGACGGGTTTTACCGCGCCCTCTTCGAATTCGTTCTGCGTTACATTGAAAGTCTGCGTATACATTGCTTTCGCGTTTGCGGATACTTTTGCGTAACCGTTGGAACCGACGACGTAAGAATTAGGTTTGTATTTATTGCTGTAACCTTTATTCTCTACGACAGCATCGCTCATTACAAAGTCTGCGTCGATTTTGAAACTTACCTTATATTCACGGTAATAGCCCATTTCCGTAAGTCCGAGATAACCGAAACCGAAACTATAAGTTCTTACTCCGTTTTCATCGGGCTCGCTTACCTCCTCGGTAAAATCGCCGTTGGGATTGGTTTTTCCAACCGAGTACATTGTGCTTACGAGCTTCTCTATTCCGTGGAAGTTATTGCCTGCAAGCGCGGGATGTTCCGCGTAAAGAAGAAGATAGGGAATTCCGGATAATAAATTTTCCGCGCTTAAATTTTCGGGTGCAACTTCGTTTCCGTCCGCTATCTGGTCGTACAAAGCGCCCGTCAGCTCCAATATCTTTTTATTCGCTTCAACCTTCTCCGAATTGCTACCGTTTGCCGCTTTGTCGCTGATTTCTTTTATCTGCTCGACTATGCTCAAATAATCGGGGTCGTCCATATCGACGTAACCCGTTCCGACGCCGACGGTTTTATAAGGATAGAAGTAAGAACCGTCCGCAAGCTTGGATATAAAGAATTCCGCGCCGCCCGCGTCCGCCGTAAGCAGACCTTCGTCTTTGACGTGCAGATAATTGTCACCCTTTTCAAAAGTAAGAACAGACGACTTTTTATCGTTACCGCCCATTATATTGTCTTTGACTATCGCGCCGCTTGCAACGTTCGACATATTTGCAACGCCGATTTCAATTGCTTCCTGCAAATTGAACGCCGCGTACGTTTCAAAAGATACGTCGCCCTCGTCCGTTGCAATTACGTATGTTCTGAGTTTAGTATTCTTATCCTGAGTCGCGGATTTATAGCCGGTACCCTCTTTCGTCAGGGCGGGAAGTTCCACTTCGAACTTGTGCTCGTTGTCGGTTTCGCAGACTTTGACCGCCAAACCCGCTTTAAGCTCGGTGGGTTTTTCTATTTTCCACTCGCCGTACTCGTGACCGGTTGCGGGAATTTTTTCTTCCGTCGTCGCGTCGCAGTTCTTGCATTCGCCTCTTTTCTCGCCTTCACCCTCGCAAGTCGGGTCGGTTACGGTCCATTCGTAATCGTGCCCCGTGGCGGCAATTTCACGCGTTTCTTTTTCTCCGCAGCTGCATTCGCGCGTTTCTTCGCCCTTTTGGATACACGTGGGCGGAGTAGTCTGCTTCCATTCACCGTATTTGTGGCTATGGCAGGACGCCAGCGCAAAAGACGAAGACGCGCCGAGCGTAACGGCGGCTATGGCAAGCATAAGCTTCCTCTTACTTTTCATACAATTTCTCCTTTTATTATTTTAAAACATTTAATCGCGATAAATTATAAAATACAACTTTTAATACTGTTTTAACATATTCTATCACATTATTTAGCACTTGTCAATAAAAAAAGTATAAATATACAAACCTTTTTACAAGATTTGTATATTTATACAGTAATTACAAAATATGCAAATTTTTTCCGATATACCGAATATCAACGTCTATTTAACGCGCGTCGTAATAACCGCAGGCGAACAGCCACTGGTCCTTGCCCGAGGAACTTATGCCGTTAGAATCACCCCAGCCTATGCCGTCGCCGAAGAAACCGCTGCTGTCGCTGTAAATGTACAGGAAGTTTTTCATTTCGGGGGTTACGGCATATAAGCCGTCGCTGTTAACGTAGTCTATATAAGACTTATAGTCGAGTTCTTTCAACTTTTCAGATATATCCGGAGGAATCAGCGAAACATCGCCGCCGAGACTGTCGAGATACGCGCTGTATTTCTTCTTTTTCTGACCCGTAATGCTGTCATTGACGTATTCGGTGCATTCGTAGCCTCTTATAAAGTACGTATAGTCTTTGCCGTCCATTCTCAGTCTTACGTTGTCATTGAAGAAATCTACAAGTGAGTCGGATTCGTCACCGCTTGATGTTTTTTCCGAAAGCAGTCTTACATAAAGAATTGAATCGACGGAATTACCGTATTTATCTATATGGGCGTAGTGATAATAACCGTCTTCGGGCGAAAGATAGACGCCCGTACCGTCTAAAATCGTCTTATCTCCGACGACTTTACCGAATTTTTTAAACGTATATCTGAAAGGAGAGTATTCGGGAGTCTGTTTGAATTCTTCCTGAGGCACCGCGACTTTATAAACCGATTCTTCCTCTTCGAAATCGCCGTCGCGGGTTATTATAAAATCGATATCGACAGGCAGTTCGACGTGGCTTCTTTTATCGAATTTTACGGCGAACGAATATACGGGACCTCTGCCGGCTACGCTTACTTCGTATTTGAAATTCTTCGTAAATACAGAGCTCACTCCACCGTCGTTGAGAGAATAATTGGGTCTGTCGGGCTTCCACGCGCCGTGTCCGACATATACGTCAAGACGAGGATTGACTTCGTTTGAGTTGACGTCAACTACGCTTTCGATAGCGTACATTCCTGATTTATCGGGGCGGTATTCGCAGAATATATTCTGACCTGCTTCCGTAAACGTAAGTCTGTAAGCGCCGAGCTTGGTAAGTATAATTGAGTTATATTTACCCGTGCCCGCTCCGTAATATTCCGTCAGTTCATACAGTTCGATTTCCGCTTTTCGGTTTTCGTTATCGACCGTATACTTGTTTGCATTGTAAGTATAGCCGTCGGGAACCGCAGAAAGCGTTACCGTATATTCGCCGTCAAGACCGCTTATTTCCGCAACACCCTCAGAGTCGAACGCTGCAGTATGAACCTGAGAACCGTCGTTCCATTTCGCGCTCATTTCCATATTGGGACGGAACGTTTCGCCTTTGCAAGTGAGCGTCACCGAAAACACACCGTCGTTATCTTCGCCTCCGCCGTTATTATCGTCATCGTCCGGATTGTTTCCGTCGTCGGGTTTGTTTATGTTATTATCCGGCGGGACTGCGGGTTTATAGGTTACGCAGGCGGAAACAAAGAGAGTTGAAACCGTCGCTAAAAACGACATAAGAATTACTAAAAATCTTTTCATTTTCCGCCTCCCTTTTTATTTTTCGCTCCTCCGAACAGGCTCACTATATCTTTCCATTTGAGTTTACGTATGACTATATCGACAATGAACAGAACCACTGCAATTATGAGGAAAGGAACCGTTAAACTTACGATATAAGTTGCTATCTGCGAATCGTCGTTTATAATCGCAAGTTTGCCTTTCTCTATGGTAAGCCCGTCGTTCGACGGAGTAAACGATTCAAGCGTCAGCTGTCTTTCGGAATTTTGTTCTATGACAGTTCCGTTACCGTTAAGCATTTTATACAGCGCGGACGCTTCGAATACCGTAAACGAATTGTATTCGGGTTCGTAAGATATTATAAAGCTCGCGTCGGGAGAAACGTACCCTCCTTCTTCGGAATAATCGTATATACCGTATTTATATGATACGCTCACTTCGTACGAGCCGATTTCGGGAGTTATGAATTCATAGTAGAATATCGAAGAATCGAATATAAATTTATCCGTGAGTTCTTCGCCCGAAGGAGTTTTTATATTAATCAGCGCGGAGGAAGTTCCGCTTACAGCCGCCTGCAACTGGTCGTATGTGAGATTGATAAGCTCCACTCTCGCCTTTTTTCCGTCAACGCCCGAAGACACCGTAAAAGGAACGTCAGATTTTTCCGCAGGCAAAGCGTTTGAAATTATATTGCCGAAAAACTGTTTATTGGACTGCGAAATCGCGCCGCCGTAAACTTTAATCTCGGAAATTTTGCCCGTATAACTTTGTACTTTACCGTTGCCGTAATTCCAGTACGCGAAAAGCGGAACATTAATTTTAACGCTCTTTACTTTATATTCTACCGACAATACAGTCGTCGCGCTCGATTTCGAACTGCTTAAAATATAGTCTGTTATATGAGTTTTTTCCAAATCGATAAATTTATTCGCACCGTTTTCATCAGTATACGAAAGCACTTCGTCGCGGGGTTTTGTTTTTACAACATTGCTCGGCGTATCCGTTATTTCCGCGTCTTCCGTATCTTTTTGTATATCTCCGAAAAGTACATCGCCGAGTTTTTCTTCCGTATCGGCGTAATAATATTCACCGCCGCCCTTGAATTCGGCAAGAGACCTTAGCCAGCCTTTTTCGCCGTCGTTGCCGCCTCCGACTTGTAGAACGGAAGTCTGTATGCCGTAGCTTTTCATCTGTTCGACGAACGCCGCAGAATAAGTCCTGTCGACGTTGCTGCCTTCGATTTCTATATCTTCGTAAGACAAATCACCCTCGTAAGGGAGACCGTCCGTTACGAGCATTACCTGTTTTTCCGAAAAGTCGAGGTTTTTGATAGTATCGAGCGCCTTTTTAAGTCCAAGGCTCGTATATGTGCCATAACCGCTTACGAGTCTGTCTGCCATTCCGATATAGTCCAATACTTTCTCACGGTTGTTGCCGCTTAAATCGGTAGGCGTCTGCAAAACGGAAACTTCTTCGCCGAAAGCGATAAGACATACATAATCGTCGTCGCTCAAAAAGTTGATAAGTTGAGCCGCCGCCTGTTTTGCAAGAATAAGACGCGACCAAATCTGCATACTGTCCGAAACGTCTAAAACTATCGTATAGAGTTTGGGATTGCCGTTTACGTCGCCGTATCTCACGGGCAG
This sequence comes from uncultured Christensenella sp., assembly GCA_910577875.1. Lineage (GTDB taxonomy): Bacteria > Bacillota > Clostridia > Christensenellales > Borkfalkiaceae > Coproplasma. Next base: position 88,285 of record CAJTNY010000001.1, read on the forward strand.
CATATCGTCAAGCTCATTTAAACTTCCGTCGGCGGACTGAATGCCCGTGTTTCCGAAAGTCACCAAACTTTTACCGAACGAAGAAATGACAGTATTAAGGCTCGAAACAAACATACCGTAGTTATTGACCTGTGTCATGTCAACGTTTGATAAAACTATTTCGTCGTATTTGCACAAATCTTCGACGCTGACGGGAACTTCACCGTTCACGCTTATATTATAATGCGTTATTTTAGGCCCCGTCTGACCGTTCACCGCGCCGTAAAGTTCTGAAATCTTTTCGAAATCTTCATTATCGGACGTAAGCAAAAGCACGTTGACCGAGGTAGTTACCGTCTGCGAGAACGAATATACGTTATTATAATCGCAGGTATCTCCGTCGGCTTTTATTTCCGCTCTGTAAAGGTGTTTGCCTTCGATAGACGTATCGAGGTCGAAAGTAATCGTGTTTATATCGAGCGAAAGCGTAACGGCCGTGTTTTTATAAGGTTCTCCGTCCTTATAAAGAGTTACGATAGCATTCATATTTCCGCTGCTCTGAACTGTAAGCTTTACCGTTTCGGCACGGTTAAGATAAGCTTTTTGAGTATATTCCGCGCTTGAAATCTGCACTTCCTTTACAGTCTCATCCCAGTTGTCATTGAGATAAATCGCATCGACTTTGACATCCTGCGCCTGCAAATTCGCTACTGCGCGGCTGAGCTCGTTAGCATCGCCCGAATAAGTCTGTCTTCCGTCGGTAATTAAAACTATGCGTTTGATTACCCCGTCTTTAAACAGCGTTCCGGCGTATTCGAGCGCGTTTACGATATTTGTTTCAGTATCGTTTACGTCCGTATCTTTTACGGTTTCGAATTTTTCCCCGAGTTCGGTCGTAACTTTATAATCTTTACCGAAACTGACGACGCCGAGCTTCGAGTTTCTGGGCAGATTTTTTCTCAGCTCCGAAATATATCCGTCGACGGTGTCGAGGTTTCTGTTCGCCGAATACGACACGTCCGCCAGAACATATACATCCGTTTCGGTCATAACCGTCACAATCTGCGTCCCCGCGGCAGCGAACGCTATAAGCACCGCCATAAGAACATGCAGTACCATCGAAGCTATATTATGCCCGTTTCTGTTGTCCTTTCTTATTGCAACGGCGAACGGAACTGCAAGGACGATTAAAAGCGGTATAGCAAGAAATAAGAAATAAACGTTACCGAAGCTGATACTGCTCATAACAATACACCATCCAATCCGCCGCAAAAATCAGGGCGAGAAGTATAAATAAAATCATTAAATCGTCGTAAATGCCGTCGCGCTTTTCATTGCCAGCTTCTCCGACAAGACTGAACGCCTCACTCTTCACCGCGGGAATACGCTCCTCCTCGGGGATTGCGGAATATACCCTGAAAACTCTTGCGGTTTCGCCCGTCATAAGAGTAACGGTGTAAGTTCCGACCTCGGTAAGTTTTACTTCGCTCACCGCGCTCGAAGTATCAAGATAACTTATTTTGCCGGAAGGGCTTTCAAGCCTTATGCTGTCGCAGTTTGCGGATACGTTTACCTGCAAGGTTTCGCCGCTGTAATAAGACGATTTGTCTATTACAGTAGGAAACATATAATCGAGAAGATTGCGCGAAAGCGTAATGAAGTCCATTACGGGCGCGAGGTTAGAATCGTTCAACTTAAACGCGAAAACGACTTCGCGGTTTCTGTACTCGTTCGTTCCCGTAAATATAAGCGGGTTATCGTCACAGGAAACAAGCGTTAAAAAATCTTTTCTGTCAAGTCTGCATTTTTGATATTTTTTGATATATACGTCCTCTTTGAGCACGTCGCGCAGAAGAGTTTTATAAATCGTCTTAGTCGAATTTGTATAATCCGCCTTTACGCCTACGGTCTTTTCGATTTCGTTCTGTACCGTAAAGCCCGACTTCGCTACGCTCTGCTGAGGATTTATAAACCAAATCGCAGCTTTATCCGGCAAAACTTCGGGCGTGTAAGTATCGAAAATGCACAAATCGCGCCCCTTAACCGCCTCCTCCGCAGTTTTCGAATACGTTTCGGTGGAAACCGTTTTCAAACTCGCGTTACCGACCGACTGCAATAGCGCCGTCATAAAGAACGGCGTGTCGCTGACAAGCAGAACTTTATACGAATTTTCGTATTCCACGTTATAGACTATGGCTTCGTTATCCATAGCGAGCGAATCGGCGTTCGTTATCAGAACTTTCAAAGATTCGAAATTCGTCTGTTCGCAGACGAACTCGAACGGCGCGGACTGCAATTTTTTTACGTCGGCTTTCTGTTCGTAAGCGGGTTCCGCACCACCGTTGAGATAGAGTTTTAATTCGAGTTCCGCGTCGCTTTCGTAAGATATAAGCGAACCCGTTACGGTCAGCTTACCGAAATTTTCGGAATTTGCGAAGCTGTACTCAACGTCTGACACCGCATAATTCTCTTCGCCGCCCGAAACGTTGATAATCTGCACGTTCTCGCTCGGCTCGACTTCTTTGTCGGTGACGAAATACGTCTTTATCGAAGAATTATCGTTAAAATACTTCTGCGCCGCGCCGAGCGTATCGGTAAAGCCCGTAACAGTATATGCAGGTGCGATTTTTTCAAGCAATAAAAGCGCGTAATCCTTGTCGGTGATTTTATCGAAAATCACGTTCGGCGTTTCGCCCGCATAAATAAGCGAATACGCGCTTCCGTTTGCAGAGCTTTCGATAATTTCCGCAATCTCTTCTTTTGCCGAATCAAGCCTCGATTTATCTTCGCGCACGATGTTCATACTCCCCGAACCGTCGAGCACGAACAAATAATCGTTCGCCGCGTTCGGAAGCGTCAAAACAGGGTGCGAAACTGCAACCGAAATAAAAATCACTGCCAAAATCTGTAAAATCAGACTTATGATACCGACGAATTTATTTATCGGCAATCGTCTTTTAAGAAATTTTTCGCTCAGCGTCCAGATATAAGTCGACGCGATAACCGACTCCGTATACTTGTTCTTTATAATATATATAATTATAAGAACAGGAACGCCGATAAGTCCCAAAAGCCCGAGAGGATAAAGAAAACTCATTTCACTACCCCCATATTTATTAATTTGTTAAAGAAAATTTCGAACACCGAATCTTCAGCGGAAACGAGCATATAGTCCGCCCCGCGCGAGTGACAGAGAGAAGAAATTCTGCTTTGGACGAATTCGAGCGCTTCTTTATAAGCGCGCATAATATCCCTGTTGATATTTTTGCGGTAATATTTTTCAGTGTTCTCGGAATCGAAAAAGTGCATCTTCCCGCGCGCTTTGGGGTTAAGCTCCTCTTTCGACAAAACCTGCACGCATAGAATATCCCGCCTCTTCGAAGCAAGGAAATTCACTGCGTCCTCGAAATTATTATCTGTTAAAAAGTCCGAAATAATCACGGAAAGCCCGTCGCCGTAACCGACCGCGGAAGGCAAAATCGCATCCGATATGCTTGCGTCGCCGTCAAAATCGACGTAATTGAGCTTGCCTATCGAACTGATAAACGAATCCTTGCCGAGCATACCGGAAATAATGCAGTCCGCAACCCCGCCGCGGATTAAGTAAACGGATACTTTATCCATTTCACATACCGATAAATAGGCGAGCGCGGCGGCTATTTTCAAAGCCTGCTCGTCTTTTTTACCTTTACCGTAAGCCATAGAACGACTTGCGTCAATATATATGCGCGTATGTCTCTGACGCTCGTCGAGATAAAGTTTGAGATAAAGCTTCTCGAACCTCGCAAATGCGTTCCAGTCGATTTTTGTTATATCGTCGCCCGGTATATAGTCGCGGTAGTCTGCAAATTCGCACGAAGACCCGAAATTTTTCGTTTGGTGATTTCCGCCGAATAAGCCCGCGACGTTATTTTTTACAAGAGTTTGCAGTGTTTCGAGCTGCTGCAAAAACTCTTCGTTAATTATAAGTCCGTTCATCAGTTGTGTTTTTGTTCAGAAATAAGAAGTTTAATTACGTCGTCAACCGAAAGTTTATCGTTAACCGCGTTATAATTGATTTTGATTCTGTGCCTCAATACGGGATAAGCCAAAGCTTTAATATCGTCGTAAGACACGTTGTAATTGCCGTTCATAAGCGCGCGCACCTTTGCGCAAGTAATTAGCGCCTGTGCCGCACGGGGCGAAGCTCCGTATTTGATATACTTCTGCGCCGTGGGCGAAGCCTTATCGAGCTCGGGATGAGTGCTTGCGACAAGGTTCGTCGCAAACGAAAGCACCTCGTCTATTACGGGCACGTTCTTGGAAAGCTCGCGCATTTCGAGAATAGTCTTACCGTCTACAACCGCCGTAGCCGTTTCGTCCATAGTAATCTGAGTCATATTGACTATGCCTTTAAGCTCTTCTACCGTGGGGAATTTTACTATAAGTTTGAACATAAACCTGTCCATCTGCGCTTCGGGCAGAGGATAAGTTCCGTCCTGTTCGATAGGGTTCTGCGTTGCGAGAACGAAGAACGGCTCGTCGAGTTTATACGTCTGCTTTGCCACCGTGACTTTATGCTCCTGCATAACTTCGAGCATCGCGGACTGTGTTTTCGGCGTCGCGCGGTTGATTTCGTCAGCAAGAACGAGGTTCGCGAATATAGGTCCGCGCTGGAATACCGTGTTCATTTTGCCTTTGTCGTCCTTTTCGATTACGTTGGTACCCGTAACGTCAGACGGCATTAAGTCGGGCGTAAACTGAATACGCGAGAACGAAAGGCTGAGCGTTTTTCCGAGCGAACGGACAAGACGCGTCTTACCTACCCCGGGCACGCCCTCCAAAAGCACGTTACCACCCGCAATTATCGCAGTAATGATATTATCGATTATATCTTCCTGACCGACAACGTCTTTGCTTAATTCCTGTTTGATTGTTGCAATCGATTTGCTGAATTGAATTACTTTTTCCGAACTTTCCATAATTTTTCCTTATTTTTTATTGTTCAACTTCATCATTCTTGATGCCGTTGTATAAAATTTCAAAATACATTTCCATAATTTTAGCTAAATCTGTGGGAACTTCACCTGCTATTACTTTGTTCTGCATTTTAGCGTAATATTCGTCTAGCACTTCTCCGAACTTGACATAATCGGCGCGGTCGGGGTCGTATATGACGTCGTCGCTTCCGTAAATGAAATCATAGTCGCCGTTACCGCCGCCGCTTCCGCTCGGGTCGTCGTTATCTTCGCCGCCGGGGCCGTCTCCGCCGTTATTATCGTCCGGAACGAGGTCCTCGTTGAACTCGGGAAATTCGTTCGCTTTAATCGAGAAAATATCCGCAAGTCTGTTTCTTATAAACAGATTGATAACGTAACTGTAACATTCTACGCTCAGCGCGGAATTAAGCTCGGGTCCAAGCGCGGAAAACGCATCGTCCAAATCCTTGAAAAGCGTTTTATCGCTGTACTTTCCTATCTTTCCGCTTATAACCGTCAGAGCCGAATTGAATTTGTCGAGCGCGATATAGAAATCTTCGCTTTCGTCGAGTTCGGACAGTTCGAGCGCTAAACCGAGATTTAATATATAAGGATTGAGAACGTCGGCAAACTTTACTATTTCGCCCGTGTCTTCGTTCTCTATTCCCTCCTGCGGAATTTTAAGCGCGGTTTTGGCTTTGGTGAAAAATTCTTCGAGCACGATTTCAATCAAATCGCCGATTTTCAATTCGAACGCTCTTACGCGCACTATATCGTTAAGGGGAGTACTGCTCGAATTATATACGCCGACGCTCTCGCGTATAGCCGTAGCGAATATCTCGTCAAACCCCGCTATAGCGTCACTGAGTTTGCGGAAAGAGTTTGCCTCGTCAACCAGCGCATCGATAACCTCAACCGATGCAACGACCGTTTCAACCATTTTTTTACGATTATCAACCGAATTAAGATTGACGTCGAGATTTTCAAGCTCTTCGACTACCGCGTTTCTTAAATTCTGTTCCAACGAAGATTCCCTTACATTGAGAATAAGTTCCGTCAGAGCCGACTGCATAAACAAATCGTATTCGAATACGGGGTTCTCCTCTTCGGGCTTTTGCTGCTCGGGAGGCTCGTCTCCTCCGCCTTGGTTTCCGCCCTCCTGCGCCGACACGGGAATAAACACCGCAGAAAAGAACAGCGCGAGCGCGAGAACCGCGCATAAACAATACTGCCAAATCTGACTGAACCGCACTTTGCGCGCGGGCAGAGCAGCAAGAGTTTCAGCCGCGTTCTGTCTTTGCAGCGAAATTATCTCACCCTCCTGCCCCGAAAAAGCAACCATCGTTTGCAATTTTTCGTTAAGACAGAATTCGGTATCGTATTTTTTAGCAACTCTCATATCGCTCGGACGCATAAACAAAAAGCTTACGCCCCCGCCTGCAAGCGCCGAACCCAAACCTATCAGAATATAAAACGCCCAGTGTATAGGGTTATTCGTCAATACAAGCGAAAGAAGTATTATCCCCGTAACGAAAAGTCCCGAAGATATTCCTATTACCGCACATTTAATGAGCGCCTCTATAAGACATTTGGTTTTTATTTTTTTAAATTTTTCGTCCATCGTTAAAACCCCTTTAATTTTACCCAACGGATATTTTTATATTTAATCGCGGTTTTCAATGCTTATGTATAAATATAAACACTTTACCCGCAATTTTCTGCATTTTTATAATTTTACCACATAAAAATTCAATTTGCAACCGTTTATTGTTTCATTTTCTTGCCATATTCGAAATTTAATTAAAACCCGCGCCGAATAAGCGCGGGTTTTAATATCATTTTATTCATTTTAATTCAATAAAGTTTCCAAAAGTCCCAATATGTACCCGTCTTTGGGCGCATCCTCTACGCTCAAATAATATCTGTGTCCCTTATACGTAAACTTTGCATAAGATTTTTCGGGTTCTATATTATATTTAATTTTGACAGAATTAATTACCGTATCTTTTATGCAATGATTATCGAACGGTTTAGTAACGTCTACTTCCGTTCTGTCGTCGGTCACGTACAGATTTATATCAACATAATTCGAATCGTATATTTCTTCTTGCAAACAGATTACTTCCTGCGTTTCGCTCAAAACGTACTGCGTATCAGCATAATATTCCGACTGTTCGTAATAATCGAAATAAAGCAATTCCAAATTGTTATCCGCTGCATACTGTTTTATCGTAATTTTTGAAATCTCAGTACTATAATCGTTGACTGTACAGTATCTTGTGTCGTCGGGTTTTTCTATTTCGTTTTTGTTATCGCCATTTTCGGCGGAATTGCTATTGAAAGGCTTTACGACAAACAAAGTCACGCATAATGCAAGAACGACTGCCATAAACGCCGCAACGATAATGAGTATATTGCGCCTTGTCGTGTCGGTACGGCTTCTCGACATTACGAGTACTTCTCCTTCACTCTCAATATTGTCAAATTCACGTTCGCTTTCAATACGGCTTTCGAGTCTTTTCCAAAGAGCCTTTTTTTCTTCCGGATTTTGTTCTTCAATGAGTTTATGAAATTTACTCGCTCTTGACATATTTCTCCTTTATTTTACGTTTACGGCATATGCTCCGTCGCACCAATCGGTTGCGTCAATCTTTAACCAGTGCACGTTAACCGTGGACAAACCAGTTGCAATTCTAATATATCTGTCTGTACGGAACAGATTATTTCCGTTATAATAATTTACTTCGTAATATTCATAACCCACGACAATATGCGCCGTACTTGTTATTACTGCACCTACTATCCTGTCAGAATTAGACGACGAAACCACAGAATACGACACAGTTTTATCGCAGAAAAGCAATACGGGTTTGTTCTCGTTCATCGCCCGTTTAAAAGAATTATAATCTACTTTATTCGAATTTTTAATATCTTCGTATTCTAAGCTTCTGTTTTTGCCCTGAACGTAAGCTTTCAGTCCGTTGAGGCAATCGTCTCTGCTTACCCCTACGTCATCAACGTTAGTACGCATAAGAGTGTAAAGCTCTCTCATTAACTTAGGTATATAAGTTGCATCGTTACCTTTATACTTACCGTTGAAAGGTAAATAAGTAGTGTAATTAGGAATAAGGTCCTCGTAATATTTATCGTAAAAACCTATTACGATAGCTCCCGCAACGGAACCGCAGCCGTTGTCAAGTCCGCTTATCGGTGTATATAAAGGTGCGTTGTTTACCAAATTGACGGTCACAACTTCACGCCTCGTATAATTCACCGTTTCATCGCTTACTACCGTATACTCGTAAGGGGTCGGCGCGTCGCCGCCGTATGTCGCGGAATATCTGTCGGTTGTTTCTGCAAAAGAAGATTTTAAGCCTACGTTAAAAATACAAACAACGTTCAACAAAATTCCGAAAATCACAAACCAACATAAACTTTTTCTTACATTAATTTTCATAACTTTTCTCCTTTGGTTATTTTTTTTACTCGATTTTATTTACCGAATTGCAAGTCGTTTTGTTCACTCTTTGCTCAAATTATTTTTTAATAATTTTAATAACTGACATTCGCGCTTATGTACGTAAGATTTGCTGACGCCGACAATCTCGCCGACTTTTTCGAGACTCAAGCCTTCCCAAAATCGCAGATACAAAATTTTCTGGTCGCGGGCAGATAATTTTAAAAGTTCCTGATTCAAATCAGCTTTCGTTTCGATACCGGGGCCCCTAGTGAACGCGATTTCTTTCTCGAAATCTTCCAAAGTCTCGATAATTGTTATCTTTTTGTTGTAGTCTTTTGCAACGTTTTCAACGATTTTGCAAAGCCAGTTATAGCCGTCTGCTTTTTCGTCGAACGAGTGCACATATCTGAACGCTTTCATATAAGCGTCTAAAACTATATCTTCGCAATCGTCTTTATTAATTGCGTAGCGCGAAGCAACCCCTAACAGATGGTTACAAGTCTCTTCGAAAAGATTATGCTTTTTCGATTCGTTACCTTCTTTTATGGCTCGCAGTATAGGGTTTACAACTTTGCGCAATTGTGACACTTAAATATTTTCCTCATTTGTTTATTTTAGAATAATATTATACCGAATTTTATTTCAGTTCTTCTACCAATTCGAATATTAAATCTTTTTGTTTGGCCGATAATTTAGAAAAACGTTTTAAAAGCTCAAACTCTCTGCTAGTAAATACGTATTCCCCTTCATCGCAGAAAAGCTCCGACATTGACACATCCAATACTTTACAAATAGATTGCAATGCACGCAAGGAAGGTTCGGCGCCTTTATTATACCAGTTATAAATCGTATTTTCAGACAAATCAGATAATTCAGTAATTTTATATATGCTATAACCTTTTTCTTTCATATAGTATTTAAGTTTTTCTAACACAGCATCCATTATATATCGTTATCCTATTAATACTCTGATATATAGTTTAACCGAATTAGAATTTAATAATATAATATTATAATTAAATAAGTACCGAATTATAATTTGGTATACAGGCATTAAAAAAAAACCGTAATGAGGAAACGGCTTAGGGGGCTTGCAGTAGCTGTTAACAGTTTGCCGTTATTCAAAGCGGGAAACTTTCTTCAATGTTGAAATCCAAACCGTTCCATCGGGCTCCCTCCCAAAGCTGAATCATTTCAAGGCATTCTGTAAAAGCCGCTTTTGCGCCGTATGCCGTTTCTTTAGAATCGTAGGAATCTATTTCCTGCAGTTCTTCGAGATAATTTATCAAATGATTTATCACGTACAAAAGAGTTTCAAGCGCCGTTAGTTGATACATTATGCAATTCTCTCCTTCAAAATTTCTTCAAAGCTTACTAAGTCTTTACTTATACAACAGCTGTACACCTTTTGAAAAAACGCTTTTTTATGTAGATAGTAAGAATTTTTCTCAAAAGGTAACACACCGATTATATATACATCGCTTTGACCTTCAAGCATATACTTTATCATAAGTTTTATATTCTCATCGGTTTCCGATTTGTATATAAGTTCTATGAGTTCGCATACTTTGATTATTTCTTCGGTAATATTAACGACTTTTTTACGGTTTCCTTTATAAAACTTGGCGGTAGATAAACCTTTTTGAATTGCGTCTGATACGTAACAATATCGTTTTATCAAATTTTCCACCTCGTTTTTCGTCATAATAAATCGTATTTCCCTTAATTATGACTAGTATAATTCAATCTACTCCGTATAAATTACCAACTTTTTGCGGATTTCAATCGAATTATTGAAACAAAACTTGATTTCGTCATTAATATATACCGCCGTATATAAAACAAGATATACCAAAATATATACAATGAAAAATCGGAAAATATCCACTTGATATTGTTGCTTATCGATTTTTATGCTCTGTTTAGTTCACTCCTTTTAATTAAATTATTTCCCCGCGCTTATCGCGCAAGGGAAATTTTTCTTTATGATTTACAATTGTTATTCAGACATTTATTTCGTCAAATATTTTATCATCAAAAAATTCTTTAAACGATATACCCATTGTATTTATCATTTCATAAATAGTCAATAAAGCTATTCTTTCATGTGCTCCGTTAAGAACCTGCGAAGTCGTCGATTTGGCTATTCCGCCTTTTTTATAAAAATCGTACTGCTTGAAGTTCTTTTCTTCCATCAGTTCAAAAAAACGAATCCTTACAGCCTCCGAAACTCTCATAAAACTATACCTCGCGTTCTCGATTGAGAACTATAATAGATTATACAGTTTTATGTTATTTAATCGGTTCTTATTTAAGAACACTTGACGAATTATGTCGAAAAATGCTAAAATATATTTATGAAAACTTGTATGTTTACCGGTCACAGACCGCAAAGATTGCCGTTCCGTTTCAACGAGAACGATGAGAGATGTAAAATTTTAAAACAACGGTTAAACGATTTAATTCGTGAAATGATTGAAAACGGAATTGACGTTTTCGTTACCGGAATGGCAATAGGCGTTGACACCTATGCCGCGGAAGAAGTCTTATTACTTAAAAAAGAGTTCCCGCATATTTCGCTCGAAGCTATAGTACCCTGCGCAAACCAAGCGAGTAAGTGGAACGAGAAACAAGTTTCGCGTTATAACGATTTATTAAAAAAATGCGATAAAGTCGTTATTTTGCAGGATAATTACACTGCGGACTGTATGCAGAAACGCAACAGGTATATGGTTGACCGCTCCGACTGCGTCATTGCTGTCTGGGACGGGAGCGGCAGCGGAACCGGAAGCACGGTAAGATACGCGCTTGAAAAAAAATTATCCGTTACCGTCATTCATCCGTCGTCTTTATCCGTTCGGGAACTTTGAATCCGGACGCGTTATAAAATTTTCGCGTATCAGAAATTTCAAGACTGAAATTAGCTTAGCGAATAATATCATAAATTTTTTAACACAGTCAATCAAATTTAACTTATTTTTGAATTTTTTATTAAATATTTACGCCCGAGGCTTCTGCCTCGGGCGATTATTTACGGTTTTTACTTGCCGAAAAAAATAAAAGTTCTGCAATCAGATGATTGCAGAACTTTATAAAATACAGTTTAATTATTGCTTTTTTCAACGTCGCCGTCCGTACAATGTACCGTATATCCGCCCGTTCTCAAATCCCAATTGTCCCACTTATTTATTGCATTCCATTGCTCTTTCGTGCCCTCGAAATTTATATCGGTAAGACTTTCGCAATCCCAGAAAGCGCCTGACTGTATACGCGTTACGTTGCCGAGTATGGTAACGGTTTTAAGATTTTTGCAATTATTAAACATACGCACTCCGATTTCCGTTACTCCTTCGCCGATAATCACGTTTGTAAGTTTATCGCAGGCAGAAAACACCTCTTCGCCTATTTTCTCCAAGCTTGCCGAAATCGTCACGCTTTCAAGGTTTTCGCAATTCAAAAACGCTTTGTCGCCGATTGCCGTCACTCCTTCGTAGATGATTACTTCCGTAAGTTTTGAATTGCGGTAAAAAGCGTTTTTATTTATTTCGTACGTATTTCCGTTATAATTTGCGGGTAAAACCAACTCGGTCTGTTCGCCCGTATATCCGACGAGATACGCTTTGTTATCCCTCGCCGTAAAGAACGTAAAACCGTCGCTTCTTTTGTCTATACTGCTCGGGAAGTCTTTCATATATTTAATATCCAGCGCGTATATACCTATCCCGCCGTTATTTTCATAGTCGCCTATATCGATACGCAAATGAGAGGAGAGATTATAAATTTCCCAAAGGTTTATACATCCGGAAAAAGCCGAACTGCCGATTTCGGTTATATTTTCCGTTATGACGATGCTGTTCAGGTTAATGCAACCGAAAAAAGCCCACTCGCCAATCGCTACAATACCGTCGTGCATTTTAACGTTTGTCAGGTTAGTCCTGTCGTAAAACATCTTGTCGGTTATTTTCGTCATTGTTTCGGGTATCGTCACCGTGCTTTTGCCTTGCGGAACGCACAGACATTCCGTAACCGATTTGTTGTACAGTACGCCGTCGACGCTGGCGTAGTTTTCGTTTTTTTCGTCAACATCCATGCTTTCAAGTTCATATTGAAACCCTAAATATCTGGTACCGATTTTCGTCACGCTTGCGGGAATTTTCAGGCTTTTTATACTTATTTCCGAGAACGCAAACAGGCTGATTTCATTTACGGGTTTTCCGTTAAATTCGGAAGCGATTTCGACGTCGGTAAAAAATTCCGAATCTATAAGTCCTTCATAGGCGTAGTTGGACGCTACGTAATAATTGAGTCCGTCGTCTTGAATCAAGTATTCAAACCCGTCCTCGCTTACGATAACTTTACATTCAGCGGTTTCGCGGTCCGCCGAAACCTTAACGACGGCAGAACCCTGCGCCAACGCCGTCAGCTTTCCGTTTTCGACTTTGACTACTCCCTCCGGTTCAACAGACCACGTAAGACTCGAAGTCGTATCCTCCGGATATACGCGGAAATCGAGCGTCTTTTCCCCGTTTCCGAAAAGTACAACCTCGTCTTCCAAAATGCTAATCCAGTCTACGGGGATTTTCCGCGCTACCGTAACCGTACACTTTGCGCTGACCGAACCGACGGTAGCCGTTACGACGGCAACGCCCTCGGAAAATGCTCTTACCGTGCCGTCGTAGTAGTTTACCTCGGCGATACGACTGTCGTCAACCGTCCAAACAACATTTTTGTCCGTCGCGTCGTCGGGAAGAACGGTTGCCGTCAGCTTCGCTTCCTCGTTTATATCGAGAGCCAGCTCGGTTTTGTCAAGCGTAATGCTTGTCACCTCGACTTTACTGTCGCAAGCGGCAATTCCAAAGGCGCAAAAAATTGCGCAAACACACAGCAAAAAAGCAATAGCAAATTTCTTTTTCATAATAAACCTCCTATTAAGGCGAGTCGCATTTAAAATATGCAAAAAGCGCATACCTTACTGTAACCGCCGTAAATAAGACGATTTATTATTCTCTTTTTTACGCAAAAATTTATATTTTTTTCAGTCTATGAAAAAAATTCTTCGAAGATTTCCGTACAGTCGTCGATAAGCGACATATAAATTAATTTATATTGAATGTTTTTGTATTGCGTTAAAGCGTTCGTCGTATATAAATCGCCATCGAATTGGGTTCCGTATTTTATAACCGTCGAACCGACGGTATAAGTTTCGCTCCCGTCGATAAAGCCTTCGGATAATTTTACCGAAATATCGTAAAATTCGATTTCGCAAATAAACCCGCGTTCGAAGTCCGAAACAGTAAACTTTCCGCCTTTCAGCGCGCCTTCGATTGTTTCGTCTTCGATTATTTCGTATAACAAAACACATTGTTCAATATCATATTGAGTTACGTCTATAATGTCGTAGCCCGCATTTTCGATTGTTTCGAAAAACTGTTCTTTTCCGTCAGGGAAAACTTGCTTTAAGTCGCCCGGACCGAAATACGCAGGTTCGTCCTTGCGCAGGACAATCGGCAGTACGGTCGCCAGAATTACGATTATGCAGAGAAACAGCGCCAAAACGGTAATAAAAATATATTTTTTACCGTCTGCAAAACTGCGCACGGCATTGTTTTCGTTTGTCGCAAGCACGGGTATTTCCGCCGCGATTTCCCTTTCTTCCGACGAAGTTATGCCGTCGATAATATTGTTGCGCCTTTCGGAAAAGCTTTTGACGGTTATTTTGTCCGCACTGCTTCTTAATTTATTTTCAATATCCTTATTGTCCATTTTTATATTCCTTTTGTTCCCTATCAGATAGTAATCGAACGCAGATTTTTTGTTTTGGAATTATTGCTTTAATTTCTCAAGAGCGCGATAATAGGTCGAAGTAATCGTACTTAAAGGTTTTTCCATTTCCCTTGCAATTCTTTCAAAAGATAAATCTTCGACAAACCGCATTATCATTATTTCTTGTTCGGTTTCACTCAGATTCGAAATTTGAATATAAAAGTCGCCGTCAGTCTGAATTTCGGCCGTAACGGCGTCTTCTTTTAAATCGTATAACGGAGCGTACTGCTTTTCAGATTTTAATTTGTCTTTGGCGCTGTTAACCGTTAAAACGTATAACCAACCTTCGGGGTTACTTATCTTCGTCAGCTTGTCGGCGGTTTTCCATATTTTAATAAGCAAATCGTCGACTACTTCGTCCGCCGAAACAGACGATTTCAAAACCGTAATTGCCGTTGCATAAATCAGCCTGCCGTAAATACGGTAAAACTCTTCAAGCGCCTTTTCATCTTTACGCGCCATTCTTTTTATCAACTTATTAAAATACTTTTTCGTATTCTTTATCATAATTCGTATACGCTAATAAATTTGTGTATTAATTACTGTAATTATAATCTGCAACAATATATCATATTTTTTATCTTTTGGCAAATTAATCGTGCAGTACGTTACATATTGCGTTCCGCAAACTTTGTTTCATAAAAAAGAACTCCGCCGAAGCGGAGTTCTTAAATTTCAATTATTTGCGGGGGTTTCTGATGTTAGCTTGTGCGGCGGCAAGACGCGCGATAGGTACGCGATAAGGCGAGCAGGAAACATAATTCAAGCCGATTTCGTGGCAGAATTCAATAGACGAAGGGTCTCCGCCGTGTTCGCCGCAGATACCGACGTGAAGCTTCTTATTTGCGCCTTTGCCGAGTTTAACGGCGGTATCCATAAGCTTGCCGACGCCGACGGTATCAAGACGTGAGAACGGATCACTTTCATAAATTTTGTTTGAATAATACGAAGGCAGGAATTTACCCGCGTCGTCACGGCTGAAACCGAAAGTCATCTGCGTTAAATCGTTGGTACCGAAACAGAAGAAATCAGCTTCGTTTGCAATTTCGTCGGCAGTGAGCGCCGCACGGGGAATTTCAATCATCGTACCGACTTCGTATTTAAGTTTAACACCCGACTCTTTGATAATCTTATCAGCGGTTTCTACTACCGTTTTCTTGACATAAGCAAGCTCTTTGACTTCGCCTACGAGAGGAATCATAATTTCGGGAACGACTTTCCAGTCGGGATGTTTCTTCTGAACGTTGATAGCGGCTTTTATTACAGCTTTCGTCTGCATAACCGCAATTTCGGGATAAGTTACCGTAAGACGGCAACCGCGGTGTCCCATCATCGGGTTGAACTCGTGCAAGTCGGATATAATCTGCTTAATCTGCTTAACTGTCTTTCCCTGGGTTGCCGCAAGAGTCTTGATATCCTCCTCATCCGTAGGAACGAACTCGTGAAGAGGCGGGTCAAGGAAACGGATTGTTACGGGCTGACCTTCCAGAGCTTCCATAAGTCCTTCGAAGTCTTTCTGCTGCATAGGCTCGATTTTAGCGAGCGCAGCCTCTCTCTCTTCAATGGTGTCGGAACAAATCATTTCTCTGAACGCGCCTATACGAGCGGGGTCAAAGAACATATGCTCGGTACGGCAAAGACCGATACCTTGAGCGCCGAACGCAGCCGCCTGCTTAGCGTCAGCGGGTGTGTCAGCATTGGTTCTTACGCCGAGTTTCTTGTATTTGTCCGCAAGATCCATAATTCTGCCGAAGTAACCGCTGTTGGGGTCTGCGGGTACAGTGGGAATAAGACAGTCGTAAATCTTGCCCGTTGAACCGTCGAGCGAAATTCCGTCGCCTTCCTTGAATACTTTGCCCGCAAGAGTGAATTTCTTGTTCTCTTCATCCATCTTGATGTCGCCGCAACCGGAAACGCAACACGTTCCCATTCCGCGCGCAACAACCGCCGCGTGGGAAGTCTGTCCGCCACGCACGGTCAAAATACCCTGAGCGTATTTCATACCCTCGATATCTTCGGGTGAAGTTTCAAGACGTACTAAAACGACCTTCTTACCTTTCTTGCCTTCGATAACAGCGTCTTCCGCAGTAAACACGATTTGTCCTGCCGCCGCACCGGGAGAAGCTGCAATACCCTTTCCGACAACGCTGGTTTTATCAGCCTCTTTAAGAGCCTTATTATCGAATTGGGGATGTAAAAGCATATCGAGAGATTTTGCGTCTATCTGCATAAGCGCTTCTTTCTCGTTAATCATCTTTTCATCGATGAGGTCGCAGGCAATCTTGATAGCCGCCGCCGCGGTACGCTTACCGTTACGAGTTTGGAGCATATAAAGCTTACCTTTTTCGATAGTAAACTCCATATCCTGCATGTCACGGTAATGCTTTTCGAGAGTATCACAAACCTTTAAGAACTGGTTATAAACTTCTGGAAGAACTTTCGCCATCTCAGCAATGGGCATCGGGGTACGAACGCCTGCAACGACGTCCTCGCCCTGAGCGTTCATCAGGAATTCGCCCATAAGTCCCTTTTCGCCCGTTGCGGGGTTACGCGTAAACGCAACGCCAGTTCCGCAGTCGTCGCCCATATTTCCGAAAGCCATCATCTGAACGTTTACTGCAGTACCCCACGAATAGGGAATATCGTGGTCCATACGGTAGATATTTGCACGGGGGTTGTCCCACGAACGGAATACCGCTTTGACCGCTTCGAAAAGCTGTTCCTTGGGGTCGTCGGGAAAATCTTTGCCGAGCTGGTTCTTATATTCAGCCTTGAACTGATAAGCAAGGCTCTTCAAATCGTCCGCGTTGAGGTCAACGTCGAATTCAACGCCTTTCTCTTCTTTCATTTTGTCGATAAGCTTTTCGAAATATTTCTTGCCTACTTCCATAACGACGTCGGAGAACATCTGGATAAATCTTCTATAACAGTCCCAAGCCCAACGGGGATTGCCGGACTTTTCCGCTATCGCGTTGACTACCGATTCATTCAAACCAAGGTTTAAAATAGTGTCCATCATACCGGGCATAGACGCTCTTGCACCCGAACGAACGGATACGAGCAAAGGATTTTCTTTATCCCCGAACTTTTTGCCGCAGACTTCTTCCATCTTGTCGATATAAGACATTATTTCAGCCTGAATATCTTTGTTGATTTTACGTCCGTCTTCATAGTACTGAGTGCAGGCTTCCGTTGAAATAGTGAAACCCTGGGGTACGGGAAGACCGATTTTCGTCATTTCAGCGAGGTTTGCGCCCTTGCCTCCTAAAAGCTCGCGCATACTTGCGTCGCCTTCGGTGAAGAGATAGCAATACTTCTTTGCCATTAAAAATTTCCTCCTAAGAAAATTGATTTTTTAACTATTTCATTTTAATACAAACAAACGATTAAATCAAGTGGTTTAAGGAAAAAAAAGGAAAATATTTTAAGCAGATACCGCGCCGACGATTTTCGTCGGCGCGGTATTGTTTATCAAATCAATCTTATGTATTCGGAAAGGCTTTTAAAAGCTATATTCAGTTTGTAAGAAACATATTCCCGCAGAAGCCTCAAAGCGCGCTTTTCCCCGTCCGCAGAAATAAAGTCATCTTCGAAAGTTTTTCCCTGAGCTTTTCTCAAAACGTTGTAAGTTACTCTGCTTGCACCCAAACCTTTGCCGCATTCCACGCAGGTAAACGAACCCGCGTCCATATCGAATTTCAGCCTGTCGGCCCCAAAAAGTTCCGAGCCGCACTGCGCGCAGTTTTCCGCGTTTATTCCGTAACCCGACTGTTTAAGCGCAGACAACAGAAAATGTATTAAAGCCATGCTTTCGCCGCCGCGGCAAATTTCAGACATAGTTTTGACGCTTTCAGTAAAGATTTCCCGACATTCGTCGCCCTCGAAAGTAAGCGCGTTCGCCGCCTCCGCCGCTGCCGAAGCCGCGTAAAATTTGTTTATGTCCGTGCGTAAATCGTAAAAGCTTTCACATTCGGAAGCATTGATAACCGTATATTTTCCGCCTCTTTCGGCAAGCACATATTCCGCAAAACAAAAAGGCTGAGCCGCAAATTTAAGTTTTGCGGCAGCCTTTTTCACTCCCTTTATTCCCGCGGATATTTTACCCTTTTCCGCCGTGAGCAAAGTTAAAATTTTATCGTTTTCATTATAGTCGACCGACCTGAGCATTAACGCGTTTACGATAAATTCCATAGTAAAAAAATCAGTGTTGTTCGTCTAAATGCTTATAGAGCATATAGTAACTGACGTTACCCGTCTTTTCAAACATTTTCCAAGCGAGTTCCGCAGCGTCTTTGTCTTTGTTCATAATAACACCTCTCGTTAAAAGAGTGTGCAATTTCTTAAAAAATACGCAAAATAATTTTTAATTTATATGTCGGTTAAACACGGATACGTGTTAAAATTTATGCATCATAGCCTAAGTCTTTAAGCAAATTCGGTCTGTTCCTCCAATCTTCCTTTACTTTTACATACGTCGTTAAAAACACCTTTGCACCGAGAAATTTTTCCATATCTTTTCGTGCAAAAGACGAAACTTCCTTTATCGCGGAACCCTGCTTTCCTATAAGTATCGATTTATGGTTGGGTTTTTCGCAGACTATATCGAGATTGATATCGTAAACTCCGTTTTCCTGTTTTTCGAAGACATTAATGCTTATCGCGATTCCGTGAGGGATTTCCTGACCGAATTTCAAAAGTATCTTTTCGCGCATTATTTCGGAAACCATAAATTTTTCGCTCTTATCGGAAACTATGTCTTCGGCAATAGCTTTTTCACCTTCAGGCATTTTTCCCGCAAGATACTCTTCGAGCTTGCGGATATTCGTATATTTCCGCGCCGATACGGGCAGTATGTCGCAGTCTATTCCGTTCTCGTAAAGCCGCTTTACGTTTTCGGGAATATTCTCTTTCGGCATAATATCGATTTTCGTATAGACAACAGCCATAGGTATATTGCATGCCTTATAACGCTTAATAAGTTCAATATCCTCGTCTGAAACCCCGTCGTGACCGTCTAATACGTATAAAATAAAATCCACGTCTTTAGCCGTCGTTTCCGCGGTTTTAAGCATCATATCCGACAGGCGGTTCTTTGCTTTGTAAATTCCGGGAGTATCCACGAATACAAGCTGATAATCGGGCTTGTTTAAAATTCCCATTATAGCGTCGCGCGTGGTCTGAGGCTTGGGAGATACTATCGAAACTTTTTCTCCGACAAGCACGTTTATAAGCGTACTCTTGCCGGCGTTAGCTTTGCCTATTACTCCGATAAATCCGCTCTTCATCTTACAATTCCCAACCTGTTCAATATTTTTTCTTCCTTTTCGCGCATTACCGCTCTGTCTGCGTCGTCAATATGGTCGTAACCCAAAAGGTGACATATTCCGTGAACCGCGAGATAGCAAAGTTCGCGCTGAACGCTGTGACCGTATTCACGAGCCTGCTCCTCTGCCCTTTTAACGCATATAGCTATACTGCCTATGAACAGATTGCCGTCCTCATCGCAATCTGCCGTAAACTCTTTCTTTAAAAGTTTTTTACCGAAAATACCGTCTAGCGAAGGAAAGCTCAACACGTCGGTGACCGAATCAACAGAACGCAGTTCGCGGTTCAAGCGGCGGATTTCTTCTTCGTCCGCGGTTACTATTTCGCACGAGAGCGTACAGTCGCTTTCAAACTCGTTTAAAAACGCCTGCGCCAAGCCTTTAAAAATTTCTTCTTCGCTGTAAATAATCAAATCGTTCATAAAAACTTCCGCGGGGAATTATTTTTTCTTTGAAACGGTTAACTTCGGATACGCCACTCTCGAATGGTATACGCCCGTAAGCTGGTTTACGATAGTGCTCTTTACGATTGTAAGTTCGCGCATAGTAATGTTGCAGTTATCGAACTGACCCATATCCAGTCTTTCCTCGATAAGGCCTCTTACGAACGCTTCAACCTTTTCGGGCGAACGGTCGGGAAGCGTTCGCGTCGCCGCTTCCGAAGAATCGGCTATCATAATAAGAGCCGCGATTTTAGATTCTGGTATAGGTCCCGAATACGAATAGTTATCGATGTTGAGTTCGCCGTCGCTCATTTTTAAAGCTTTATAATAGAAATATTTAATCGGCATAGTGCCGTGGTGCTGAATAGCCACGTCCGCAAAAAATTCGGGCAGACGGCTTTTCTTTATAAGCTGTGCGCCGTTACGGGTATGAGAACGGATAATATCGACCGAAAGTTCGGGAGTAATGTCATCATGGAAATTGTACTCGTTCTGGTTCTCTGCGAACATTTCCGGACCTTTGAGTTTGCCGACATCGTGATAATAAGCCGCCGCTCTCGCAAGTTCCGGATCCTCACCGATAGCCTTTGCGCAGGATTCGACAATCTGAGATACGACCACGGAGTGAGAATAAGTTCCGGGAGCGTTTTCTTTGAGCTTTTTGATGAGTTTAGCGCCGTCGCTCGTAAGTTCTCTTAGACGGAACACCGTCATCTCGGAGAAAAGCATTTCGAACAGAGGCAGTATGAACATATACAGCATGACCGAAACTATACAGCTCAGCGCGCCGAAAATCATAAGGTCGAATATTTCCGCGGCGGGCATAGTTCCCGCGCTCACAGGAAGTATGATTATGCAGTTTATAACTTCCACTGGTATTAACAGTATGAACGCAAGCAGTACGCTTTGAAATCTCGTCTTGATTGAATTGAATACGAAAACCGCGACGATTCCCGCGCAGAAACTGCAAAGAAGGCTCGCATAGCTTGCCGTCTGCGCTTCGTACATATATGTGATGTCTGAAAATCTGTCTAGCGTAAGAATTATAAGCGAAAATACGGTGTTGATAAAAATCGCGTCCCTGCGTCTGAACAGCGTCGCGCAAAGTAATGCGATAAATGCTACGGGACGAGCCATAGAATCAACGTACTTGCTCATAATGTAATCAATTACAAACACTATATACATTATGAGAAATACTTCCGCTGTCTTAGCAAAGCGTGAAAGCACGTACTTATTTTCAAAAACGAAATAGCAGTAAAGCATCGCAATGAGGACGGCTATCGACACTGCCACCGTCAGAAGCGACTGCTGATTATCGACGAAATAATTTCCGAAACCGGAAGCACCTTCGTTGATAAGAATCATTAAAATTATAAATACATAAAAACCTATCGTGCCGAAAATAAACGCAAATAGACTCTTTACTATATCTTTATTGCTCAGTTTCGTTACCGTCTGCAATTGATAACCTCCTGTTGTCGTCTTTATCGTAAGCCCTGACTATTCTCATAACCAGAGGATTACGGACGACGTCTTTATCCGTTAGGTACAATATCCCCACTCCTTCCACACCGCGCAAAATACGCGCGGCGTCTTCGAGTCCGCTCGATTTGCCGTTCGGAAGGTCAATCTGGGTTTTATCGCCCGTTATAACCATTTTACTGCCGTCGCCGAGACGGGTTAAAAACATCTTCATCTGTTCGCGCGTCGCGTTCTGCGCTTCGTCCAGAATCACGAAAGCGTTTGAAAGCGTTCTGCCGCGCATATATGCAAGCGGAGCAATTTCTATCGAGCCGCGTTCCATAAATTTAGTATAAGTTTCAAGACCCAGCATTTCCTGTAAAGCATCGTATAAAGGTCGAAGATACGGGTCGACTTTTGTCTGTAAATCGCCGGGTAAAAACCCGAGTTTTTCGCCAGCTTCGACTGCCGGACGAGTAAGAATTATCTTATCTGCCTGTTTCTGTTTCAGCGCCTGTACCGCAAGACATACCGCAAGATAGGTTTTGCCGGTACCCGCGGGACCTATACCGAAAG
Source organism: uncultured Christensenella sp. (assembly GCA_910577875.1). Taxonomy (GTDB): domain Bacteria; phylum Bacillota; class Clostridia; order Christensenellales; family Borkfalkiaceae; genus Coproplasma. The sequence continues at coordinate 110,312 of CAJTNY010000001.1, forward strand.
TCACTGTTTCGCGCTTTATGCTGTCGACGTATTTTTTCTGTCCCACAGTCTTGCATTTAATCGGCTTACCACGGTAAGTTATCGCTATCGTATCCGAAGAAATTTTGGTTATATCGCCGGCTTTGCCTTCGCGCGAGAGTTCTATACAGTACTCTACCCTGCCCTTGTCCACGCTTTCGCCGTTTTCCGCAAGCGTTAAAAGGCTTTCCGTTACGGAAACCGCCGCCAAAACGCGCTCTTCTTCGCCCTCGATAACTATGTCTATTCCGTCCACACGAATAATCACGCCGAGCTCGCGCATTATTATATTTAAGTTTTCGTCGAACACGCCTAAAAATTTTTGGAGCTTGTCCGTATTTCCTGCACTGACTTTTCTAACCGTATTGTTCATACTTTTTTGAGCTACTCCATATTTATACTTAACTTATGCAAATAGGTAAAATCTATTACGTAAACAACCCCGTTTTCGGCAGGTTTAACGGTATGTGTGCGGGAAATTATTTCGTCGCCGTCAAGTATGCAAGAAGAGTAAGCTGCTTTTAAATTTTCTTCGGATTCGACATCCGCGGGGTATTCCGTTCTGCCTGCACATTCTATTTCCGCATAGCCGACGGCAAGACATTTTGTCTGTGTTTCGCCCGCAATTGTATACGCGGAAATCAGCTCTTCGCCTACACTCACCTTGTCGCCTGCGGAAAATCTGGCGGTTCCGCAGATAGCGGTTATATTTTTGATAACGCCGTTACAGTCCGAAACGAGCGGATTGCGGACAACCGAAGAATTGTGTTCTTCGTCGACCTCTACGTCTACGTGAAGAATACTGCCGTGTTTTTCGATATTGCAGAAAGTCACCTGAGGCAGAGCGAGAATTTTACCAGTCGCCATCGGCGCGTCGAAACCCGAAAAATATCCGAATTCCTTCACTCCCGATTCGCAAACTATACGTTTGATTTCGGACGACAGGTAACTTCCGCTTCCGCTCACCTTTATTTTGAAAATGAACGAGTTGGAAAACGCGGCGATTGCGACAAATGCCGCCGCGCCCGCGAAAAGGCCGATGCGGTTTAACGCTTTTACGAAAAACCCAGCGCGCGAACTTCTGCCGACCACGCAGATATTATAACACGGATTTGAAAAAATTGCAAAAACTTTTTTAATATGTTTATCTTTTACGGAAAATATAAAATGCGCGCCGTCCTTTTTGCAATTATATACGCCTATTTCCGCTTTTTTGAGTTTCTTTAATGCAAGTTCCGCGGTTGCGGTTATAGAAATTCGCGTTGCGTCAATCAATTTTCACTCCCGTTATTCTGCCTTTTATAAGCAAATCTTCTTCGAAATATTTGCCGAGGGTAAGACCTTCGCCCTCGATTGCAATCTTATTTTTTTTAAGAGCAAGTACGATTCTTTCCGACGAATATTCCGCTACGCCTTTTATACTGCGGAAATAACCACCGAAGCCGGGGACTATCGAAAACGACTTTAATGTGTCTGCGCCCAGCTCGGATAAAATCTGTTCTAAAAGCTTCATATAGTATTGTATGTAACAAAGCTTGACCGTTAGACCAACCTTACGTTAACGGCGTTTCTTTATTTCTTTCCATAAGCACCAGCCGTCTGCACATCAGACTTAAACCTTACGTTTAATCGATATATCTTAATTAAGCTTGCAATAAAACTAATTTACCGCTATGCTTTATTTCTTCGTAAAAAATATATGCTAACTATTGGTTAGTATCAATGATTTTTTATTCGAAAGTTATTATAATAACAAATGCGGAAGAAGAATAAATCCCGCCCCGCAGAAACATGCGGGGCGGGTTAAAAATATCTATTTAATTTGCAAAAGCGAAGCTCATATTCGAAGTCACTTTTAAATCGTATCTGTTCGTCGTTCCGTCCAAATTTACGGACGCGCCGTTTAACGAAACCGATTGGATTTCAACCGCATGCGTCGTAACCGCGCTGCCTAATCCCGTGCCCGTTTTAATATTAATCTGCCCCGAAACCGACGTATCTCCGTCTTCGGTTTCCTTGTAAATATTGAAATCTTTGCGGTTTCCGTCGTTATTGAACAGGTAAATATTTACGCCCTCCGGCAAAACGAATTTACGTTCTATAGACCTTGACACCGAACCGTTGTACCGCGAACCGCTTTCGCTGTCAGAGCCGATATAAACTTCTACTCTGGAAGTTGCAAGCGTCTTTTTGTCAGCCGTTCCGTTTACGGTTATTTTTAATTCGTATTGCAACCTTACGCGCACAGCCGTGTGCTCCGCAGTGAAAGCAAAAGAATTATCCGCGTTTGCGTTAAGCGCACCGCCTTTAAATTCAGAGTCCGCGCCGTTATACCAGCCGCAGAATGCGCCGTCGAAACCTTCTTTAACCTCCGCCGTCAAGTCCGTACCGTTGAGCGAATAATTTACGTCTTGTCTTGCGGAAACCCAAAGCGCGTAATAAGTTGCGGAAGTTTCTCCGTCAATTAAAGTATTTTCCGCTATATAAAGCCCGCTTGAACCGTTTTGCGCCCATCCGAGGAATATGTATCCCTCAGCTTTCGGCACTGCCAGTTCATCGCCGACGACGGCTTTTTTGAGGTAGTCTCCGCCCGCCGTCTGAGTTTCGTTGTTATATATGAAATCAATGTCGCTGACAACAAAGATATTTACGTTCACGTTTGCTTCCCACAGCGCTCTTACGTTAACGGCGCCCGCCGTCATTATAAAACTGATTTGCGTGTCTTTGCCCGCGTCTATTCCCAACCAGCCTTCAAACGAATAAATACCGCTTTCCGAAGCCGATGCATTGAGCGTTATCGTCGAACCCGCTTTGATATAATAAGATACCGAGGTTTCCGTTTCCGAAATAAGTATTTCGCGTTCGTCGCTCTCTATTTCAAACGCGACCCGATTGCCGTTGTAATTCGTTTCGAGCGTGAATTCGTACCAGGCAGATTCAAAGTTTTCAACCAAAGTCACGGTAATAACCGTTCTTCCGTTTAACAATGCGGTATCGCCCGATACGCATACTTCGTAAGCGTTTATACAGCCGTTGACAGAAGTTATCGCGTTTAACGCGTCCTTAACGGAATTTTCGATTGTCTCTAAATCGCATCCCGCGCCGGTTTTTATTTCATACCCGGCTAAACCTAATTCGGCTAAGGAGAACCCTTCCGAATCTCCTGCAAGTACGTACTCGACGTACGACCAGGCAGAACCCTCGTCAACTTTCGTACCCGTATGGTCGATACGGCTGCCGTTGCGCGAACCGCCTGAGTTGTCGTTGCCTATGTATCTGTAATCTTTGTTGCTTACGCGTTTAAATCCGAACCAATCCGTATTGTCGTTTTCGGAAGTTGCGAAATTGTAGTATAAACTCAGTCTCGTTACGTTTTCGTCCGCGGACGTTCCGCAACCGTAGAATACGAATCTGTTGTCGCCCGTCCAGGAATTTCCGCCGAAATACACCGATTCCGCGAGGAATACGGCGAGTTCCATATCTTTATTGTCCATAAAAGCCTGCGCGCCTATCGAAACTACGGTTTCGGGTACGATTACTTTTTTAAGACTTAAACCCGTTTTATTGTAATTGAAAGCATCTCTTGCAATCGCCGTTACGGGTATACCGTTTACGCTGTCGGAAATCATAAGCGTGTTTGCCGACGCCGAATAATCTTTGTCGGTTCTGTTCTTATCAATGAAAGTAACTGTATAATATCCCGCTTCGAGTTCTCCGTCTTTTGCAAACGTATAAACAACTCCGTTTTCCGCAGTGTATTCCGTTTCGACGTAACGCGCATAGTAATCGTTTACGGAAGCCTGCATTACAAATACGGGCTTTTCGTAATTTTCGTCGAGATACCAACCCGCGAAAGATTTACCGTCGATTTCCTTTAAAGCGGGGTCGGGAAGCGCAGCTCCGACGAAAACCTCCCTTTCCTCGCCGCCGTAGGGAGTATGGAAAGTTACCGTCTTGCCGCCCGCTATCATCTGATAAATGCTTATATCGGACTTAATCACGAACGAAAGCCCCAAATCATTGCCGTTTTCGTCAACGTATATAAGTTTGCGGGTCTGCGCCTCGTCAAGCCAAACCTCGCTCTCGAACAGATGCACCCTCGAACCCGAATTAAGCGTCTTTTCGAGTATGAGTTTATCGCCGAGTTCGTAAGAGTCGTACTCTTTGTTTTCGTCGAAACCGTAAACCGTAAGTTTATAAGGACGGTTGATTTCCAAAGCTTCGTAAGTATTGTCCGAAGAATTATAACATCCGAAGATCTTATTTTCGATACCTTCGAAGTTATCGAAGTTGATATTGAATTTTTCGTTTGCCGTTTTAAAATAGTTATCCGCGTGACCGAAAGTAGTTCCGTTATCGAATTTCGCCGTAATAAACAGATAATTCTGCAATTCGAGATATGCGTCGAAGCCCTTTAATCCGCCGTCGGTTTCGCGCACGAACGCCACATAAATGTTTCTTAAAACGTCGCCTAAAAGCGAACTCAGTTCGAGGTTAGCCGCATAATAATTATCGTTTAAACCGAATTTCGACTCAACGGACGAAACGACTCCGTCCATATTCCCGTAACCGCTCGAATAATCTCCGAGTTTTACGGCCAGACCGCCGAGATACTGCGAAAGAGCGATTTCCGACTTTTCGTCCTCGGGTTTTTGTTCTCCGTTCAAGGAATCGTCGTAGAGATAGAAGTCTTCCGTTTTAGTAAGATTTGAACCTAAACCGTCGAGCGCGCTTCCTATCGCCGAATTAATTATTCCTTTTACGAATCCGTTGGTATCGAGAAGCCAGAAGATATTGTCCATCAGATTGCTTAACAAATAGTCCGTCGTCATTACTTTGAATTTAGCGTTATCGGACTTAACGTCTCTGCCGAAAGTTATATAACCGTTGGAATAAGTAACGCTAATCCAGCTCTTAGTCGTAGCTATCGAGCCTTGAAGTTCGGAAGTAAACGAAAAATAGAATTCTTCGTCGCTATCGAGTCCGAATGAAAGGGTAGCCGATTTAAATTCAATCGTGCTGAGGTTAAGACCCGAAATTTTCACATTGATACCTATATCGCCCGTAAAGCTGTATATAAGTTTAGACTTTCCGTTTTCGTCTTTTTCCGTATTTTCGAGCGTTATTTTCAAATCTTCGAGAAGCGTTGCGGCAAAACCTATGTCGATAAACTTCTCGGTATCGAAAGAAGCGTGTTCGCTGTTCCCGACCGCTTGCGCGCCGAGTTCGAACCATGTCGCTTCTCCCTTAACAGCGCTCGCGTAGATTGAATGCGTTTCGGGGTTTACAGACACAGAAATTATTCCTACTTGGGTATCCAAGCCGAGCGCTTCCAAGATAATGTCGGGATTAATCGTAATAGTATTTTGCACTATTTCGCCGGCAGTTATGGATTCGTATTTTATTACGCTGTTTATATCGAGCGTAAGGATATTGGTCAGTAATCTTATAACCGCGTCGGAAGTTCCCCCGTCGGAGATTTCTCCCAAATTCATAGCGCTGACCTTTTCGCCCGTAATTTTTGAAAGAATTTCAGTAACGGTATCGCTTGTAATAATTTCAACGAGCGTAGTTACCGCCTCGTAGATATTATCAGTAGATGCCTTGAAAGCTATATCTTTAAGCTCGGTGCCGCACACGTTTTTAAGCGAAATATAAAGGTAACGGTCCGTGTAGTAAACTATCGTTTTTACATACGTGCCTTTAATATCGAGAGCGATGTCTGCTTCGATAATTTTGGAAGCGCCGTTGTCGGACTGTTTTTCCGTGTAATAAAGACTTGCGTTTAGGTTGATGCCTTCGAGTGCGGGTATTCCGCTCGCAGTGCCGTTGAGCGAGAAATCAACAGTATAAGTGTCACTTCCGAGCAGATTTTTAACCGACAATTCGTCCAATAATGCGAGAACGTAATCATAAACCGCTCTCGTAAAAGTATCCGCGGTATAGAACGTATATTGTTCCGTATCGTTCAAAGCCGAATTTATATTTCCGAGCGTTTCGCCTACGCCCGCCTTGACGCAGGCAGATAAGTCGGCCGCGTCCGTATTTAAATCAAGCGAAAGTCCGCCGTTTGCGCCGAGCAGGATACTTCCTTTATCCGCTACGGTAACAAGAATATCTTTTACGTTTGCGTCTGTTATTCCTGAATCTTTAAGTTCTAACGTAACTTTGCTTAATGCGTTGAGAACAACTTCGAGAATTTTTGCAAAATCGGAAGCGTCTTCTTCCGTCGCAACCGTATCGAGAGAAAGAGCGTCAGCCGAACCGCCCCCGGTGACGCCGTTGACGACGTTCATAATTTTTTGGAACAATTCAGATAATTCGTTTATATCGCTTCTGTAAATTTCCAGTCCGAGCCCGTTAACCGCAAAGCGAACGAGCGGTTGTTTTACGGTTTCAGTTTCTTCCGCCGTTTCGTCATAAACGAACTTCACCGCCACGCTTTCCGAGTTTTCTTCTTCCGAGATTGACAGATTCAAGTCAACCGCAAAACGAACTTTCTCTTCCGCCCATACAGCCTCGCCGTTTCCCGAGATATTCATTTTAATACCGTCGATAACAACGGAAGCATTTATATCGAACTCGATATCCTGAGCTATTATAATTTTTTGCGCCTGTTTTACCGCTTCTTCGATTATGTCGATATAATCTATAACGTCTGTGTAATCGCTCTTTTCGGGAACAGCAAGCTTCTCGTCCGAACCGCTGACGCGTAAGCTCAGACCGAGCGCCGATAGATTCCCGAAAAGCACTGCGTTCTTATCTCCGTCTAAATTAAGTTCAAGCGTCAAATCGCCTAAACTTATATTTCCGAGCGCGAAACCGAAAGATTTGAAAATTTCGTCTGCGTCCGCAGTAAATTTTATCTGTGCGGGATTTGCGGTAATTTCTTTGATTATCGAAGCAAAATCTATATTTATTACCGCATTTATTACATTTGCGACAATGTCTGCGTCGCCTTCGCTAAATGCGCGTGTTTCCGTATTTCCGTTAATTACGTTTATAAGACGTTTAACCGCGTCCACGGTATCGGATACGTTGCAGTATACCTTCATACCGTAAGGTTCTTCGTTCAGCGAAACTACGTTCAGATATGCTTCGCCGTAACTGCCGCTTGCGACGTCTATCGTGTAATAAACTTCAAGCCCTATGCTTACTCCCCTGTAAGACACCGTAATCGGCGCGTTGACCGAAATAACGTTGAAACCGTTTTCAAACTTTAACTGCGCCTGTGCGTCGAGCGTTACTCCGTTCAGATATCCGATTCCGCTTTCGCCGAGATTGATATCAAAGATTATAGTTTCGCTTTCGAACAAGCCGTATACACCGTTAATATAAGCTGTTAAATCAGCGTATTCGCTCTTGTCGGGACATTTTAAATCTTCTTCCGAACCGCTCAAACCGATTGAAAGACCGAGTTCGGGAAGAATGGCGCCGAGAGACGCTTTTTCGCCGTTTATAAGTTTAAGTCTGAGTTCTCCGAACGAGGCGCCCAAGTCGATGTCAAACGCACCGAAAATTTCGTCGATATCGAGCGTCACACCGATTTCATTTTCGTCCGCTTTAAGCTCCTTGATTATCTTGCCGTAATCGAGCCCGAGAACCGTATTTATGACTTTTGCAACCGTCAGCGTCTGTTTTTCGTCTTCCGCATAAGACACGGCACCGTCTGAATCCGCTTTGAAACGGTTGATTAGTTTCGTAACGGCTTCAACCGTTTCGGAAATTTCACAGTATACTTTCGCGTCGGTTTGCACTCCGCTTATTTCTTTAAGATAAATATATACTTTGCCGTAACCGCCGTTTTGGATATTTACGGTATAGAAAGCTTCGAGTTCGACAGAAAGATTTCCGTATTTCGCCGAAATGGGAACGCTGACTGAAATTTCTTTGAAGCCTTCCTCCTGTTTTACGCGCGCTCTCGCGGATACAGCTAAACCGTTGATTAATTCTATTTTCGAAGAACCGTCCAAACTTACGTCAACAAGATAAGTCTTACTGTTCAACAGTCCGTAAACGCCGTTTATATAATCAGCAATATCCGCCGAAGTCTGGGACTTATCGCGGGATATTATTTCCGAACCGTCGTCGGGAACAAGAGAAAGAGCGAAGTCAATCGGTTCCGAACCGTAAGACAAACGGTTAAGATTTAAATCTTTGAAATGATACGAACTGCCTTCGTCTTCTTTGACGCGTCCGAAATTCATTTGCAAATCTACCCCGACGCCTAAACCGAGAATATCATCGGTATTTACCGCAATGCTTGCGGAAGTATCCGTATATGTAAAATCGAGCGAGGCAAGGAGCGAATCCAAATTCAGCGAAGAATCGCCGTCGGAAGACAGCGCATAAGCTATGTCCTGAGCTTCTACCTTTTTGTCCAAACTCTTTATCCAATCCGTCAATTTCGTAACGGCGGACGCAACCCTGTCGATATTGACGAGCAGAGCAAACGAATCGCTGTAATAAACGTTTAATTCGCCGTTCGAAAATTCCGCGTAAAAATCCTGCTTCCCGCTTCCTTTCTTTTCAAGCGCGATACGAACGTCGAGCGAACCTAAAACGTCGCCCATATCGCCGAGTTTCGCATAAACTTTTCCGACGTACTCCGTCTTACCGAGAGTTAAGCCGAGTTCGAACTGCTGACCGTTACCGTTTGCGTCGAGCACCTTGCTGAAACCTCCGCCAAGCACGTCTATGACGGAAGGTTCGTCGGACGAGCCCGACGGATTATCCGTAATCGTCTGTCCTACGTATTTTTCGTAATAATTTGTAAAATGCGAAAAATGCCCGTTATCGAAACCGGCCTCGGAGTAATCGAACTCAGTCGTAGTTTTCGAACTGCTGCCCATCGAAACTCCGCCGAGAGCCGAGGGAGATATTTTTGCCTTTTCTTCGCAATAACTGCCAAGAACGCGCCATTGTTTATCGAAGTTGAAAGTTATTTCGATTTTCTCAAATTCGGGTAAAGACTTTAAGCTTCCCCTCGTCTTCATTCCGTACTGATACCAGCACGCCGCGTCGCTTTTGAGATAAAATTTTTGCGAGTACGTTCCGTCGCCGTTGTCCGTCACTTCGTCGAAGCCGGAAACCGTGTCCGCATTTATGACGTAAACCGAAAGTTCTGTTGAAAATTCGCCGTACTTTTTAAGATACGTTTCGTCCGTAAAATATGAGGGCTGATCAGTATCCCAGGCAATATCGGAAGGAACGGAATTTTTATTGGGCTTGTTTCCAGAACGCATATACGCGTTTTTATCTCCGACGAAACAAGCCTGCGAAGAAGACTTTACGAGCGAAGAATAAGAAAGGTCGGAACAGACCATTACGTTATTCGCCGTACCGTTTACGGCAGAACTTTTGTAATCTTTCCAGGTTTGGGTAATCTGTTCGTAACCCGTGGATTTCGTAGAGTTCCTAGCATAAGCGTGATAAAACGGCTGGTTATCCAAAACGTAAGCCATATAACCGATATTGTCGAGCCCGCTATGGTCGGTCGGCAGACTTCCGTCCGTCGGCACGGCTTTTCGTACGGTGAACCCCTCTTTCAAATCGGGCGCCGCGCGTTTACCGCTCGAACAAGACGCAATACCGAAAAACAGACCTGCGGCAAGTATAAGCACCGCAAGAAAACTTATAAATATTAACAGCGTTATCTTCTTACCGCTGATTTTCACTCTTTTACTTTTCATTGGAATTTTCCTTTTTCCTTGTTTACAAACGCTATTATATAACGATTTAAATACTAAGTCAACAGAATTTTTAGTATTTGTAATAAAAAAATATTACAACCGACGGGAAAAATATACCAATTACGACAACAAAATTTAAAATTTTCGTCTTAACTAAATATATAATGTTGAAAAAAGGAGTTAAAAAAATGGCTAAAAAGATTTATATGACAAACCTCAAAGGCGGAACGGGCGTAACAACCTGCTGCGTAGGGCTCGGACTTGCGCTTGCGGCGCTCGGAGAACGCACTTTAATAGCAGACGGCGACTCTGCCGGCGGGTGCGCGCTTCAAATCGGCGGATGTGCAAATATGCAGACGTACACCCTCGCCGATTATGCAAAGGGCGCGTGCCGAGCAAAACAAACGCTCGTAAGCCACCCTTCTTGCTCAAATCTTTCGTTTTCATCGTCGCTCGGGCTCGATGATAATAACGCCGCCGAAAGAGCGATAGACGAACTTGACGGACTTTTCGATTACATACTTCTCGATAAGCTCGTACCGCAAAAATGCGACAGTGCGCTCATCGTTACGGAACCTTTTCTTCCGTCCATAAAATGCTCGGATGCCTGCAAAGCCCGTCTTTCCGACAACGGAATCAAAGATAAAGGCGTGATTGTAAACAAACTCAACGGCGGACAAATCATAAACGGAGAAGTTATGACAGCGCAGGAAATAGCTTCCGTATTAAGACTTCCTCTTAAAGCGGTAATTCCGGAAGACCTTTCCATACCGCTCGGAAAATGGAAAAAATCCACCTTAAAAGCTTTTAAAACCGCCGCGGAAAATATAAGCGGAAAATGCGAAGACGTGTGCAATGTGCTCCGTCCGTATTTCGGTTTAAACGGATTTATTAAAAGAAAAGTGAGGGACAGATTATGAACGCAAGCGTAAACAAACTTTTATCGCTCGACAGAGAAGAAATGACGGAACTCGAACGGGAGCTCTTTTTGAAAGATTTAAAAAGAGTAACCGACGAATATTTCGAAAGCGACGATCAGCCGTCATTGGAAATCACCCGTACCGACGGCGGGTTCGTCGTATGTCTTTTAGTCACTGCAAGAAGAATTAAAAACGTAAAAAAACCGATAGCCTGAAAAAAGCAAATCCCGCCCGCGCAGAGAGATGCGCGGGCGGGTTATATTAATTTTTAATTTCTCGTTTTGATTATTTCTATTACAGCTTTTAATTCTTCGTCGCCTTTGGTCCGCTCCCATTGCGCCGGCACCGGTGTACAACCGTCTTCGACGGTCACTCCTTTATCGTGTATGCACGTTTTTTCGTCCGGCCAGTAAATTTGCGCCGTCGTCAGCTTCAAAGCTTCTTTTGTAAAGTTGTTTACGAAAGTAGACTGCATTATACCTTTACCGTAAGAGCGCGCTGTCTTGACTTCCTGACCGGACGACTGCAACCAACCGATATATTCTTCCGAATAGTCGGAAAGGAAAATATCTTCATATCCGAGCCTTCCGTAGCAAATCATTGCGCCGATAAGAGCTTCCGACGCGCTCGCGGTTCCGGAGTTCGCAAGAACGTAGACTTTCGTATTTTCAGCCAGAACGCTTGCATCTGAATAAACTTTCGTGCTTCTGAATTTTTCCTCCCTGCCCTTCTTGTTGCGCGAAAGCATAGCGAGAGTTTTAGTGTCGCCCGAAAACGCGTAAGACATATCCTGCATAACGTTCACATAGCCGCCTCCGTTGGAACGCAAGTCGAGAATAAGCGACGTGAATTTTTCGGCGTTGAATTTATTTATTAGCATATCGAATTCGCGTGCCGCCGTACCGTAAAACTGAGAAACGCTAATATAAGCGGTTCCGTCGGGAAGTTCTGGGATTATTTCGGAATACAGCGGAGTTATCGCAAGTCCGCCGTTCGCCGCGGAAGAATAAATCCAGGCATTGTCGTTGGAAGCCATATACGTATAAGACGCGGTGTATTCCGATTTCGATAAAGTATAAACTTCGCCGTCGGTAGAATTGAGATTTATGTTCTCTCCTTCCTTTGCGGAATTCACGAAATCGGCGAAATCGGAAGCCTTTCCGAACACAGAGCCGTTACCTCCGACCGAACCGCTTTCTATCCACTCCCCCGCGCGTAAACCGCTTATATATGCGGGCGAATTGCCGATAACCGAGCTTATATAAATCCCTTTCCCTTCCACAAACGCGTAACTTATTCCTATGCCGCTTTTGGAACCCGAGTTGCTTTTTATTAGATTTTTATATTCTTCCGCCGTATAGTAAGCGGAATATTTATCGAGAGTTCTGCCGGCTATTTCTTTTAAATCTTCACCCTCCAAAGCCGAATCTTCCACTGGATAAAAATAATGTTTTTTAACCGTATCCGCGAACCATGCGTGAGAGGACAACGAACAACCCGCGATAAACGCGGCGGAGATAACCAGCGCAAAAACACAGGGAAATGCAATTTTGAATAATTTATTTTTCAAGTTTCACCTCATTTCAACTCGTAAAGAATACGTAATATTTCGAAAGTAACCGCCGAATCGAACGCCCTGACGTCAAGCCCCGTCACGCTCTGAATTTTGTTCAGACGGTATATAAGAGTATTTCTGTGCATATATAACACTCTCGAAGTTTCCGAAACGTTCATTCCGTGTTTTAAAAAGCTGTCGACTGTATCCATCGTATCGGCGTCTTCGAAGATACGCGCAAGTTTCTTTAAATCGTATCCGGAAATCAGCCTTTCCCTCTGGGCTTTAGTAAGCTGGGAAATTATTTCCGAAAGCGGTATATTTTCCGGCGTAAAATGCGTTCGTTCAAGCATATTACCGTATGAATTATCGTATTTTGTCGAATTTTGCTCTATCCGCCGAGTATCTTTTTCGTCCTCTGAACTGCTCATAATCTTCTCCTTCGTGCAACATTATAACTCTAATTTACGCGTTTTGCAATACATTTTATTGTATTGTAAATATTGTGTATAAATACCTTTTACGGGAGTAAAATATTAAAAACGGTTTATACGCATTTTAATATTAAGGTAAATATTACCGCTCATAGCAAAATCTTTAAATTAATTGTTGACATAAACCTTAATTTGTATTAAAATGATAAGTGCTTAGAATTACCTTTAACCTCTATATATGCAAGGGTTAACTCAAATACAAAGTTTTCCAACGGAAAATCAGGAGAATTCAAAATGGAAAATCCGCAAAACAAAAAACCGAATAAGTACGTAGTTTTAGCTACATATTTAGTCGCCGTCGTATGTTTGCTTTCAGGCTTATTTTTGCCGTTTTTCGGCGGCAAGGGCGCCGACGGCATACTCGCGTTACAGTTGCCGGACGTAATAAATAAAATCGCAAACAAGAATCTGACAACGGCAGGAAAAACGTTTGCACTTTCCTACCAAGTAGCTATACCCGGAACGACTAAAACGGTTGACGTTATGGCATACGTCGCACTGTTCTACACCGCAGTGACGTTATTCTCGCTCATCGCGCTTATACCCGTAGGAATAAGCACAAAAAAGGGCACTAAGACGGCAAGCGTTTTCGCGTACATCGTGGAAATCGCGGCGGTAGCCGTAACTTCTGTTTACGTAATGATTGCGTTGCAATATCAAGTCAGCGCCGATTTAATGCTTCCTGCAGAGCTGCTCCCTGCAGTATCGAATTTCAGTTACAGTATGCTGGTTGCGCTTGCGGGTCCGCTTTTAATGCTTATACTATTAAGCATTTTAAACAAGAAAGCCTCTGGCGCGACGAAGATGTTCCTCTTCCTTCTCTCGGCAGTCGGTGTGCTGACACTTTACGACTTCTCGTTAATATTCCCCAAACTCGCGGAATTTAAACTCGCGCCCGCTTTATTCGGCGCAGCGGGCACAGGCACGGGAATAAATTCGTTACACCTTTTATTCGAAGGCGGTTTCAAAGATTATTTCAGCCTTCAACCCGACGTGAAGAGCAAAACGGTTCTTATACTCTGCACGGCTGCGGCGCTTATAGTCGTAATAAATTATTTTATCGATATTATCGGTCTTTCTACAAACGCCAAAAAGACAGGAATTGTTTTCAACGTTACAAGATACGGTCTCGGATTGATTGCCGTTCTCGCGCTTTTCATAACGGTTACTATCTGCAAATACAAAATCGGTATTATGTTGATTGTACTTCCCTCGGCAATCGTTATCCAGCTTTTAATAAGCATTGTCAGACTGATAATAAATTTAAAGAAAGCTAAAAAAGAAACAGCCGAACCGACAGCAGATAAAGTCGAGCAGGTTGAATTCGAAGAGCCTGTAAGACCTTACAGACAAAGACCCGTGTACGTTGAACCTGTTCCCCGCGTTAAAGAAGAAGTTTACGAACAACCCGTTTCCGAACCCGTATATGCGGAACCCGAGCGCCGTCAGCCCGTTCCCGAACCCGTATATGCGGAACCCGAGCGCCACCAGCCCGTTCCCGAACCCGTATATGCGGAACCCGAGCGCCACCAGCCCGTACAGGATAAATACGGTTTCAACGAATCTTTAAAAGAAGAACCCGTACAGATGGATATTGCCGACATCGCGGAACCCGAAAGCGTACCCGTTCCCGTCCGCTCGGCTCCTCCAGTCCAGACGGCTGCTCAGCCCCGGACGAACAACGCAGGTCAGGAAACGCGCATATATACAATAAACACTATATACGGCGGACCCGTGGACGAGTTTATGAGAAAGCTCACCAACGACGAAAAAATCGAGTTCGCAATGACGTTTATAGAAAAAAGCAAGGGCAATATCGGAAACATTCCAGAGTACGTCATAGGCGGAAACAACAGGCTGTTCTTCTCCTCGGTATTCATATACCTCGGCAGAATACGCGGACTTATATCCGACGGACTTCTGAATAAAATGTACAAAGAACTCAATATGCTTTAAAACAAATTACCCGCCGGTTAAACCGGCGGGTATTAAATTTAATAATTTTAGGAAAAGTGTACTTTTCCTAAAACGATAAAAAACACCGAAAATATTATAATTAAGCAATAAAATTATACCAAAAACACTTAAATAAAGCAAGAATTTGATTACAGGAAAAGTACACTTTTACTACAAAGCGAAACGCTGAAAACAGGAGGTTAAATATGAAGAAAAAAGTATTGTCGGCATTATTAACAGTTTTTTGTATTGCAGGCGCGGCATTTGCATTTACCGCTTGCGATTCGGAAAACAACGAAAACGTAAACGGTAACGGCAACGGTAACGGAAATGAAAATCCCCCCGTTGCCGTACTGAAAGACAGTCCCGCGCCCGTCAATATTCTGACTGAGTGCGACTCAACGTCTATTTACGTTTTGAACGCAGTTTACGAAGGTGAGGAAGATTTATCCGAATTTACAGAATATAAACTCGACGACTACGATTGGACGAAGGCAAATACAAGCGAATACGACATGTCCGAGGCAATTTACGAAGGCTTGGAACCCGCTTCCACCCATACCGTTTATGCGCGCTGCGGAGCACACGGAGATTACAAGGCGAGCAAGGAATATTCCGTTACAGTCACTCTCGAAAAAGGATTCCGCCGCGATTGGCCTGAAACCGCCTCATACGACGTCGAAGGAAAGACCGTTACCGTAACGCTCGAAGAAGGCGTAGAAGTATCGTTCGACAACCGCGAAACTTATACAAGCAACGGAACTTTTACATACACCGAAACGGGCTTAAAAACGTTTTATCTGAGATACGGCGAAACAAACAAGTATTTAGCGGGACCCGAAAAGAATTTCAACGTATTGATAACTGATTTCGCAGGCGGTTTGGGCACGGAAGAAAACCCCTACCGTATCGATAATCTCGAACAATTCAAAGCACTGCGTACCGCGTCTTATATGCGCGACGGAGACCGGTGCAAACTGACTTCCGACATCGAATTCGATGAAACCGTCCTCGATAAGGTTGAGCGCGGAAGCATAATAAACATAGACGGCGGCGGTCATAAACTCATTTCCCCGAAAACATCCTCCCCTCTGTTCTACGAAATCGGTACGGCTAAAAACCTTATTATCGAACAAGCCGAATACATAAGCGATTTGGAGGTTTTCGGAATCAACGGCGCGTTTTTATCCGTCTTTATACAGCACGCGGAAAACGTATCGGTAAGCGGAGATATAACAATCAATAACACTAAACTCAACAATTTCCGCGATTATTACGTATCTGTCGGAGGAATTGCGACATATTTGTATCTTCCGTACACAGGCGAAGATTACGGTATGACCCGTTGCCGTGTCGATTTAAACGTTTCATTGCCCGACACGAGCGTATGGTCGCCTTACGAATATTATTCGCTCGCTCTCGGCGGACTCGCTTCAACCGTTTCTTGTCACACAACAGAAACCAAGCTTGCGCGTATTTCGGCTTGTTCCGTCAATCTTAATGTTTCAGGCGGAGTTTTCGATTACGGCGACATAGGCGGGCTTGTCGGCGGTCTTGTGGCAAGCAGCGAAGCAAGTTCGTCGAAACGCGAAACGCCTCCTATCGAAGTGAGCGATTGTTATACGGTTGGAAGCATTTCTCTCAAAACAGTAAGCCACGCAATTTCGGGTTCCGAGAGAATAATTACCCGAATCGGAGGAATCGCTCCTGCGGTTCGAGGAAGTATCGAACGCTGCTATTCCGCAATCGAATTCGACATAAACGCTGACGTTTACGCCGGAACAGGCGACGAACCTATGTACGAACTGCGCGCAGGCGGTATCGTTGCGGAAGGCGAGAAAAACGGAATGCAGTCGCCCGTACTTTCGAACGTACTTTTTGCAGGCAAAACCACGGTAAAAGATATTACCGCAGAATCGAAAAAAGGCAGTGCTTTCTACGTCGAAACCATCTGCGCGAAGTCGTCTGCTTTCGTATCGCCGTCGAAATTGTATTTTGACGAAACCGTGCTGTCGGTACCCGAAGGAGCGGAACAAGTTTCTTTTTCCGCTTACGATACAAAAGTTTCGGCAAGCGAACTGAAAACTTTGAACTGGCAGAAAACCAATCTCGCGTGGGACGAAACGATTTGGAACTTGCAGGAAGGAAAACTTCCCGAACTTAAATAAAACAAGAAAAAACCCTCCCGGAAATTGCCGTAATTTCAATTGGGAATATTCGGTAAGCCGCAGAAAAAAAAAGAATTAGGCGTGGCGTGAAGCCGCGCCTTTTTTGATGTTTATATTGCGTGGACGAACAAAGCTACTTGTAGCCGAGTGAGATATAGATATGTTTTAAATATCCCGCAAAATTCAATCGGTTGCGTTCTTTCGCTCTTCGTGATATAATGATTGCACGATAAACAGTAATTTTGCGGAGAGTAGTAAAATGAAAAAAAATATTATTATCGTTTTGATTTGCTTAATTGTGTGCGTAACAATAGGATTGACGGGATGCGGAAATGATTTTGCAAAACAAGAATATGATAATGCCGAAAAAATAGCGCAAATCGATGATCGTTATGCAAAAGACAATTCGGTTTTTAACCCCATAGACGGCGGATACTCCCTTACGGTTTCAAAATTCAACGGACGGCAAACTCTATGGAATAAAACGCTCGAAAAGAGCGCAGAGATAGAAATGCAACTTGATTTAGGTATTTCAAGCGGCAGCGCGAAAGTCGTATATATTGATTGCAATAATAACGTAACCGTTTTAATAGAATGCTCGCAAAACGATTCAAATGAGCAAACGGCGACAAAAACCGTTTCTTTAACAAGCGGATTAAACCGATTGAAGATTGTCGGATACGATTGCAAAGACATAGACTTGAAAATATTATTTGACGAGCCGCACAGCGATAGCAACAACTAAATTGCAATTTGACGTGCAGTGAAGTCAATCAAGCTGTTCGGCAATAAAGATACGCGGCCGCGGCGACACGCCGCTAAATTACAATTTATCGTAATAATAATGTGTAGTAAAAAGCTCTCGAACAAAATGTTCGAGAGCTTTTTACTATCGTCTTTTTTTATTTCCCTATGGGAAGTGCCCTTTTCCGTGAGGGCTTTATAATATTTAATTTTTTTACGGCTGTTTTCGCCTGAGAATAACGACCTTGATTTCGCCGCTTTCACCGCGTTCGATTTCACCGTTACATATGCTTTTTACAATATACAGTCCCCTTCCGCTCTCAGCGAAAACGTCCGGGGCCGTTCGGCTGAAATCAACGTCTTTAAGACTTTCGGCGGTTACGGTTATCGTTATCCTGTCGCCAGTAAGTGTAGCGGTAAATTCCGCTTCTTCCTTGCCGTGTCGGATAACGTTGGTTATAAGTTCGCATGAAACGAGCTTACCTGCAAAGATTTCGTCCTCGTCGCAACCCGAAACGCGAAGATAATCGGAAAAAGCTTTTAACTCCGATTTCATATTTTTTAAGTCGTCAACCTTAAAATTTACCATTACAGAAGACATTCCCTCAATTTTTCGACAATCTTTTTTTCCGCACGGGAAACAAACATCTGACTTACACCGAGAATTTTCCCGACTTCCGACTGCGACTTACCCTGAACGAACCTCAAAGTTACCACCTTCTGTTCTGTAGGGTCAAGCTTCGCAATTTCAGTCCTCAGCGATTCACTGTCTTCGAAACTCTCGAAACCGTCGTTCGTATCGGGAATAACGTCGTACAAAAGACCTTCCCCGTCCTCCCCGCAAACTTTTGCGTCAAGACTTACGGGCGCGCGGTATTCCAACGCTTCCATAACAAGCTCTTCAGACGCGCCGAGCGATTCGGCAAGCTGTTTTACGGTAGGTTTTTTTCCGTACTTCTTGAAGTACTCGTTCGACTCCGTCCGTATCTTGGTTGCAAGCGCGTAGACGCGCCTCGGCGGACGCACCGCGCGCGAATAATCGCGGAAGTAATTTTTAATCAAACCCGTAACGGTAGGAGTTATGTACGTGGTAAACTGCGTCCCCATATCGGGGTCAAACTTTTCAACGCCGGATATTAATGCTTCGGACGCGACCTGAAACAAATCGTCGTATTCAACCCCTCTGCCGGCAAACTTTTTCGCAAGTATTTCCGCGACGTAGATGTAATTTTCGACAAGCTTATTCCTTATATTTATATCGCCTGTTGCGCGGTATTCACGGAAAAGCTTATCCGCCTCTTTCGCGTCAATCATATTCTGATAGTTACCTTATCGATTATTCCGCCGTTTTTATTGATGTCGCATTCTTTGACCAGAGCGCCGATGAGAGCCAATGAAAGCTCGTATTCGCCTTCGGAAGGGTTTCCGCCGAGTCCCGAAACACTGACGCTTACTCCGCCATCCGTATCGAATTCTGCTTTCACTTTTTCAAACCCGCCGTTTTTTAAAATGAGCGCGCTTTCGGTCACACACACCTTAAAATCTTCGAGAGTATCCACGTCGAAATCGCCCGCCGAGCATACCGCGCCAGCGACGAGCCTTAAAGCCGTAAGATATTCGCTGTCGCGAAGATTGAATTCAACAGAAAACTTTTTCATCGTCCTATCTCCATTATGGTATCGAGCGAGCAAATTTCGAACAATTTCCTGATTCTCGGCTGAACGTTGGTAAGACTTACCTTAAAGCCGTCCGTTTTAAGCTCTTTAAAGATTTTAACGAACGTTCCGAGCATGGTGCTGTCTATAAAAGTCAAAGCAGCGCAGTCGAATTCGACGTCCTTTTTATCGTGAAGATAAGCCGTCCTGATTTCAGCGTAAAATTGTTCGCTGGTCGCAGAATCTATTTCTCCGAATAGCGAAAACACAAGTTTCCCGTCAGTTGAAATAAGTTTTACCTGTTGCATAATACACCTCGTTATTAGTATTATAACCCGTTTACAGTGCACCGAAACGGTTTAACTATAATTTGACACACTGCCGGAAATATGGTATAATCAACTAAATTAACTATTATGGGAGGTAAGGAATGGATTTTAACGAGGCTAATCTTATTGTCAAATATTCGCATAAAATTTCCGAACTCGCAAAAATCGCGTCTGCGAACAACAATATAGAAACCGAAATGTACGAAAAGTACGACGTTAAACGCGGACTCCGCGACAAGAACGGCAAAGGCGTTCTCTGCGGTCTTACCGAAATTTCGGAAGTTACTTCCTGGGAAGAAAGTGACGGAAAGCGTATTCCGATTCCCGGCGTTTTATGCTATCGCGGATATAACGTCAAAGATTTGGTGAAAACCTGCGTCGAAGAAAACCGCTTCGGCTTCGAAGAAACCGTTTACCTCTTGCTGTTCGGAAAACTCCCCGATAAAAAAGAGCTGAATTCTTTTTATGAGATGCTTTCGGAATTCCGCGTTCTGCCGAGAAATTTTGTCCGCGACGTAATAATGAAATCACCGTCCAAGGATATGATGAATATGCTTGCTAAGTGCGTTTTAAATCTTTACAGCTACGATCCCGACCCCGACAACGTTTCGTTAACTAACGTTTTAAGACAAAGTTTACAGCTCATAGCCCAGCTTCCCATGCTCTCCGCATACTCGTACAGGGCATACCGTTATTATAATACCAACGACGGCTCGCTAGTGATACATAAACCGATAAACGAATACTCGACCGCGCAGAACATTCTGCATATTTTAAGAAAAGATAATTCATTCACCGATTTGGAAGCAAAAGTTTTAGACGTTTGCCTTACCCTCCACGCGGACCACGGCGGCGGAAACGCCTCCACTTTCACAACCCATCTCGCAACCTCTACGGGTACGGATACTTATTCGTCTATGGCCGCTTCGCTCGGTTCTTTGAAAGGTCCCAAGCACGGCGGCGCAAACATAAAAGTTATGCAGATGTTCGAGAACATTAAAGAAAACGTCAAGAACCGTTCGGAAAAAAACGTATACGACTATATCAGAAAAATTCTCAACAAAAAAGCATTCGACAGAACGGGACTTGTTTACGGTATCGGGCACGCTGTTTATACCGTTTCCGACCCAAGAGCGGAAGTACTGAAAATTTACGCGGGCAAGCTCGCCGAAGAAAAAGGACTACTCGACGAATTCGAACTCTACAACAACGTAGCGAAAGCCGCGTCCGAGCTGATATGCGAACAGAAAAAACTCGATAAACCCGTAAATCCCAACGTAGACTTTTATTCGGGTTTCGTTTATACCATGCTGAATCTTCCCGAAGCCTTGTACACCCCTTTATTCGCTATTGCGAGAATAGCGGGTTGGAGCGCGCACAGAATGGAAGAACTCGTTTCGGGCGGAAGAATTATACGCCCCGCTTACGCGTGCGTTATAGACAGACGCGAATATATACCAATCGATAAAAGATAATCAAAGCGAAAAACCGCTTTCAAAAGTCATTGCATTAAGGTAAGAAAGTTCACCCGATAAATCGAAAGATAGATATTTTGCAATAAGACGCTGCCGTTTGGCGGCGTATTTTTTGTTCAGCGCGCAATCTCCGTATTTTTCGTCGCCCAACACGGGAAAACCCGAAAAAGCCGTATGCGCGCGAATCTGATGTGTTTTACCTGTGTGCAGAATTATTTCGACAAGAGCTAAATCTCCGCGCTCTTTTATAACACGGTATTCCGTTATTATTTTAACCGCGTCTTTTCGCGGAGCGGGATATACCGAAACTTTCCCCCTCTCTCCGTCTTTTAAAAGATAAGCCGTAAGAACGCCGGATTTTTGTATGAAAGAGTTCTTGCAAAGCGCGATATATTTTTTATTTACTCTTCGCTCTTTAAACGCAGTTAAAAGCTCCTTCTCCGCCGTTTTTGTTTTGGCGAAAATTATCAATCCCTCGGTGTTTCTGTCGAGCCTGTGGACCGCGTAAAACTCGCCTTTTGTGCAAAGTTCCGAAGATAACCCCTCGCTTGAAACCCCGGAATATTTATCGGCGACGTATATATTCGCATCCTCGTAAACCAAGTTATGCGAGAGCTTTTCTTCCTGTTTTTGAGAGGTATAGTATATAACCTCGTCGCCCGATTTCAAACCTATATTCCTGTTTACGCGCATACCGTTTACTTTAATATCCTTTGCCTTTAAAAGCGCGTTAAAACAAAAACCGCCCTGCGGATATACCGTGTCGGTAAAGTCTCTGAGATTAATTTCTTGCGTAACTTTAAAAATTTTCATATTAAATAAAACAATAAGTGAATTAAGTATGCTCCGAAGAAAGCTATGACAGTCTGAACGATAAAACACTTTACGGTGAATTTCACTCCCGTTTCTTTGCACGACGCGGAAAACGCGGATATACAGGCGGGGCAAAGTAGAATAAATGCACACATTCCCAAAGATGCAGCAAGTCCGAGTTCCGTCCCAGCTGGCATAAGCATAGCTACCGTAGCGGCAACGTTTTCCTTTGCGATAAACCCGCACAAAGCCGCATAGGCAAGGCGCCAATCGGTTACACCCATAGGATAGAATACGGGAACGAGCGCACGGCTGAACGCCGCGAGTATACTTCCGTCCGCTTCCGTAAACTCGAACGAAAACGAGAAATGCGACAAAAACCAACTTATTATGCAAAATAGCGTAACAGTTCCAGCAACTTTGATTATAAACCCTTTTAAATAAAAATACAACTTTTTACCGACGGTAACGAAAGACGGAAAAATTATCGGCGTTACTTCCGACAACATCCCCTCTTTGCCGCCTTTTAGCGCAAGCGATAAAACGAGAGAAAGCGCGAGCCCCGCAAAATAAAAACAGGTTATTACGGGAAAAGGGTCTTTAAAAAGCGGCGAGAGAAAAGTTAAAAACACGGGAAGTTTAGCGCCGCAGGGAATATACGGCAGTACCGCGATAGTGCGTTTCTGCGCGCCCTCGGTGGAGTATCCGCGCGTAGTCATTATCGCCGCCGCAGTACAGCCGAACCCCGACACGAGCGAAAACGCGGCTCTGCCCGATAGATTGACTTTTTCGAAAAGTCCGTCCGTCGCAAATGCAAGCGCGGAAGTTATGCCGCTCTCGTCGAGCAAAGTCAGGAAAAGATATAAAATGGCAAGCTGCGGAATAAACGCCAGCACGCCCCCCGCTCCGCCTAAAATTCCTTCGGTTACAAGCGAGATTAAAATTTCGTTCTGCATTTTAGATGACAAAAACCCGCCGAACATATCGCAAATGAGCATTTCCGTCAAATCTTTCAATCGCGCACCGACCATAATCGGATGAAATGCCAAAAAGAACATAAGCGCAACCGCGCATATGAAAAACGACAGCGCGAAAAAGCGGTTGTAAAACAATTTATCCGCGCGGCTCAACCCCTCTCTGCCCGCGTAATAAACGGAAGAAAACGCAATATCTTCGCGCTTGATTGAAAAGTTTATTCCGTTTTCGATTTCTTTTTTAAGCTTTTTCGGCGGACAGGAATAAACTGGTATTCCCAAACTTTCGGAAAGTCTTGAAATATCGAGCTTGCCTCCGCGCCGTTTTAGTTGAGAAAGTTTCGTGACGTATAAAATTACGGGTTTGCCGGATGAAATAAGACGGCGCGTTAAATTCAAACCGTTTTCGAGCGTGAGACTGTCCGCCACGTTTATTATTAAATCGGCGTTTTTTATTTCGTCCGCGGCGGAGTTTTCTTCCATAGAATAAGCCGACATAGCGTAGAGCCCGGGCGAGTCGACGAAGGTTATTCCCTTAACCGTTTTCTGTGAAGGCGCGGTGGTTACGCCGTGGAAGTTGCCCGTTCTCAGATTGCTTCCCGTAAGCGAGTTGAAAAGCGTCGTTTTGCCCGCGTTCGGGTTTCCCGCAAGCACGACGCGCATTTTGTTTTCGGCTTTCTTTGCCGCTTTTTCGGCTTTTATTCGCATAATTTCACCTCTATCAGTCGGGCGAGAGATTTTCTTATGCCGAGCCGAACGGCTCCGCAGCCTATTAAAACGCTGCTTTTAAACAGCGAAAAAGCAAGCACCGTTACGCGCTTGCCCGCAATTATTCCGAGCGAAGCAAGCCTTGCACCAGCCCCGCCCGAAAATTCGGTTCTCACTATTTCCGCAGTTTCCCCTGTCTTTAAATCGAAAACGCTCATAGAATAAACTATGAGCGTTTTATACGAATAATGTCAAATTTCGTCCATACACCCGCAGATAAGCGTAACACCTCTCTTAAAACCCGACTTAAAATATTCCAATGCGCACCCGGTTTCCATTTCGCACTGCAAATCTTCGAGTTCGATTAATATTGCCTTTTGTTCGTCAGGCAAATATTTCTTTATATTTTCAAGTAAAGCTTCAGATTTCGAGTTCAGTTCCTTATACTTTAAATTATCCCTCATCGGGTTTTTCTAACCGTAAATATCGAAAAGTAACAAAAATGAGCAGTTTTAACTGCTCATTTTTGTTATTTTTTACTTCTTTATCAGAGTTATAATTACTTTTTCGCCGTTTATATTTTGTTCTTTCGTAAAGCCTTCGGGCGAGCCTTCGCTCACTTTTTCGGCAAGAACGTCCTTTGCGAATCCGCCGTTTGCAAGTACTTTTTGCGCTTTTCCTTCGGCTTTGTAATAAACCTCTATTCTGTCCGTGACTTCGAAGCCGGCATCCTTTCTCATATTCTGTATTTTCGAAACTATTTCGCGCTCGACGCCTTCGAAAATGAGTTCTTCCGTCAATTGAGTATCCAAAGCTACGGTAATTCCCCTGTCCTCGGCGGAAATAAAGCCGTTTGCACTTTCGGTGAAAATCTGCAAATCTTCCTGCTTTAATATCACGTCTTCGCCTGCTATTTCATAAATTCCGCCGCCACGGACCGCGTTTACGACTTCTTTCGCGTTGCAGTTTGCAAGGAAAGCGGAAATCGCGCCGAGTTTTTTGCCGTACTTGGGTCCGAGAGTTTTGAGCTGGGGTTTGAGCTTATAGCCGATATATTTATCCGCGTCGGAAGCAAACTCCAAAGTTTTTATATTGAGTTCGTCCAAAACAATCGCGCGTTCCTCGTCGGAAAGAGTTATATTTCTGTCCGAAACCACTATCATCCTTTTGAGAGGCTGACGGTTTTTAAGGTTGCCTGCGTTCCTCGCCGCTCTGCCGAGCACGACTATATCGAGAACTTCGTCCATTCCCTTTTCGAGATTTTTATCTATATAGCTCTCGTCCGCAACAGGGAAACCGCACAAATGCACGCTTCTCGGCGCGTCTTTATAGAACGCGGGCACGAGATTCAAATACATCATTTCCGCGATAAACGGGGTGTAAGGCGCGGTAAGCTTAGAAAGGGTTACGAGCACGGTATATAACGTCGTATATGCCGCCGCCTTGTCCTCCGTCATTTCCGAACCCCAATAGCGTTCGCGTCCGCGGCGAACGTACCAGTTTGAAAGTACGTCCGAAAAATCCTGCAATGCGCGCGAACTTTCGAATATCTCGTAAGATTCGAGGCTTTTGCCGACGAACTTTACAAGCGAATTCAATTTGGAAAGTATCCACTTGTCCATTACGGAAAGTCTGCATTTTTTTAAATCGTATTTAGACGGGTCGTATTTGTCTATCTCCGCGTAAAGAACGAAAAACGCGTAAGTGTTCCAAAGCGTACCGATATATTTTCTCTGAGCTTCAGAAACGGTTTCTTCCGCAAAACGCGATGGAAGCCACGGCGCGCTCGAAGTATAGAAATACCATCTAACCGCGTCCGCGCCCTGTTTATCGAGAACCGTCCAAGGGTCTACGACATTGCCTTTATGCTTGGACATCTTTATACCGTTTTTATCGTTTACGTGACCTAAAACAATACAGTTTTCGAAAGGCGCTTTGCCGAAAAGAATCGTGTTTATGACCAAAAGAGTATAGAACCAGCCGCGTGTCTGGTCTACGGCTTCGGAAATGAAATCGGCAGGAAAAGTCTTGTCGAACAGGTCTTTATTCTCGAAAGGATAATGATACTGCGCGAAAGGCATCGAACCCGAATCGAACCAGCAGTCGATAACTTCGGGCGTACGTTTCATCGCTCCTCCGCACTTTTTGCATTTGCAGACGAGATTGTCGAGATACGGGCGGTGAAGCTCTATATCCCGATTTTCGGGCAAACCGCATTTTTCTTTAAGTTCGGCTTTACTGCCGATCACCTCGATTTCTCCACAGTCGGGACAGACCCAGACGGGCAGAGGCGTCCCCCAGTATCTGTCGCGTGAAAGTCCCCAGTCTATAACGTTTTCAAGGAAGTTGCCCATTCTTCCGTCTTTAATCGTATCGGGCATCCAGTTGACCGAACGGTTGGCTTCGATTATTTTATCCTTTACTTTCGTGACCTGTATGAACCAGCTTGATTTTGCATAGTACAAAAGCGGAGTGTCGCATCGCCAGCAATGAGGATAATCGTGTTCGAACGCTATGACCTTGAATAACAGTCCATTGCTTTCGAGCATATCCAGTATGCGCTTATCGGCTTTCTTTGCGAAAAGCCCGTCAAGGCTTTCAAAGCGCGCGTCGAAACAGCCTCTCTCGTCAACGAGCTGTACCACGGGAAGATTGTATTTCTTCCCGACTTTATAGTCGTCCTCGCCGAACGCGGGCGCGATATGAACAACGCCGGTGCCGTCGCCCATTGTGACGTAACCGTCGCAGACGACGTAATGCGCTTTTAATGGTGCATTCGCGGGGGATATGCGCTTTACTTCTTTCTCTGTTTCGGTAAATAACGGTTCGTATTCGAGTCTTTCCCAGTCTTTACCGGGTTTTTTATCGATTAATTTATATTCCTCGAAGAACTTTCCGACCAAGGCTTCCGCTAAAATATAGTTCGCGCCTTCGGCTTGAATTTCGACGTAAGGTTCGTCTGGATTCATACACAGAGCGACGTTAGAAGGAAGCGTCCAGGGCGTAGTCGTCCAAGCGAGTATATAACGGTTTTCAAAGCCTTTGACCTTAAAACGCGCGACAGCTGAATTTTCTTTTACCGACTTATAACCCTGCGCGACCTCATGCGAGGAAAGCGCGGTTCCGCATCTCGGGCAGTACGGAACTATTTTATGTCCTTTATAAAGCAGACCTTTTTCGTGCATTTGCTTCAACGCCCACCACTCCGACTCGATATATTTATCGTCGTAAGTGACGTAAGGATTATCCATATCGACCCAATAGCCGACGCGTCCGCTCATCTTCTCCCATTCGTTTTTATATTTCCAGACCGACTGTTTGCACTGCTTGATAAACGGCTCTATTCCGTAATCTTCTATCTGCTGTTTTCCGTCCAAACCGAGAGATTTTTCGACTTCGAGTTCAACGGGCAGACCGTGAGTATCCCAGCCCGCTTTTCTTAAAACGTGTCTCCCTTTCATGGTCTGATAGCGGGGAATAATATCTTTCATTACGCGCGTAAGAATATGACCGACATGGGGTTTGCCGTTCGCTGTGGGAGGTCCGTCGTAGAACGAAAATTCTTCGCCGCCTTCGTTTTTTTCTATACTCTCTTCGAATACTCTCCCGCTTTTCCAGAAATCTATGATTTCCTTTTCTCTTTCAACAAAATTAAGCGAAGTATCTACTTTCTTGTACATAATAAAGTTCTCCTTTAAGAAGCAAATAAATGCGTTCCGAATATGCGCGTGTTACTGTTATTTTAACGGTATATGAGCGCAGGCGTTTATGCTCATATCCGCAAAATTGCCTGCTTTGTATTGTATAGAGCCTTCGGCAGCAATCATAGCCGCGTTGTCCGTACAGAATTTTTTTTCGGGTAAAACAAGTTTGAGCCCAGCGTGCGCACAAGCCGAAGAAAGCGTCGAACGCAGGTAATCGTTAGCGACTACTCCTCCGCCTGCCGTGACTGTTTCTACTCCACGTTCGAGCGCACACGCGACAGTCTTTTTTACGAGCGGTTCGATTGCAGAACGCTGAAACGAAGCCGCAACGTCTGCAGGATTGATTTCTTGGCCTTTCTGCTCCGCGTTATGGCAATAATTTATTACCGCGGTTTTCAGACCGCTGTAAGAAAACTGTAAATTACTGCTGTTTTTTACGAGCGACTGCGGAAAAGCAATAACGGGATTACCGTTCTCTGCAAGTCTCTGGACGTTGGGTCCGCCTGGATATGGCAAACCTAAAATTCTTGCCACCTTATCGAAGGCTTCTCCCGCCGCATCGTCCGAAGTCCCGCCGAGAACCTCGAACTCGGTATAATTTTTAGTGTGTAATATCGCGGTATGTCCACCGCTCGCAAGCAAAGTTATATACGGAGGTTCGAGCATCTCGTCGCAGATATACGAAGCCGCGAGATGTCCGCGGATATGGTTGACCGCGATAAGCGGTATATTAAGTGAATATGCGAGCGATTTTGCAAAAGAAAGCCCGACTAACAACGCGCCCAAAAGCCCCGCGCCGTAAGTCACCGCAACCGCGTCGAGTTCGTCAAGCCGTATTCGAGCCTGCGTTACCGCCTGTTTTACAACTTCATCAACAGCTTCCGTATGCGCACGCGAAGCTATTTCGGGAACTACTCCACCGTACTTCGCCTGTTCCGTTGCCGATGAAATGATAACGCTCGACAATAGTTTCCTGCCGCGTATAACAGCTGCGGCGGTTTCGTCGCAACTCGATTCTATACCCAATATTACGGGATTTTCTTTTATCTTAAAATTACCGTACATATTAACTCACGTTGCCGCCCAAAATCACACTTTTGGGCAGGCAGACCCAATTTGTGCATACCTGCACCTCAGTAGGTGAATTTGCGAAAATTATATATCTGTTTGCCCTTAAAATTTTCGCAAAGAGGGCAACGCCTTTAAAATCACGAAAAATTTGCTTCGCAGAATAGAAGCAAATTTTTGTGAACTCTTTAGATAGTCTTTTTTAAATAATCGATGATAAAGCCCTGAATATCCCCGTCCATAACTGCCTGAACGTTGGTATTCTCGTAGCCTGTTCTGTGATCTTTTACGAGAGTGTAAGGACAGAACACATAAGAACGTATCTGGCTGCCCCACTCGATTTTCTTGATTTCGCCTTTAATTTCCGCGTCCGCCGCTTCGCGGTCGGCGATACGGCGCTCCACTAATTTCGCGCGGAGGTACTGGAAAGCCATTTCCTTGTTTTGTAGCTGGCTTCTTTCGTTCTGGCAGGTAACGACTATTCCCGTGGGGAAGTGCGTTATGCGAATCGCGGTTTCGGTCTTGTTGACCTTCTGTCCGCCCGCGCCCGATGAACGGTAAACGTCAATTCTTATGTCCTCGTCGCGTATCTCGATTTCGTTGTCGTCTTCGACCTCGGGCATAACTTCCAAAGAAGCGAACGAAGTGTGGCGGCGTTTATTGCTGTCGAAAGGCGAAATTCTGACCAAACGGTGAACGCCCTTTTCCGCTTTTAAAAAGCCGTAAGCATTTTCGCCTTCTACACGGAACGAAACACTTTTAAGCCCTGCTTCGTCGCCGTCTTCGAAGTCGAGCTCGGTAACTTTGAAACCCGAACGCTCGCAGTAGCGCGTGTACATTCTGTAAAGCATCTGCGTCCAGTCGCACGCTTCCGTTCCGCCCGCGCCAGAGTGTAGATTTAAAATTGCGTTGTTTGCGTCGTAATCGCCGCGTAAAAGCGCACGGATACGCATTTGTTCTATGTCGTCCTCGGCAGCGGCAATCATTGTTTCAAGCTCGGGTATAAGACTTTCGTCGTCCGCCTCTTCAATGAGGTCGATGAAAGCGTAAGCCTCCGCGAGCGCGCCCGCGCCTTTTTCGTAAGAATTGATTTTATTTTCGACCGAAGCAATTTCTCTGCCGACACGCTTTGACTTTTCAAGGTCTTGCCATACGGCAGGGTCTTCCTGTTCTTTTTTAAGCTCGGTAAGCTTCGCGCCGAGATTGTCTATATCCAGCGCGTATTTTGCTTCCGCAAGCGTGTCGGAAAGCGATTTCAATCTTAATCTGTAATCGTCAGCTTTAAACATAAATGTTCCGTTTTTAAGTTATTTTTAAAGTAAAAACCAGCCTACTAAAAAGCCAACAACACCCGCAATAATTAATATAGGCAACATTATTGCAAGCGCTTTTTTGCTGTTCTTGCTTCTGTTGGTAAGCGCTTCTTCTTCGTTTACTCCATCAAATAAGAAGGGATTTCCGATAAATGGACTAAACTTACAAATGCCAGACACATAATAATCTGTTTCTCCTTCGGGTATCTGATAAAAATCGTTGCAATAGCCCTTGCTAAATTTGTCGTAAATAGCAAAAAGTTTCAGATTTTCGTTGCCGATTTCATAGGTTGCTCTTTCGTTGTTTTTCAGCTTACCCAAAAGCCTGCATTTTGTGCCGTTTATCTCGGTGTCGCCGTTAGGATCTTCAATGTAAATTTTAACCTTTACAAGACATCCTGCGAACGCCTTTCTTCTGATAACAGTAAGATTCCTCATAGTTCATCCCTTAACAAATTACTTTGGCTTTACTTGTGGTCATTCCAGTAACAGCAGTCCTTATACTTTTTCCCGCTCCCGCAGGGGCAAGGGTCGTTTCTTCCGACCTTTGCGGACTTAGAATTCACTTTGGGCTGAGCCTTACCGCCGATGTTCGCCATTAAATCGGTGGGGGATTTGGGCGCGTCGCCTATTGCCGGCGCGCTTGCGTTTTTTTCGATACTCTCGGCAGGTTTCGTTTCCGACTGTGCGGAAACCGTTTCGGGCGCGGGTATACGCTGTATAGGAACTTGTCTGCCCTGCTGAATTCGAACTATTCTGCCTTTCAAAAGCCTTGAAATGGTGACGGTTCTGATTCGCTCAATCATTTCCTCGAACATCTGATAGCCTTCCTGCTTGTAAGAAATAACAGGGTCCTGCTGAGCGTATCCGCGAAGTCCTATACCTTTTCTGAGCTGGTCCATAGCGTCGATATGGTCTATCCAGTTTCTGTCTACGCCGCGAAGAAGCTCGTTGCGTTCTATCTGATAGTAGTCAACCTGACCGTTTGTATCGTTGCGAATATTTTCGATTTTCTGCTCGTAAGCTTTTATTACTTCTTTAGAAATCTTATTGAGCGCGTGTTCGTAGTCCCATTTTTCAAGCATTTCGCGGGTAATAACGAACTCGCATTCGTCGGGATATACTTTCTGCTGCAATGCTTCGTTCAAAGCATTCTCGTCCCACTTCTCAGGCATAGCGTCAGTGTTTACTGTTTCACCGAGAATTTTCGCAATATAATCGGGTATATATTTGAGCATCTGTTCGTGAACGTTCTCGCCTTTAAGCACTTTCAGCCTTTCGCCGTAAATTGTCTTACGCTGTTCGTTCATTACTTCGTCATATTGGAGCGTGTGTTTTCTTATACCGAAGTTTCTGCCCTCTATGGCTTTCTGCGCGTTCTCAACGCTTCTTGAAAGCATTTTCGACTGCAAGCACTGGTCCTCTTCAATCTTGAATATATTGTAGAGCTTTTTCATACTCTCGCCGCCGAATCTCTTTGCCAGGTCGTCTTCGAGCGAAATAAAGAATATTGAGTCGCCGGGGTCGCCCTGTCGCCCGCTTCTTCCGCGGAGCTGGTTATCGATACGACGCGACTCGTGACGTTCGGTACCGAGTATGCACAATCCACCCGCCGCAACGACCTGTTCTTTTTCCGCGTCCGTTTCGGCTTTATAATTGGCATACAGTTCCGCGTATCTCTGCCTTGCAACAGTCTCCTCTTCGGTAAATTCCCTGTCCGCATAAGAGATTGCGGTTTCTATCATTTCGTGTTCGTAACCCTCTTCACGCATACGTTTTTTCGCAAGGTATTCGGGATTGCCGCCCAAAAGAATATCGGTGCCTCGACCCGCCATATTGGTTGCAATTGTCACGGCTCCGAACCTGCCCGCCTGCGCGACTATTTCAGCCTCGCGCGCGTGGTTCTTCGCGTTCAGGATATTGTGTTTAATTCCGTTTCTTCTCAGAAGTCTCGAAATTTCTTCCGACTTTTCGACAGTTACCGTACCTATAAGAATTGGCTGACCTTTTGCGTGGCGTTCTGCAACTTCGTTTACAATCGCCTTTTTCTTTCCCTCTACCGTAGAGTAAATCATATCCGCGTAGTCTACACGCTGAACAGGACGGTTGGTCGGAATCTCAACGACGTCGAGAGAGTAGATTGTTCTGAACTCGTCTTCTTCGGTCTTAGCGGTACCGGTCATACCAGAAAGTTTGTTGTAAAGTCTGAAATAGTTTTGGAAAGTTACGGTCGCGTGCGTCTTGTTTTCGTCCTTGACCTTTACCTTTTCCTTAGCTTCGATTGCCTGATGAAGTCCGTCCGAATATCTTCTGCCGTTGAGCACACGTCCCGTGAACTCGTCGACAATTAAAATTTCGCCGTCGTCGGAAACGATATAGTCCTCGTCGCGCTTGAAAAGCTCGTGAGCTTTCAACGCCTGCTGGATATGGTGGTTCAAGTCAGCGTTTTCTATATCGCCGAGATTGGGGATATTGAAAAATCTCTCCGCTTTCTCCGCGCCCTTTTCGGTAATGGTTACGGACTTATCCTTTCTGTCGATGATATAGTCCCAGTTGTCCATTTCCTCTAAAATCGCGGTAAGCTTATCCTGCGCTTCCTGCTCTTTCTCGTTTAATTCTTTCTTTTTGCGGGAAGGAGCTTTTTTCTCGGCATCCTTTTTATCGTCGTCGAAACCGCCCGAAAGCGTACGGACGAACTTGTCCACGTCTTCGTAAAGTTTGGAACTTTCTCCGCCTCTGCCGGAAATAATCAAAGGAGTTCTCGCCTCGTCTATCAAAATCGAGTCGACCTCATCGATAATACAGTAATTGAGTTCTCTTTGAACCATTGCGGGAATAGAAGTTTTAAGGTTGTCGCGCAGATAGTCGAAACCGAGCTCGTTGTTCGTCGCATAGATAATATCGGAAGCGTAGGCTTTCTTTTTCTCGTCGTCGTCCATTCCCGGAACGACAACGCCGACAGTCAAGCCCATAAATTTATGAACCTTGCCCATCCACTCAGCGTCACGCTTTGCAAGATAGTCGTTGACCGTGACTATGTGAACGCCTTTGCCGGACAGCGCGTTGAGATACGCAGGCAACGTCGAAACGAGCGTCTTTCCTTCACCCGTTTTCATTTCTGCGATTCTGCCCTGATGCAGACAGATGCCGCCGACTATCTGAACATGGAAGTGCTTCATTTTAAGAACACGCCAGCTTGCTTCCCTGAGCGCGGCGAAAGCGTCGAACAGAATATCATCGAGCGTTTCGCCCGCCGCGAGTCTGTCCTTCAAAATTTTCGTCTGTCCTTTCAACTCTTCGTCGGACATCGTCTGATATTTCGGTTCGAGCTCCTCGACCTTCAAAGCGAGCTTATTAAGTTTTTTAAGACTCTTCCTCGAATCCGAACCGAGCAAATATTTTATTAAACCCATTTATACAACCTCAGTTTGTTTTTTAAATAATCTCTTCTAATTGTACTATATTTAAAACGATAAGTAAAATTGTTTTTTTGAAAATTTTGCATTTTTTTGGAAAAAATAACAGTAAGGCGCGGTTCGAAACGAACCGCGCCTTATTTTAAATAAATTTACCGATCTACCGCTACTTGTATTTTCTCGTCCGAGCAATGAATGAAGCACCAGCCGATACCGTTAAAAGCGCCCGCATCCGCGAGCCAGTCGTTACCGTCGTCACCCTTGTCAATAGCTTCCCACTGCTCTTTCGTACCGCCGAAATAAATATCCGTAAGATAGTGACAACCCCAGAATGCGTTACTGCCGATTTGAGTTACGCTGTCGGGGATAGTTATACTTTCAAGATGCACTAAAAGAAACGCCCCTTCCTCGAACGCGTACTCACCGATTGCGGTTACGGGCTTATCATTGTAAACGGACGGAATTTTTATATTTTTTCCTCTTGAACTTCCGCTCACGGAATAGGCAATTACTTCGCCGTTTTCTTCAATCTCGGAATAATAAATCGTGGCATTCCCCGAACCGCAGGCGGTAAAGCCCAGCGCACAGCAAATTAAAGCGGTTACAGTCAATAGGGCGAATAAAAATTTTTTCTTCATCGGAGTACTCCTTTTATTAACTAAACGAATTGACTTGCCGTTTTGTCCCGCTTGTTTAAAAAATTTTACGCCTCTATATCCGTAAACGCAAACTTCTCCACGTCGAAAAGCCCCGTATCGAGTATCTTCAATTTGGGAATTACGGCAAGCGAAAGAAAAGCGAGCGACATAAACGCCTCATACTCGCGCTTGACACCCATAGTGTGCGCCGTTTCTATAAGCGCGCGGGAATCGCGCTGTAAGCTTTCCGCGTCGCGCGAGGACATAAGTCCCGCGATATCGAGCGTTAAGGAATGAACCTCGCCCGACTCGCTGTTGACAATAACCATTCCCCCGCCGATTTCTTTGAGCGAATTTACCGCTTTCGCCATAGCTTCGTTATCATCGCCCAAGAGGATTATATTGTGCGAGTCGTGCGCTATGGTTATGCCCATAGCCCCGCCCTTAAAGCCGTAACCTTTAAAAAGCGCCCTGCCGATATTGCCCGTCAATTTATGCCTTTCGACGACGGCGAGCTTTAATAAGTCGGTACCCTTTACTATAACGTCGCCGTCTCCGCTTTTGACGTTTACTACCTCACAGCCCGTTACCACTCCCCCGGGAAGAATAGTCATAGCTTTGGCTTTGTCCGAATTTATGACTAGCTTGAAATCGTCGGCCGTCATTTTTCTTACGTGCACGGTATTCAGTACGCTTTCGGGAAGATACCTCTTCGACGTATCGAAAAGTGGCTTTCCGTTCTCTGCAACGACTTTGCCGTTTTTGATTACCAGTTTTGCGCAAAAGTCTTTTAAATTATTCACCGCAACCATATCGGCGAGCCAGAACGGTGCGATGCCTCCGCGGTGTTTTAAACCGTAACATTCCGCAACGTTGAGCGTCGCGCAGGTTACCGCCTGAACAGGGTCGAGCCCGTCCGCGACAAGACGGCGCAAAGCGTCGTCGAGATGACCTTTTTCTTTCAGGTCGGCGGCGTGTCTGTCGTCCGTACAGAGAATTAACCGCCGCATATTCGCGGGCGTAATAGCTTTTGCGTTGCCAAGATTCTGCGTGGAAGAGCCGTGACGGATATGGACGTACATACCCTTGGAAACCTTTTCTTCCACCTCTTCGAGCGTTACGCACTCGTGGTCGGTAGAAATACCTCCGCACAGATACGCATTGAGCTCGCACCCGTAAACCGACGGCGCGTGTCCGTCTATTATTTTGCCCACGGAATGCGCGGCTTCGAGCTTTTGCAAAACGTCGCCGTCGCAGTTGATTACGCCGGGGTAGTTCATAAATTCGCCGAGTCCGAAATAACGCTCTTTCTGTATATTCTCGGCTATGTCCTTACCGTTCAGAACCGCTCCGCTCGTTTCGAAAGGTGTAGCTGGTACGCAGGACGGTAATTGAAGCATAACGTCCAGAGGCACGTTTTCGGAAGCCTTTAAAATATAATCGCAACCCGCCGTACCGCATACGTTGGTAATTTCGTGCGGGTCAGCTATAATTGCGGTCGTTCCGCGCGGAACTATAAGCGACGCAAATTCTTCGGGGGAAAGCTGTGACGACTCGATATGTACGTGTCCGTCTATATACGCAGGAAGCACGGTGAGCGACGAGCAGTCTATTTCCGTCTCGCCTTCGTATTTTCCGACCCCCACTATTTTTTCGTCTACGATTGCAATATCGCCCTTTCTGAGCTTTCCGCAGAACACGTCGACATACGACGCATTTTTAAGAACCAAATCGGCTTTGACTTCGCGCCGCGCGGCCTTAATATATTTTTCTAACATTTTACACCTCACTGTAAAAGAGTATAACATAAATCCGCCGCTTTTTCAAGCGGCGGATTTGATTTTTACAATTATATTACTTTGGGAACAAAGAAATATATTAAGAAGAATACCGTTATTATCGCAGTTACGACAGAGACGGGCCACTTGGGTTTAACGGCTTCTCCGCCCTTTTTGGAAACTACGGCATACTTGATTATTTCGACTATGTAGCAGATAACGTTGATTATTACGTACGAAATTATTCCGAGTCCTATACCGCCCGTTATCGAGTAAGCAAGAGGCATCATAACTATCGTGATAAACGAGGGAATAGCCACTCTCAAATCGGTGAAATCTATTTTTGTAACCGAGCTCATCATAAGCACACCGACGTATATGAGCGCGCCGCCCGCCGCGGCGGAAGGGATAAACGCAAATATCGGAAGCAGGAAAATCGAAAGAAGGAACATAACCGCAACCGTAAGTGCTGTAAGACCCGTTTTACCGCCCGCGGCAATACCCGTGCCCGATTCAACGAACGTTGTAACCGTAGAAGTTCCCAACAGCGCGCCCGTGCAGGTCGCGATAGAGTCTGACAGCATAGTCTTAGTAAAATTAAGAGGTTTGCCTTTCTCGTCGAGAAGTCCCGCTTTCGTACAGCAACCGAGAACCGTGCCCATCGTATCGAACATATCGAGCATACAGAAAGTAATTACAAGCGCAACAATCGTAAACGCGCTGCCTTTGGGGAAAGAGAACCCACTCGTGAAAGCGGCAAGGAACGAACCGCCCGCGTTCTCATCCATAGAGAAGAAATTTTTGAAATTGTTCCAGAACTTCCAGCTTTCGCCGTCTGTAAGTACGTCCACGTCCGCAACCCCCATAGGAATAGCTACAAGCGTTGCGATTATCATACCGAGAATTACCGAGCCTTTAACCTTGTAATGCGAAAGAATTCCGATTGAAATAAGCGAAATAAGACAGACGACGGCTCCGCGCGCAGCCTCGTTCACGGTCTGCGACACTCCGCCTACGCCTTCCACTATAACGCCCCACTGAACGAGCTGGGAACCCCAGTTCGTAAAGTCTACAAGTCCGACCTGCGTAAAACCGTTGGTCACTATAAGTCCCGCATTCTGCATACCGATAAACGCAATAAACAAACCTATACCTACGGGTATAGCGACGCGGATACCCTCGGGAACGGAATCGAAAATCTTTTCTCTTATTCCGATAAGTCTACCGGTTACCTTGTCCTTTCCGCAGGGAACGACCGTTAAAAGCAGGAACAGAACGCCGCTTATAAACGTAATAGCCATTGCATTGCCGAACGAGAAAGTAACCTTGTAAGTGTACACTGCGCTCGCGCCTATCATGCCGCCTATCATCGCATTTATTCCCATACCGGGAGCTTGTGCCAGCGGAAGTTTGGCAAGGAACGCCATAAGCAGACAGCCTATTACCGCGCCCAGCGCCGTCGCAATGAAAATCGAAGGGCTTAAAAGCGCAGCCACAGCTTTATCGTCAAGCTGACCCGTAATTTGTATAGGGTTGACTACGAGTATGTAAGCCATCGCAAGGAAAGTCGTAAGTCCCGCAAAGATTTCGACTTTAAACGACGAGCCGAATCTGCCGATACCGAAATACCTGTCGATAGCCGATTTGAAACCTTTACTCTTGCCCGACTGAGCAACCGTTTCCATCGAACCGTCTCCGCCCGCGTCGGGTTGAACCTGTTCTGTTTCCGACTTGTTATCTTCTGTGTTGTCCATTTAGAAAAAATCCTCCTGATAAATTTCAGGCGTTTGCGTTTTACGCAAACGGTCCCCGCGGGGACCCTTTCACCTGTTTATCACAATTGTAACATACAACAAAACAAATCGGCAAACGTTTGAACAACGTTTGCCGTAAAAGCTTTCACAAATTTTTATTTCTTATTTTATCAACGCGGTCCGCATCGAGTTAATCACCGCCAAAAGCATAACCCCGACGTCGGCTATAACCGACGCTATTAGCGGAAGCGTGAAATTCGGAACGGCTACGCTCAAAACCATAATCACGGCTTTGACCAGAAGAGAACCGACTATATTCTGCACCACTATTCTTCTTGTGCCTTTTGCAATTCTTCTGCCCTTTGGAAGCAAAGCCAGATTATCCGAAACAAGCACGACGTCGCTCGCCTCGATAGCGGCGTCGGAGCCGACCTTGCCCATAGAAACAGCGCAATCCGCGGAAGTCATTACGGGCGCATCGTTAATACCGTCGCCGACATACAACAGCTTACCTTTCTCTTTCAGTTTTTCAGCCTCCGCGAGTTTTTCGTCGGGCAAAAGCCCTGCCTTAAAGCCGTCAAGCCCCGCTTCGCGGGCAATGCCTTCCGCCCTCTCCGCACTGTCGCCAGTAAGCATAGCCGTGTAAACCACGCCCTGTTTTTTGAGCTCAGCAACCGCCTCGCAAGCACCTTGTTTTACGCAGTCGTCTATTTCAATGACACCGACGAACTTCCCGCCGTGCGCAACGTATATAAGCGTGGACGCTCCATCTCTGCGCTCGAAATCTATTGAATATTCTTCCATAAGTTTCGCGTTTCCGCAAATAAGAATTTTGCCCTCCGCGACGCATTTAAGACCTCTGCCCGCAAGCTCTTTGACGTCTGAAACCTCGATTCCACCGTCAATATCCTTAAACGACTGAGCTATCGGATGGGAAGAATACTTTTCGGCGGACGCCGCAAGTTTAAGAGTTCTCTCGTCCGTATAGCTTCTGACGGCGAACCTGCCCTCGGTCAAAGTTCCCGTTTTGTCGAAAGCCGCCACGGAAGCAAGCGCAAGCGAATCGATACAGGTCGAGCCTTTCAC
>CAJTNY010000002.1 GCA_910577875.1 uncultured Christensenella sp.
GGGGGGGGGGTATAATAGAATGGAAAGTTTTTTGCAAAAGGAGAAAGAAATGCAGGAAATACTCAAAGTCGAGAGTTTAACCAAAACGTTTAAACTGTCGCGCAAACAACAGAAATTACAGAGAACCGACCGTCCGATAAAGGTTGCGGTCGACAATTTATCGTTCACGGCGCACCGCGGTGAAATTTTCGGTTTGCTCGGACCAAACGGCGCAGGCAAAACCACGACGCTGAGAATGCTTGCTACGCTTATAAAACCCGATAGCGGCGATGCATTTATAGACGGTCATAGCGTAGTTTTCGAAGAGAACGAAGTGCGCAAAAAAATAGGTTTTTTAACCAGCGAATTAAAACTCGAAGAATTTTTTACGCCCAATTATCTTTTTAGCTTTTTCAGCGAACTGTACGGTGTGGATAAGTCTACTTCTGAACAGAGAAAACGTGACTTATTCTCCAAATTCGGGATAAACGAATTTGCGGAAGTAAAGCTTGCAAATCTTTCCACGGGTATGAAACAAAAAGTTTCGCTCGTCATTTCCATTGTTCACGACCCCGATTTCATCATTTTCGACGAACCTACAAACGGTCTCGACGTATTAACGGCGAAAGTCGTCACCGATTTTTTGCAGGAGCTTAAATCCGAGGGTAAAACAATCATACTGTCCACACATATTTTCAGTTTGGTTGAGAAGCTTTGCGACAGAGTCGGTGTCATAATCGACGGAAAACTTATTGCACTCGATACGCTTGAAAATCTTACGGCTGAAAAAAATCTCGAAGATAAGTTTTTCGAACTCTACGACCTTTCGGGAGGAAAAATATGAAAAACATCTGGACTATTATAAAGAAAGAGTTTTCCCGCTTTTTCAAAGACAAGCGAATGGTTATAGCCGTTTTTTTGCCCGGCTTGATGATTTATCTTTTATATTCCGTGCTCGGTTCGGTGGTAACCGACGTTATAGACAAGCCGACTCAGGACGGTCAGAAATTTACCGCTTACGTGGAAAATATGCCGTCGGACGAAAAACTGTCCGCTACCTTGAATTTTATCCTTAAAATCGATACTGAAACGACGGGGGAGGAAGCGCAGAATAAAGTTTCGGACGGAACTCTCGATTTGGCGATAATTTTCCCCGAAAACTTCGACAGCGCTTTAAACGGCTCCGTAACGGGAATTCCCGATATTAAAATTTATTTCAATTCTTCCGTTGATACTTCGAATGCCGGTTATTTGGCTGTTACGTCGGTTCTTGAAACTTTTAAAAATCCCGCGTTCAGCATAAATACGGGCGGTGGAGCGGATTTGGCCGGCGAGCGCGAATCCGCTGGCAAAATACTTGCAATGCTTATGCCTATGCTGATGTTTTCTCTGCTTGCGTCCGCTGGAATGTCGGTCGCGCCGGAAGCCATTGCGGGCGAAAAGGAGAGGGGGACTATGGCTACAATGCTCATTACCCCGATAAAACGCTGGCAGCTCGCCGTCGGAAAGATTCTAAGTCTTACCTGTTTTGCGATACTGAGCGGACTTTCGAGCTTTTTGGGGGTAATTCTGTCTTTGCCGAAGTTAGTCGGAGGTTTTATAGGCGGAGAAACGGCGGCGTTCTATTCCGCAGGCGATTACTTTATGATACTCGGACTGATTATATCGGTAGTACTCGTAATGATTTCGGCTTTTTCGGT
Source organism: uncultured Christensenella sp. (assembly GCA_910577875.1). Classification (GTDB taxonomy): domain Bacteria; phylum Bacillota; class Clostridia; order Christensenellales; family Borkfalkiaceae; genus Coproplasma. Next base: position 1,680 of record CAJTNY010000002.1, read on the forward strand.
GCTGTCGGCTTTTGCAAAGAGCGTAAAAGAATCGGGGTCTATGATAGCTCCCCTTATGATAGTCATAATTTTGCTCGGTATGTTCTCGATGTTTATATCTTCGCCGTCCGTCGGACTGTACGCGATACCGCTTCTCGGCAGCGGACTTGCGATGGCGTCGATTATGACTTTCTCTATAACTCCGCTTGCGTTTGTGCTTTCGGTAATTTCAAATTTGGTTGTTGCCGCCGCCCTGATAACGGTGCTTAGCTTTATGTTTAAAAGTGAAAAGATAATGTTCGGTAAATAAAGAAAACCGCCCGCGCTAATTAAGCGCGGGCGGAAAATTTTCAAAAAACTGTGCAGTCTTTTTTGCCGGAATAAGCCGAAGCGTAAGTTTTACAGGTAGCTCCTCCAAAGCTACCTTATGGCACACCGAATAAGCTGTTTAGTGCTGCTATATCCCTATCCTGACACGGTTCGCAGCGTTCGGTTGCATAAGACCTTGGTATCAACACTCCTTATAAAACGCGGCCTTCCACTTATTCCGTCGGGAAAGACGTTCGGTCCTGCTATAGCGGATTGCAGGTACAGGGCACCGCTAACTCCCCACTTAGCACAGTACAGCTATTTTAACAGAAAAATTACGGTTTGGCAAGCAACTTTGCAAGGTTTTATTTGACAAATTTAAGTCTATATTTTAGAATATAGTAGAATTTTAAAGGAGTGTAATATGTCTGATAATTGTTCCCACGATTGTTCTTCGTGTTCCTCGAACTGTTCTTCCCGCGAGAAAAAGAGTTTGATAAAAAAACCTCACGAATTCAGCGATATAAAAAAAGTAATTGCGGTAGTCAGCGGTAAAGGCGGTGTAGGCAAATCGATGACCTGCGCGCTTTTGGCGTCAGCGGCTCAGAACAAAGGAAAAGTAACGGCCATAATGGATGCGGATATTACCGGACCTTCGATACCCCGTATGTTCGGTGTAACCGAGCACGCAACAGGAAATGAGAACGGAATACTTCCCGTAGTCACAGACGGCGGTATCCAGTTAATTTCAATGAACGTTCTTTTAGATAACGAGGCGGAGCCTGTTGTCTGGCGGGGTTCTCTCATTTCCGGTACGGTTCAGCAATTCTGGACGGACGTAATCTGGACGGGAGTAGATTATATGTTTATAGATATGCCCCCCGGAACCGGCGACGTTCCTCTGACGGTATTCCAGAGCATACCGCTCGACGGAATTATAATAGTTACAACCCCTCAGGATTTAGTGGGAATGATAGTTAAAAAAGCGGTAAATATGGCGCAGATGATGAATGTTCCGATACTCGGCGTTGTCGAAAATATGAGCTATATTAAATGCCCCGATTGCGGACGCAAAATATCCGTATTCGGCGAAAGCGGTGTAGATGCTTTCGCTCTGGAAAACGGAATTTCCGCCGTGGCAAAGCTTCCAATAGACAGAGAGCTTACCAAAGCCGCCGATAACGGAACGCTTGAAAGCTTTGAGAATAATTATCTTTCGGATTTCTTCGATAAGATATCAAAGAAATTGAAGTGAAAAAGTAACCCCATAAAAAATAAGTACCGTCGGTTATGGCGGTACTTATTTTTTTATTCGTTCTGGAATTGGCAAGCGGCAACAAGGTTGTCGCCGTAAATTTCTTTTAACTTGTCGTCGATTTTAAAAATTTTTCTCCATAAAACGCCGAATCCCGAAAAAATCAGAGTTCCAGCAATGCCGATACCGTAAGCAATAGCCGGACACATAGTAACTTCAAAAAATATGTTTGCCGTATCCGCTTCTGCCGTCCGAACTGATTTCGTGTTCTTTTTCCGTCGACAAGAAATTCCGGTCGAATGCTTTCTTTTCTAATTTCAAAAGCCATTTATCGCCGGCAAATCCGTGTTAGGATTTGCTTTGTATAAGGTTTCTTCCCATAATTACTCTCCTTGATATAAAAGCTCATCTGTTTACGTGCGGAAAGGGGGGCGGCAAAAAAGAAAAGACGTTGTCCGAAATTTTAGGCGGTTCGTCATGCGCGGCAGTGGTTTTCGGCGGGCTTACTGTCTATTTTTTAATACGAATATTCAACGGTATATGGCATTCGTTTTTGGTAATTATTATTTTAAGCGCGTTCGTATGCGCTTTAACCGCAATGATTGCGGAAATCATAATTTGTAAAAAGAAATAAATTTTAACGGCGGACTAATTTGTCCGCCGTTAATCGTTATCTCTTTTCTCGGGCAGAAATTTCCAATACCGCACGGGCATAGAGCGCTTCATTTGCTTCTCGTGAGGGCGTTCGGAAATATTGATAGCTTTATAATATTTCTTCCAAAGATTTTCAAACGCTTTTTCGTTCTCCGATAATTGTATCTCTGCTTCGCCTGCATAGCAAGTTGTCCAATTTTGTCCGCCGTAAATGCCTGCAATATTCCGTTTTATATCGTGAATTACGAACCTTTCCGAACAAAATCTGTCCGCAAAATGTTTCGTAAGCAAATCGGTTATATTATTATCGGGAGAGTATGGCGCGTACAGGACTCCGCCGTTTGTTTCTATAAACCTTAAAAGCCCTTTTAACCTGTGCGTTTCGCCGTTGACTTTATAAATAATATCGTTTAAATCAATTACTTCCCGTAAGCTCATATGTTTGATAATCGGCGCTTTGACTTGCATAAGCTTTTTTATATACGCGAATGCGATTTGCTCTTTATTCGGGTCACAGCTTCTTAAAACGGTTAGAATATTCTCTTCCGCGTCTTTTTCGTATTTGGAAATACCATTGAGAACGCGTTCGCATTTTTCTTTGCTGTAAACCGTGCTGATAATTTCGCTTCCTAAAGATATCTGAATATTGCTTTTAGAAGTAATTAAGCAGTCACGCTCATTGAACGCGTCGAAGACCGCCGTATAAAAAGCGCAGGGAGAGCCGTCTGTCAAAAAGATTTTCATATTTCCCCCGTAATAGCCGAAATTGCGGTGGATGGTTCGGAAAACATTGTAAGCTGTTCGCTTATTTCGTTCGTGCCTGAAAGTAAAAGCAAGTTTTTAACCTGCGCATAGCAGTCCGAACCGTAAAATTTTCCTTTGCAGGTTATGAAATGTTTCGCTCTTTTTAAAACGATTCGCATTTTCGCAAGATTGTCGAAATCCAACCTAGCATATCTTCGCGCTTCCGTAATTTTGTACGCGCTTTTCGCTCCTATCCCGGGAACTCTCAAAAGAGTTTCCAAAGGCGCGTTGTTGATTTCTACGGGGAAGAGATGCATATTTCTCAGGGCCCAGGCGCATTTCGGGTCGTATTCCTGCGAAAGATTTTCGTCCTCGGCGCATATTTCGTTCACATCGAACCCGTAAAAGCGTATAAGCCAGTCGGCTTGATATAGTCTGTGCTCTCTCAAAAGTCCTGCACCGACAGAGGGAAGTTTATTGCTCTGTACTACGGGAACATAGGAAGAGTAGTACACCCTCCGTAAATTCATATTTCGGTACAGCGCTTCGGTGAGTTTTAGAATTTGTCCGTCGGGTTCGGGCGACGCGCCGATAATCATCTGCGTAGTCTGTCCTGCGGGCAAAACTTTTCCTCTACGTATTTTATTATGTTTGTCATATTCTATGGCTTCGTTAAGGCTCTTCATAGGCAGTAGCAGGCTTTGTTTCGTCTTCTGTGGCGCAAGCAGTTTAAGCGATTTCTCGCTCGGAAGTTCTACGTTATAACTCATTCTGTCGGCGATTTTAGAAGCTTTCATAACAATTCCGCCGTCCGCGTGGGGTATGCCTTTTAAATGAATATAGCCGTTGAAATTATATACGTTTCTCAGCTTGGAAACCGTTTCCGTCAAAAGTTCCATAGTCTTGTCGGGACTTTCGAACACTGCCGACGACAAGAACAGTCCTTCTATATAATTCCGCTTATAAAAATTTATAACGAGTTCGCAAATCTCGTCCGGCGTAAGACGGGCTCTTTTTACGTCCGCGCTTCGTCTATTAGGACAGTATTCGCAGTCGTATATGCACTCATTGCTCATAAGTATTTTAAGAAGCGAAATACACCTTCCGTCCGGTGTGAACGAATGACATATTCCGCCTGCCGAACCGTTTCCGAGTCCGCCTTTTCTGTTTTGTCTTTTAGAACCGGAAGAGGAGCAGGATACGTCGTACTTTGCGCTTTCTGTAAGAATTTCAAGTTTTTCTTCGTCTATCATAAAACCGTTCCTGAATAAACATATGTTTATATAGCTATTATAATATGCCGGACGTCCGATGTCAACGCTTTTTTTTAAGATTGACTAAAAAAAGCTTTTGTGTTAAACTAATAAAAAAATTTCACGAATATTTCACTGTTATATAAATTTGATTATATACGCAGGAGTTATATTGAACGCAGGAGGATTATTATGAAAGTTCTTATAGTTGACGATGAAGAAATGATTCGCGGCGTGCTCAGAGAATATGTAGAGTTTGAGGGAGGAACTGCGTTCGAAGCGTCTGACGGTATGCAGGCTGTAAAGATGTGCCGCGAAGACGACTTCGATATAATTTTAATGGACGTAATGATGCCGCGCCTAGACGGGTTTTCGGCGGTTAAAGAAATAAAAAAGAATAAGGATATACCCGTAATTATGCTTTCGGCGAGGAGCGAGGAATACGACAAACTGTTTGGTTTTGAAATAGGGGTTGACGATTACGTTACAAAGCCTTTTTCGCCCAAAGAGGTTATGGCGCGCGTTCATGCGGTTTTAAAGCGCAAAAACGGCGAGGAGACAAATAAGGATGTCGTAACGTTCGAGGGGCTTACAATAGATATGGCGGGGCGCAACGTATACGTAGACGGTGAAAAGGCGGAGCTTACTCCGAAAGAATATGAAATTCTTTTTTATTTCGTAAAAAACAAGGGTATCGCGCTCACGCGCGAAAAACTTCTTATGGATGTTTGGGGATTTGATTTTTACGGCGACGACAGGACCGTCGATACGCATATAAAAATGCTTCGTTCCAACTTGAAACAGTACAGAAAATTTATAGTTACTTTAAGGGGATTGGGATATAAATTTGAAGTCTGACAGTTTTAAAAAAATCAAAAAACCTCAGAGCATAAATTTCGCGCTTTTGAAACATTTTCTTTTGCTCGCAGTTCTTTTGATAGTTTTCGTAGAAGTGATTTTCTTTATAGTCGTCGGCAATATTATCGAAGCGCGCGCGAAAGAACGGCTTACGCACGTCGGCAGAGAAGTGGCGGTTTTTGTCGGAGGTAAAAACGAAGCCGCGATTTCTAACTTTATACGCAGTTTCCGCGAAGAGGGTATAAACGTTTACATTCTGTCGACGGAAGGTAAAATTCTTCTGCCTGTCGCAGACGACGAGAACGAAGATTTCTGCGACGAAATCGATAGTATAAAAAGACGGCTTGAAAATGTCGGGTTCGGCGGTTCCGTGATATTTTCCGATAAAAATAATCTGAAATACGCTTCGAGGTTCGGTAATAACGGCGGAACATATCTTTTTGCGACTTATTCGCTCAAAATCATCAACGGCGCAAAAAACGTATTGCTTGTCTACTTCGTTGTTTTAGGTATAGTAGTGTTGCTTGTTTCTCTGCTTATATCGTTCGGTATTTCCCAGAAACTATCGTCGGGAATAAATAATCTTTCAGCGACGGCAGTTCGTTTTTCAAAGGGCGATTACGACGTGAAATTCGCCAACTCGGAGTATCAGGAACTTGCGGATTTGTCGGATACTCTCAATTCCGTGCGCGATGAGGTTAAAAAGAGTGACGATTTTAAACGGGAACTGCTTGCCAACGTTTCCCACGACTTGAAAACCCCTCTCACAATGATAAAGGCTTACGCATCTATGATACGCGAAATTTCGGGCGATAATCCTGAAAAACGCGACAAGCATTTGCAGGTAATCATCGACGAAGCAGACAGGCTTACGGGACTTGTAAACGATGTTTTAAGCGTTTCGAAAGTAAACTCGCATATGGATGAAATTAATTTCAAAGTCTTTAACCTTACCGAATTTCTTTACGGTATCATAAACAAATTCGAATATTTGCAGGAAACGCAGGGCTACAATTTAATGGTGGACGTCGGCGCAAGTCTCTACACCCGCGCGGACGAAGAGAAAATAGGACAGGTCATTTATAATCTCTTGGGTAACGCCGTAAATTATACGGGTGAAGACAAGACTGTTTATATAACTTTAAAACCCAATCTTTCGGGCGACAGAATAAAGCTTACTATAAAAGATACGGGCAGAGGAATTGCAAAAGACGAACTTTCTGATATCTGGGACAGGTATTATCGTTTAAAGGAAACTCACAGCCGTCCCGTAAAAGGCACGGGACTCGGGCTCAACATTGTAAAGGTTATACTGCAAAGCCACTCTTTTGATTTCGGCGTAAACTCCGAACCTGGCAAAGGTTCAGAATTCTGGGTCGATTTTCCGTCCGTTCCCGAAGAGATAGAAACTCAATAAAATTAAAAAACGAAGCTTGCATAATCGGCGGTCTTCGTTTTTTTTCTTTCATACGTTTGACAATTTATCGGAGTCGGTATATAATAAAACAAACGTTTATTTTATTAATAAGTATTTTTCGGTTGTAAATAATCAATAAATAGGATATAATTTTTGCAAATGAAATTTGAATTACATTCGAAATTCGAACCGACGGGCGACCAGCCGCAGGCGATTCGTGGACTTACCGAAGGCGTGCTCGACGGCGTGCGAACACAGGTTCTCGTAGGCGTTACGGGAAGCGGTAAGACATTTACTATGGCCAACGTTATAAAGGAAGTAAACAGACCGACGCTCGTTATAGCGCATAATAAGACGCTTGCGGCGCAGCTTTGCAACGAGTTTAAAGAATTTTTTCCGAATAACCGCGTAGAGTATTTCGTTTCGTATTACGACTATTATCAGCCCGAAAGCTATATTCCGTCAACGGATACTTATATCGAGAAAGATATGAGTTTAAATGACGAAATAGATAAATTGCGCAACTCTGCCACAAGTTCGCTCGGCGAACGCGAAGATGTGATTGTCGTCGCGTCCGTAAGCTGTATTTACGGTTTGGGCGCTCCCGAAGAGTATTTTCGTCTTTCCGTATCGCTTCGTCCTGGAATGCAGTTAGAGCGCGACGAGCTCTTGAGAAAACTAGTCGAAATCCAGTATGCAAGGCGCGATATTGATTTTAAGCGTTCTTCTTTCCGCGTGCGCGGCGATACGGTCGAAATCTTTCCCGCAAGCAATTCGGAAGTTGCTGTGCGCGTCGAATTTTTCGGCGACGAAATAGAAAGAATTTGCGAAGAGGACGCACTGACGGGAAATATAATTTCAGAGCTCAAACACGTTCTTATTTTTCCCGCAAGTCAGTATGCGGTCGGTTCGGATAAAATGCGAAGCGCGCTTTCCCTTATCGAAATGGATATGCACGACGAGGTAAAAGCTTTTCAGGACAGCGGTAAGTTGCTTGAAGCCCAGCGGCTCGAACAGCGCACGACTTACGACCTTGAAATGATGAAAGAAATAGGTTACTGTTCGGGAATAGAGAATTACAGCCGTTATTTCGACGGCAGGAGCGTAGGGGAACCTTCTTTCACGCTTTTGGATTATTTTCCGTCGGGAAAGTTTCTTGTGTTTATAGATGAAAGTCATATAACGATTCCTCAGATCCGTGCAATGTATCACGGTGACAGATCTAGAAAGGACAACCTCGTAAGTTACGGTTTCAGGCTCAAATCCGCTTACGACAACAGACCTCTGACTTTCGAAGAATTCGACGAGAGAGTACCGCAGTTGATATGCGTTTCTGCGACGCCTGCGCCTTATGAATTGGAGCAGGCGGGAAACGTTGTCGAACAGCTTATACGTCCTACTGGATTATTGGACCCTGTGGTGACTATCCGTCCGACGAAAGGACAGATTGACGATTTGCTCGGCGAAATTAACAACGTCGTTGCCGAAGGCGGCAGAATTCTCGTCACGACTATGACGAAGCGAATGGCTGAAAGTCTAACCGACTATCTCAAAGAACACGGACATAAAGTCCGATATATGCACAGCGATATAGACGCGCTTGAACGCATAGACATAATAAACGGACTCAGGAGCGGAGAATTCGACGTTCTGTGCGGTATAAACCTTTTGAGAGAGGGGCTCGACCTTCCGGAAGTCAAGCTCGTGGCAATACTCGACGCGGATAAAGAAGGATTTTTAAGGAGCGAAACTTCGCTCGTCCAGACGATAGGCAGAGCGGCGCGAAACGCCGAGGGCAGAGTAATTATGTATGCGGACGTTGTAACGGGTAGTATGAAGCGCGCAATCGGCGAAACCGAACGCCGCCGTAAAATTCAGTCAGAATACAACAAAAAGCACGGTATCATACCTAAAACGATTGTAAAAGAAATTAAGAACACAATAGGTATAACTGGCAAAAAATCGCTCGCGGACGACATAAAACTGAAAGATATTCCGAATGAAATAGAGAAATTGAAAGCTCTTATGAAAGTCGCGTCTGCACAGCTTGATTTCGAGCGTGCTATCGAAATACGGGATACGATAACTCAATTAAAGAAAAAATTATTGAAAAGTAAAAAGCAATGAAAGAAGAAATTTATATCAAAGGCGCAAAAGAAAACAATTTAAAGAATATAGACGTTCATATTCCCCGCAATACTTTGACGGTATTCACGGGGCTTTCGGGGAGCGGAAAATCAACGCTCGCGTTCGATACTATATTTGCCGAGGGTCAAAGACGTTATATAGAAAGTCTTTCGTCTTATGCACGTCAGTTTTTAGGTCAGATGGATAAGCCCGACGTCGAGCTTATTGACGGACTTTCTCCCGCGATTTCCATAGACCAGAAAACGACTTCTCACAATCCTCGTTCGACGGTAGGCACCGTAACGGAAATTTATGACTATTTCCGTCTGCTTTATGCTCGTGTCGGAATACCTCACTGTCCCGAATGCGGCAGAGAAATCCGCCGACAGTCCGTTGACGAAATAGCGGACAGGGTTACGTTAATGCCCGAAGGCAGTAAGATAATGATTGAAGCCCCCGTTTTCAGGGGCAAAAAAGGCGAATTCGTAAAAGAACTCGCAAGCTATAAAAAAAGCGGTTACGCAAGAGTTAAAATAGACGGAATAATTTACGATTTACAGGAAGAAATTCATCTCGAAAAGAATATCCGTCACAGCATTTCGGTTATAATAGACAGGCTTATAATCAAGGACGGCATATTAAGACGTCTTACGGACAGTCTTGAAGGTGCGCTTAAACTTGCCGAAGGATTGGTTGTCGTAGAATGCGACGGTAAAGAGGAACTTTATTCCTCTAACTACGCTTGCCCCGACTGCGGAATTTCGATAGAAGAAATCGAGCCTCGTATTTTCTCTTTCAATACTCCTTGGGGTGCGTGTCCCGAGTGCTCTGGACTCGGCTTCAAGCAGATAGTGGACCCGGACCTTATATGTCCCGATAAAGAGAAATCTCTCCGCGACGGAGCAATCAAAATAAGCGGTTGGAACCTTGATTCTTCGTCTATGACACAGATGTATCTAAATTCGCTTTCAAAAGTTTACGGTTTTTCGCTCGACGTTCCAGTAAAAGATTTGCCAGAAAAGATTTACAATATTCTTATGTATGGCAACGGCGGGGAAAAAATCGAACTCGAATACAATGCATACCGCTTTACGGGCAGTTATAAAACCGCATGGGAAGGCTTTGTAACTAACTTGCAGCGCAGATACAACCAGACTTCGTCCGACGGCGTAAAATGGGATATAGAGCGCTATATGCGCACTACGGACTGCCCCGTCTGTAAAGGCAGAAGACTGAAAAAAGAAGCGCTTGCGGTCACCGTTGACGGTAAAAATATAATGGAAGCCTGCGGAATGTCCGTTGACGATTTGTGCAAGTTTACAGAATTCGGCTTTTTCGGAAAGACAGAACATCTAATCGCGGACGGAATTGTGAAAGAAATAAACAGTAGGCTTAGCTTCTTGCGGAACGTTGGTCTAGGTTATCTTACTCTTTCCCGCAGTGCGGCGACTCTTTCGGGTGGCGAAAGTCAACGCATACGTCTTGCAACGCAGATTGGAAGCGCGCTTTCTGGGGTCTTGTATATACTCGACGAGCCGAGTATAGGTTTGCACCAGCGAGATAATCAAAAACTTTTGAATTCTCTTGTGGGACTCAGGGATATAGGTAATACGCTGATAGTCGTCGAACACGACGAAGATACAATGCGCTCAGCCGATTATATAGTGGATATAGGACCGAAAGCGGGTGTCCACGGCGGAGAAGTGGTTGCGTGCGGTTCGTTGCAGGATATAATAAACGAACCGCGTTCGATTACGGGCGATTATCTTGCGGGCAGACGTAAAATAGAAGTTCCCGAAAAACGCGTTCAACCCGACGGAAGATTTTTGAAAGTTAAAGGCTGTAAACAAAACAACCTCAAAAACGTAACGGCTGAAATACCGGTCGGACTCATTACCGCCGTTACGGGCGTCTCCGGAAGCGGTAAATCGAGCCTTGTCAATGAAATTATTTATCCGTATCTTGCTAATAGCCTTAACGGCGCGCGCAGACAGTTAGGTAAGTCTGACGGGTTCGAAGGTATAGAATACTTTGACAAAGTAATAGCCATAGATCAACAGCCGATAGGCAGAACACCGCGAAGCAATCCCGCAACTTATACCGGAGTGTTTACCGTTATACGCGACCTTTTTGCCGCAACTCCCGACGCGAAAGAGAAGGGGTATAAGAGCGGAAGATTTTCCTTCAACGTTGCTGGCGGCAGATGCGAGCATTGCCAAGGCGACGGTATAATTCAGATTGCAATGCATTTCCTGCCTGATATTTATGTGCCTTGCGAAGTATGCGGCGGAAAGCGTTACAACCGCGAAACTCTTGACGTTAAATATAAAGGCAAGAATATCTCCGACGTCTTGGAAATGACGGTGGAAGAAGCGGCGGAATTCTTTAAACCGGTAACGGGAATTTATAATAAAATGTCCACTCTCTGCGATGTCGGGCTCGGCTATATAAAACTCGGACAGAGCGCGACCACCCTTTCAGGCGGCGAGGCTCAGCGCGTAAAACTCGCTGCGGAACTTTCCAAACGCAGTACAGGCAAGACATTCTATATACTTGACGAACCGACAACGGGTCTTCATAGTTACGATGTTGATAAACTCATAAAAATCATATCTAGACTCAGAAGCGGAGGGAACACCGTTCTTGTTATCGAACATAATCTCGACGTTATAAAAACAGCCGACTGGATAATAGATTTGGGCCCCGAGGGCGGTGATAAAGGCGGCACGATTTTGACTTTCGGTGCTCCGGAAAAGGTAGCGGAATGCAAAGAAAGCTATACGGGACAATTTTTAAAACAGATATTAAATTAATAAAAAACGGCTAAATAAGCCGTTTTTTGTTATAATTCAAGATTAATATAATACTATGCGTGAAATAATAAGCCTGATTTAGCTAATTTTCACCAATTTAATCGTTTTTTCATACAATGTCAGTATGCCTAAACCTTTGACTTTGCACTCAGAATTTCCTACTACCGAAGGGCTGTGCCGCGATGCATACAGTCTGGCTGTCATTTCTCCCGCATACGCATCGTCGACGGGTGAACTCAATGCGATTTTGCAGTATTTTTACCATTTCTTTAACTTTGACAAACAAGGTTACAAAGAGTATGCGAGCACTTTGGAAAGTATCGCGATTGCCGAAATGCTGCACTTGGAGATACTCGGAAAAATGATTATTGCACTCGGAGCTCAGCCTGTATACTGCCAGAACCCTCCGACGGCTTATAACTTTTATTCCGCAAAATACGTCACTTATTCCCGTAATCTCGTCAATATGATTGAAGACGATATACTGGGTGAAAAACGTGCAATTTCGCTGTATCAGAAAATGCTTTGCAGATTAAAGAACGAGCAGATAAAAAAGATAATTTCTTATATTCTCGAAGACGAGAAATTGCACCTTGAAAAACTCAAAGAAATTTTGTGTGAACTTAAACGTTGACACTTGCGTTCGTTTACTATAAAATATACTTATGAATTACGATGTTTTAATAATAGGCGGAGGGGCTTCGGGTCTTGCCTGTGCCGTCCGCCTTTTGAAAAGCGGTAACAAATTAAGGGTCGGTCTTATTGATGCAGGCGACAGGTTCGGCAAAAAACTTTCCGCAACCGGTAATGGTCAGGGCAATATTTCCAACCTCGATATGTCTTGCGGACATTTTCACGGAGGAAATATTCCTCTCGTTGAAAAAATAGCCTGTGCCGACCCATATGCTGGAACTGAACTTTTCGACTGTCTTTTCGAGGCTGACGAAAAGGGCAGAATTTATCCCTCGGGGAGGCAGGCATCCGCGCTGGTCGACAGTCTTAATAAAAATATTTGTTTAAGCGGTATAACCGCGCGTATTCTGAACTGTAAAATAACCCGATTGAATAAAACGGGAGACGTTTTTGAAGTGTCTGACGGGGTTAAACAGCATGAAACCGCAAAATACGTAGTTCTCTGTACAGGCGGAAAAGCACAGAAACAATTCAGAACTGATGGATCGTCATATTCTCTTGCGCAAAAATTCGGTCACAAGCTGACCCCGCTTTATCCATCGCTGGTTCAGCTCAAAACGGAAACGAAATACATAAGAACTTTGAAAGGTATCCGCGCGGATTGCGTCGTTTCGGCATATGCTGACGGTCAGCTTTTAAAGAAAGTTCGCGGCGATGTTATTTTTACCGATTACGGCGTTTCCGGCAATGCTGTTTTTTCTATTTCTTCCTATGTTGCGGACAAGCCTGAAGCAATGCTGTCAATAGAGTTTTTACCTGACTTTACGGAAAGGGAGATAGAAGACAGTATTTCTGCGAGAAAAATTGCGGGGTGGGAAACGACCGAACTTCTATCGGGGAGTTTGCATAATCAGATAGGCAGAGCGGTCATCGGCAGGTCTGGCGGTGCTTCTGTAAAAGATATAGTTAAAACTATAAAAAACTTTACTCTGCCTGTTTTGGGAACGCTTGGGTTCGACTATGCGCAGGTTACGCGTGGAGGAATAGATATGGATGGAGTTACGGACGATCTGGAAAGCAAATTTGTGCGTAATCTTTTCTTCGCGGGAGAAATACTCGACGTGGATGGGGATTGCGGTGGCTATAACCTGCAATGGGCTTTTACGAGCGGAACTACTGTTGCTAACGCGATTTTAAAGAGAATATAAAGTACTATGACAGACAGAATTGATAATATTAAACTAAAAATAGGCGAAAACGAGAGTAAACTCGTTCAAATTGCACGAAAAAAACTCGGTATGGAGCCGAAGTTTTTTAAGATACTCAAAAAATCGCTTGACGCACGGGATAAGGGAAACATAGTATGGATATATTCTATTGCGTTTTCCGACGAGTGCGGACAACCGGAACAGCCGTTGGAAAAACTTAAAACTTCTCCGTCGGTTGCGGTAATTGGTTCGGGTCCCGCGGGACTATTTTGTTCGCTCCGCCTTATAGAACACGGTATTAAACCGGTTATAATAGAGCGAGGAGAGAGAGTCGAAGACAGAAAAATTACGAACGAAAAATTTTTTAAAACTCGGTTGCTGAACTTAAATTCGAATATACAGTTCGGGGAAGGCGGCGCGGGAACCTTTTCCGACGGGAAGCTGAACACCCAGACTCATAGCGGATTTAACCTCGACGTTTTAAAACTTTTTCATAAATTCGGCGCGCCCGAAGAAATTTTGTATCTCAATAAACCGCATATCGGAAGCGATATTTTATTTAATGTATTAAAAAATATCCGCCTGTTCGTCGAAGCGAACGGCGGAAAATATATGTTTGATACGCGTTTTATTGATTTTACGCAAAAGGACGGCGCTTTAAATTCTCTTATCGTCGAGAATACCGTTACGAAACAGAGAAGCGAACTGGGTTTGAATTATGCGGTTGCTGCGCTCGGTCATTCCGCGAGGGATACCTTTTCGATGCTTTATGATAAGGGTATAGAAATGGAGGCGCGTGAATTCGCCGTAGGTGTGAGAATAGAACATCTTGCCGAAGATATAAATTTTTCGCAGTACGGCAAAAATTATATAAATCTTCCTGTTGCTGATTATAAACTTGTTTCTCGCGCACACGAAAGATGCGTATTTACGTTCTGTATGTGTCCGGGGGGAGCCGTAATGCCTGCTGCAAGCGAGGAAGGAGGAGTTGTTACAAACGGAATGAGTTGTTATGCTCGCAACGGACAGAATTCCAATTCCGCGCTTATGGTTCAGATGAAACGCGAAGATTTCGGGGCAGGCGACTTGTTTGCCGGAATGAGATTTCAGCGCGAAATCGAGCGCCGCGCTTATGAGGCCGGGGGCAGAAATTATTCCGCGCCGGTACAGCTTTACAAAGATTTCGCTTCGGACAGAGTATCGTCCCGATTCGGCGATGTCGCACCCACTTATGCGGCGGGAACGGTTTTCGCGCCTCTCAACGAAATTCTGCCTGAAATCACGACGGAAGCTTTGAAAAAAGCTATACCCGATATGAACAGAAGACTTAAAGGTTTTGCCTGCCCCGACGCTGTTTTAACGGGGGTTGAAACGCGGTTTTCCTCTCCGGTTAAAATAATTCGCGGCGAGAGCGGCGAAAGCGTTTCTTTAAAAGGTTTTTATCCTTGCGGCGAGGGGAGCGGCTATTCTGGCGGTATAACTAGCTCGGCTGCGGACGGTTTGAGGGTTGCGGAAAAAATATTTGAAAAATTTAAAAATCATTAAACTATCATATTATTTACACAAACGTCGGCTATAATAAACCTGTAATCAGACAGGAATACACTTTAAAACTTTTTTTCATATTCTCTCTTTGAAGCCCGCGCTTAATTTTTAAGCGCGGGCTTCTTTTTTTTGAGTTGATTATACCGTCTCTACGTTTATAAGATTGCTGTTTCCGCTCTTGCCGTTCGGTGTCCCGCCCGTAAGAACTATAGTATCACCTTTTTTTACAAGCCCGGAATCTATTGCGGCGCGTTTTGCGTAATGGAAGAGTACGTCGACGGAATAAAATTCTTCGCTCATCATGGGAATTACTCCCCAGCTAAGTGATAGTTTTCTGTATGCTTTCGCGTCCGTCGTCATACCTATTACGTCTATTAACGGACGGAAACGCGAGATGGTTTTTGCCGTGCCGCCTGTTCTCGTGCAGACGACGATTACTTTTGCACCGATGTCGTGTGCAAGCGTGCAAGCGGAATGGGAAAGGGCTTCAGAGAGATTGTTTATATGATAATCGTTTTCGTCGATGTGCGCGATGTAATTCGTGTTTTCTTCCGCTTGTTCGGCTATTTTAGCCATAGCTTTGACTGCTTCTACGGGATACGCGCCCGCGGCGGTCTCGCCCGAAAGCATAATCGCGGAAGAACCGTCGTAAACGGCGTTTGCAACATCCGAAATTTCTGCACGCGTCGGACGGGGCTGTTTTATCATAGATTCGAGCATTTCGGTCGCCGTAATACTGCGTTTTCCGCGTACGCGGCAAGCTTTTATTATGGTTTTCTGTATGCTCGGCAGTTCTTCGAACGGAACTTCGACTCCTAAGTCGCCCCTCGCAACCATAACACCGTCGCATACTTCTAAAATTGCATCGAGATTATTCACGCCTGCTCTGCTTTCGATTTTTGCGATTAAATCTATATCGCCGTCATTCGCTCCGCATTCTCTTAAATAGTTTCTTACTTCTATTATGTCCTGCGCTTTGGAAACGAAAGAGCAGGCTACAAAATCAACTTCCTGTTCGACGCCGAGTTTCAAATCGGCTTTATCCTGTTCCGATAGGTAGGGTATATCGAACTGCTTATCGGGGAAAAACATACTTTTTCTGTCGGAAAGCACGCCTCCGACAATTGTTTTGCATACGACTTCGGGTTTTTCGACTTTGATTACTTCGAAAATCATAAGTCCGTTGTTTAAAAGAATTTTATCGCCCTTAAACATCTGGTCGCACATACCGGCGAATGAAACGCCGACTTTCGTCTTGTCTCCGACTATGTTTTCGGTAGTAAACGTGAACGTATCGCCTTCTTTCAAGGTGATTTTTCCGCCTTTAAAGGTCTTAATTCTGAATTCTGGACCTTTGGTATCGAGCATAATGGCAATAGGTGCGTTTTTACGTTCTCTGACACGTTTGATTCTTCCGATTTTTTCCGCATGTTCTTCATGCGTGCCGTGGGAAAAATTGAGCCGCGCTACATTCATGCCTGCATCGACGAGCTTTGCCAAAATATCTTCGTTATCGCTTGCCGGTCCAATCGTACAGATAATTTTTGTTTTTTTCATTTATGTATTCTCCAAATAAGATTAAATTACGATTTTATTCTAAAATAATTTTATGTAAAAATCAACTTTAACGGTTAAAATAGTTTCGCTTAATTAAAATTTGTGTTAAAATAACTTAGATTTGAGTTAATTTTACGGTCGCGGGCCGCGCAAGCGGCGTGAGGAAAGTCCGAGCATCGCAGGGCAAGGGTGCCTGCTAACGGCAGGAGAAGGTGACTTCAAGGAAAGTGAACAGAAATATACCGCAGCGCGAGCTGTAAGGTTGGAATGGCGAGGTAAGAGCTCACCGTCCCCTCGGTAACGCGGGGAGCCAATTAAACCCCACCCGATGCAAGATTGGGATAAAGATTGACTTGAAAGTCGGGACTGCCCGTCCGTCTTTATCCGTTAATATCGCTGAAACCTGCCGGTGACGGTAGGTTTAGATAAATGACCGTACACGACAGAACTCGGCTTACAGATTAATCTCATATCTTTATAAACGCCGCAGCGTAAATCCGCTGCGGCGTTTGCCTTTAATTTTCGAGTCCTGCGAGATAATCGATAGAAACGTCGAAGAACTGAGCAATGGCTATGAGTTTGGATAAAGTCGGTTCGCAAATGCCCAACTCCCACGAACTTATTGTGGATTTGCCGACGTCAAGCTTTTTGGCAAGCTGAATCTGGCCTAAATTTCTTTCCTGTCTTAGATAACGCAGTTTTTCGCCGAAATTCTCCATACATATATAATTTTCCCATTATTCTGGCAAAATTACTTATTTTCCCAGAATAATGGTAATATACTTATTATTAAACAATAAGGAGAATATGAAAATGTTTTGTAACAATTGCGGCAAAGAAATTGATGACAACGCTGTGGTTTGTCCTCATTGCGGAGTAGCGGTGAATATGAAATCTTACAACAGTCAATTTCAGCCTCAGACGGACAGCAACACGATTGCAATAATCGGTTTTGTGTTTTCGTTCCTGTTTGCTTTGGTCGGTTTAATCTGCTCGATAATCGGGTTCAACAAAGCAAAAAATGAGGGTGCGCCTCACAGAGGTCTTGCTCTTGCGGGTATCATTATCAGCGCAGTATCTATAGGTTTGAGCATATTGCTTTACATAATTATTATTGCTGCGGGCGTTGCATTGCTGTAAATTAACTGAAAAAGCGGACGGAAATGTCCGCTTTTTTTATATTATAATCATATAGTCTTTATCGGTTTTACGGTTTATGTGGTTGTAAACCGAATATTCGTAAAAATCTTTTTCGAAACATTTCTTTGCCGTTCCCGAAAGAGCGTCTTTGTTTGCACCTGTCACGACAGGGAAGCGTGATGCGGAAAGTGCGGATAAAATTTTGCTTTTTACAGTGTCTTTTACTGCGAGCGGTTTTATATATAAATCTCCGTTTAGAAATTCGTCACAGTCGTCCGAGTACAGTCCGAGTGCGTTTGCGCAAAGTATTCTGCGAATTCTGGAAGAGGGATAACGTTTTGAAGTAGCGTTGGCGATTATATCTTCTAGTCGCTCGTTTTCAAGACTTTTGAGTTTGTTTTCCAAACCTTCTCCGCAGCCGTAAATCCGCTTTAAATCATTTGCATCGGATTTAAACAGGCAGGCTCTCAAAAAGAATTCGTATCCGTCTGTTCCTGCGGCTTTCTTTAAATCTCTGAAAACGAAATCAGGTATGTTCTTCCTTATTTCGCTGCAATCTAAATTTTTTCTTATCGCGCTTGCGGATGAGTAATTATCCTTTAATTCACTATCGTTATAATCTGCTCCGATTCTTTTGACGGGCAGGATTTCTATATCGGCCTTAGCTTTGAGAATTGCTTTTGCGTATTCGAGACCGAGGACGTTGTTCGGATTGGAAACCGAATTTTTATCTCCGCCGCAGGCTTCGAAAGCCGCGGCATAACTTTTTATATAACTTTCTCCTAAGGCAAGTTTTTCGTTGAGTACGGTTTTGAATGTTTCGGGTTCTTCGTTGAGAAGTTTTGCGGCGTTTTTGAAACTTTCGGCGTTGCCGCTTTCGCAACCGAAAACCAGCGCGGAAACGTCTGGTATAGAGGATAGAATTTTGATTGCGCCTTTTGCGAATATTTCAGCGGGCGCGACGGCGAAAGGAGAGGGCAGCTGTATGACGCAGTCCACACCGCTTAACACGGCGTGTCGTGCGCGTACATATTTATCAAGTATGCACATATCGCCGCGCTGGGTGAAATTGCCGCTCATAATACATAATACGGCGTCCGCGCCGGAAAACTTTTTCGCCTGTTCTATAAGATAAGCGTGACCGTTATGAAAGGGATTAAATTCGCAGATTATTGCGTAAATTTTCATTTTAAACTTTACAATCGAAAAAAATTGAGATATAATAACATCATTATATAATATTAATTGCAATAAATAAAGCATTTTAAGGAGAAAGGGAATGTCATTATTAAATAAAACAAAAAAAGCCGACGCAGAGCCGGTTTTGCTCAATGAAATTAAAAAGAAAGCCGCGTCTTTGAAAAAGACGATTGTTCTCTGCGAAGGCGAGGATAAGCGCGTCGTCGAAGCTGCCGCACGGATTACCCGTGAAGGTATAGCGAAAATCGTTCTTATCGGCAATGAAGAAGAGTGCGGGAAAGTTGCTCCCGGCGTCGATCTTACGGGGGTTACGCTTATCGACCCGCTCGTTTCAGATAAAACCGAAACTTATGCGAATATTCTTTACGAAGCGAGAAAGGCGAAAGGAATGACGGAGGAGCAGGCGAGAGAACAGGCGAAAGACAGAACTATGTTCGGCGCGCTTATGCTTAAAGCGGGAGATGTGGACGGTTATGTGTCGGGCGCGTGCCACTCTACGGCAAACACTCTACGTCCTGGTTTACAGGTTGTCAAGACCGCGCAGGGCATAAGCACCGTTTCAAGCTGTTTTATTATGATCGCTCCCGATAAAAATAATCCTTATAATCCTGACGGCGTCGCGGTGTTCGCCGATTGCGCGATAAATATCGAACCCACTGCTGAACAGCTTGCGGACATAGCGGTTACTTCCGCCAAGACCGCGAAAGCGATTGCGGGAATCGAACCCAGAGTCGCAATGCTTTCGTTCTCGACCAAGGGAAGCGGAAACGACGATAAGTTTACGCAGTCTGTTCCCAAAGTTCAGAAGGCGACGGAGATTGCAAAACAGCTCGCTCCCGAACTCGCTCTTGATGGCGAATTCCAGTTCGATGCGGCTGTCGCACCCGAAGTCGGCAAGCTCAAAGCTCCCGATTCCGAAGTGGCGGGAAGCGCAAACGTATTCGTTTTTCCCAATATAAACGCTGGAAATATAGGCTACAAAATAGCACAGCGGTTCGGCGGATATATGGCGATAGGCCCCGTTTGCCAGGGATTTGCAAAACCGCTTAACGACCTTTCGCGCGGTTGCTCGGTAGAAGATATTGTTGCTACAGTTGCGGTAACGGCTTTACAAGCGGAATAAAAAGGAGAAAGAAATGAAAATTTTAGTCGTAAACGCGGGAAGTTCCTCGCTCAAATATCAGCTTATCGATATGGAAACCGAAAAGGTTCTCGCAAAAGGCGGTTGCGAAAGAATAGGTCTTGACGGTTCGCTTCTTAAAGCTAAGGGCAACGGTAGCGAAAAAATCTATGAAAAAGCTATGCCTAACCATAAAATAGCGATAGAACTCGTTCTTAATGCTCTTCTCGATAACGAAATCGGCGTAATAAAATCCATGGACGAAATCGGCGCTGTGGGACACAGGGTTGTTGCAAGCGGCGAATATTTTAAAAAGACAACTCTCGTAACGCCCGAAGTTTTAAAAACTCTCGAAGAAAACACTTTCGAGCTTGCGCCTCTTCACAATCCTGCCGCCGCTACGGGCGTAAGAGCTTGTATGGAAGTTATGCCGAATACTCCGATGGCTTTGGTTTTCGACACGTCTTTCCACGCTACGATGCCCGAAAAGGCTTATCTTTACGGAATAGATTACGAAGACTACAAAAAATACGGTGTAAGAAAATACGGTGCGCACGGAACGAGTCATAAATTCGTTTCCGCGGAAGCCGCGAAATATTTAGGTAAGAAACCCGAGGATGTAAAAATCGTTACCTGCCACCTCGGCAACGGTTCTTCTATTTCCGCCGTGGACGGAGGAAAATGCGTTGATACTTCGATGGGTTTTACGCCGCTTGCAGGCGTACTTATGGGTACGCGTTCGGGCGATATAGATGCATCAGCGGTAGAATTCCTTGCGAGGAAGAAGGGGCTCAGTCATGCGGAAGCGGTTAATTATCTCAACAAAAAATGCGGGGTTGCGGGAATTTCAGGAGTTTCGAGCGATTTCAGAGATTTGGAAGCCGGGGTTGAACGCGGCGACGAAAGATGTGCCTTAGCGCTCGATATGTTTTCTTATCAGACAAAGAAATTCGTCGGAGCTTACGCGGCTGTTATGGGTGGACTTGACTGCATAGTGTTCACTGCCGGCGTAGGCGAAAATACGCCCGCCGTCCGTGCGGGAGTTTGTGAAGGACTTGAATTTTTAGGAGTAAAATTCGACGCGGAGTCGAACGCTATTAAAAACAACGGCTCAATACGCGAAATTTCCGCGAAAAATTCGAAAGTCAAAGTACTCGTTATCCCTACCAACGAAGAACTCGTAATTGCAAGGGAAACGGCAGAACTTTTATAAAAATTCTTTTCTCTCGGCGTTAAAATAAGTTGACAAAGAGCTTTACCTATAATATAATTTTACAGTCAACTTTTGGTATGAAAATAGAAGTCAAAAAGTTAAACGCGCTCGGAAAGTTTACGGGCGGTATCGAGTTCGATTACGAACCTCCCGAAAATTTATGCCTCGTCCCGCTTTGCAGGATAGAAGGAAAGGTGCATATTAAAGGAGACTACGAGATTTACGAAGACGACAGCGTCGGCGTAAATTTCACCGTAAGTTACCGTTTATCGGGTCAATGTTCGTATTGTCTTAACGACGCTTCCGCAGACGTGGAGAAAACTTTTGAGATTCTTTTCGTTACCGGGAACGACCCCGACAATTATTCTTACGACGGGTATTCGATAGATTTGAAAACCGCCGTTAACGATGCAATACTTTTCAGTCAGCCGAATGTAATTTTGTGCAGAGAAGACTGTCAGGGTATTGATATAAACAATAAGTAAAAAGAGGTGTATAAAGATGGCAGTACCCAAGGGAAAACAGTCAAAGAGCAGAACGAACAGCAGATTTGCAAATTATAAGGCGACGGCTCCCACGTTGGTGGAGTGTCCTCATTGTCATTCGATGATGCAGGCTCACAGAGTTTGCGCGAACTGCGGCTACTACGGCAAAGTCGAAGTAGTTTCCAAGGACGCTAAGAAAGATTAACTAACTCGGCGGATTGCTTTTCGGCAGTCCGTTTTTGCTATTTCGGAATTTAAGGAGTTTAAATATGAAACATACCGATATTAAAATACTGTTTAACGATTCGGAAAAATATTTAAGTAAGAGTGTAACCGTATGCGGTTGGGTGAGAACCTGGCGCGATTCGAAGAGCATAGCGTTTATTGAGCTAAATGACGGCACCGCGCTTAAAAATTTACAGCTTGTAATAGAGAAGGACAAAATTGCGGAGAAAGAGGTTAAACCCGCGCTCGTAGTCGGCTGTGCATTGAAAGTTGAGGGTAAATTTATTCCGTCTGAGAGAAACGGTTTCGAACTTTTGGTTGATAGTATAGAGGTACTCGGTGATTGTCCGCAGGATTATCCTCTCCAAAAGAAACACCACACCCTTGAATTTTTGAGAACTATACCTCATTTAAGACCCCGTACAAAATATTTCGAGGCTGTTTTTGCCGTAAGAAACAGGCTTTCTTTCGCAATTCATAAATATTTCAACGAAAACGGTTATAAGTATGTCCATACTCCTATAATTACGGGCAGCGACTGCGAAGGCGCGGGTGAAATGTTCCGCGTAACGACACAGCCTTGGAACGCAGTGTGCAAGACTGAAAGCGAATACTACGCGGGCGATTTCTTCGGCGCAAGAGCGGGTTTGACCGTATCGGGTCAGCTCGAAGGTGAAATGGCGGCTATGGGTCTCGGCAAAATCTATACGTTCGGACCTACGTTCCGTGCCGAGCACAGCAATACAACCCGTCACGCGGCGGAGTTCTGGCATATTGAGCCTGAGGTGTGCTTCTGCGACCTTCACGATATAATCTCGATAGCCGAGGACTTTATCAAGTCCATAATAAAGGACGTTATGGAGAACTGTCCCGACGAGCTTGCGTACTTCAACGAGAGGGTAGAGAAGGGACTTATCGAAAAACTCGAACACTGCGTTTCAAGCGACTTCGGCAAAATCACGTATACCGAAGCGGTTGACGTGTTAAAGAAATCGGGTAAGGAATTCAAATACCCCGTTGAATGGGGCAGTGATTTGCAGACGGAACACGAGAAATATCTTACGGAAGAATATTTTAAAAAGCCCGTATTCGTAACCGATTATCCCGCGGCAATAAAGTCGTTCTATATGAAGCAGAATCCCGACGGTAAAACCGTTGCGGCAACCGACCTGCTGGTGCCCGGAATAGGCGAAATTATCGGTTGCAGCGAAAGAGAAGCCGATTTGGATAAACTGCTTGCCGCAATGAACAAAAAGAATATGAACCTTGACTCTTATGCAGAGTATATCGACACGCGCAAGTACGGCAGCGTGCCCCACAGCGGTTTCGGGCTCGGTTTCGAGCGTATGCTTATGT
Source organism: uncultured Christensenella sp. (assembly GCA_910577875.1). Classification (GTDB taxonomy): domain Bacteria; phylum Bacillota; class Clostridia; order Christensenellales; family Borkfalkiaceae; genus Coproplasma. Next base: position 24,771 of record CAJTNY010000002.1, read on the forward strand.
ATATAACGGGCGTTCAGAATATCCGCGATACGCTTCTTTTCCCCAGAACGGTAGGAAGTCTTTAATTTTTAATGTATGAAAAATAAAATTTGCGTAATCTTTACGGGCGGCACTATCGGGTCTTATTCCAACGGCGGTGTAGTTGATTTGAAACCCGAAACGAGCAGTCTTTTAATTGAAAAATACCGCGAGCGTTTCGGTAACGGCATCTGCTTCGACGAGCTTCGTCCGTTGAATATTTTAAGCGAAAATATGCAGCCTTCCGACCTCGAAAAAATGGCGGACTGTATCCGCGGAGTGAATACGGACGAGTACGACGGGATAATTCTTACGCACGGCACGGATACGCTTTGTTTTACCGCGAATCTGTTCAGTCAGATTTTCTGTGATATAAAAATACCTCTCGTGCTTGTTTCCGCTCTTTATCCGCTCGACGATGACAGAAGCAGGGGTGTTGAAAATTTTGCGGGCGCAATTACTTTTATAGAAAGCGTCGATTACGGCGGAGTGTTCGTCAGTTTCGAAAATAACTCGGAAAACTGTAAAATTCATCTTGCGAGCAGACTAATTTCGGCAACGCAGATAAAAGGCGAGTACGAAAGTATTCTCAATGTCCATTACGGCGAAATAAGGGGATGGCGTTTCGTCTATAACGAACACGAGGGCAATCCTACGCCTTCACAGCTAAGGCGTCCGAGGAAGCCTTGCTCAGCACAAAAACTGTGTACCGACTTGGTGACTATTCAGGCTCATTCGCTTCTGAACTTCGATTACTACCGTTTTAACGACGTAAAGCCCAAAGCCGTAATGGTACAGCTCTATCACAGCGGAACGGTATGTACGGAGGGCAAGGAAGCTAACTTCAAAAACTTTCTCGCTTACTGTAAGAGTTTAGGTATAGAGGTGGTAATTGCTACGGTTGACAGTAAAGCAAGGGTATACGAGAGCGCGTTAGGTCTTACCGACCTGTGCACGACGGCTTACGATATAAGCTTTGAAATGGCAACCGTAAAAGTTCTTCTCGCGCTCGGTTCAGGTAAGAGCATAGAAAGCGTTCTTAAAACTAATAATTTCTTTGAGAAGCTTAATTAACCGAAGTGTATTTTTAAAAATAAAAAGCCTAATTCCTATTGACATAATAGGAATTAGGCTTTATAATTATTGCGTGTCAGATTTTGTTTAAAACTTCCTGAAGGCGGGACAAATCTTCGGTATGTCCGCATCTTTGCTTAATACTGTTTTCTTTGAAAAGCTCTTGTCCGAACTTGTACATTTCCAATACGGAAGCGCACAACTTATTGCCGAGCGGAGTGAGTGAATATTCTGTTTTCGGCGGAACTACAGGATATAAAACGCGGTTCACAATACCGTCCTTTTCAAGCTCTTTAAGCTGTTCGGCGAGCATTTTAGGAGTTGCGCTTACAAGTTTCGCTATTTCACTGTATCTCAACGTTTTTCCGAAAAGATAATATACGATATCTATTTTATATTTTCCGCCTATAACAGAGAGTGTAGCGTCAAGCGGACAACTGCAGGATTTTAAAATTTCTGTATCCATAGTAAACTCTTTACTTTCCAAAAGGGTAGTAATGCACTTTAAAGTGCGTTCTTGACAATTTGAAAGCTTGTGTTATTATAGTTACAGATAAAATTTTTGTCAAGAAAAATAAACGAGGTTTAGATGGAATTTACAGAGCTTGCAAAAACACGCTACTCGGTGCGCTCATTCTCGGACAGAAAAATAGAGAAAGAAAAACTGAATGCTTTGTTGGAGGCGGCAAAGGTTGCGCCGACAGCTTGCAACAACCAGCCTCAAAGGCTGTACGTACTTCAAAGCGGGAAGTCTATTGAGAAATTGAATAACGTGACAAAATTCGTTTTCGGCGCGCATACGGTTATAATTTTTACTTCAGTGAAAGAGGAGGAGTGGATTAATCCTTTCACCAAAGAATATCATACGGGTGAAATAGACTGCTCTATCGTTTGCACTCACGTTATGTTGCAAGCGTGGGGAATGGGCATAGGTTCTTGCTGGGTAGGTTACTTTGATCCGGAAAAAGTAAGAAAAGCTTTGGATATACCGGAAAACGAGCAGATAATTGCAATTTTGCCTTTAGGTTACCCTGCCGAGGACAGCAAACCCGCTCCCGGTCACTCTATTTTTAAACCTATGGAAAAAATGGTTAAATATCTTTGATAATGTCAAAGTTTAGATCGGAGAAAAAATTTGGAAAAGAGATACGATATTACGGGAATGACCTGCTCGGCTTGTTCGTCGGGCATAGAAAAAGCGGTAGGGAAGCTTGAAGGAGTTACGCGTTGCGAAGTCAGCTTAATGGCGAAAAGTATGAAAGCCGAGTTTGACGAAAGCGTAATTTCAGAAGAGCGCATCTTTTCAGCCGTTAAATCTCTCGGCTACGGAATTTTTAACGAGGGAGAGCAGCAAACAGTTAAAACCGACAGTCACGACAGACAGCTATTTATTAGTTTTATTATTTCAGTCTGTCTTTTAATTCCGCTTCTATACGTTTCGATGGGGCATATGATACATCTGCCCGTACCATTCTTTTTAGACCCTCACAAGGGCAACGAACAGTGGTTTGCATTATATCAGCTCGTACTTTCCGCGGCTATAATAGGAGTAAATTACGCATTTTTCAAAAACGGTACGGTTGCCGTATTCAAGCGCGTTCCAAATATGGATACGCTCGTTGCGCTCGGTTCTGGAGTATCGTTCATCTATTCGGCGGTTTTAACCGTACTTATTTTTATGGGTAAGTCCGGTGTACACACGGAATGGATAAATTTTTATGAAAAGCTTCATTTTGAGTCCGCGGCAACAATTCTTGCGCTCGTAACCGTCGGTAAATGGCTTGAAGAAAAATCCAAAAAAAAGACGGGAAACGAAATCGAAAAGCTTTTAAAGCTTGCTCCCGATTCCGTAACGATAGAGGAGAACGGGCAGACAAAGACAATTTCCGTCAAAGAAGTAAAAGCCGGTGACGTTCTGATAGTTAAGCAGGGTGAATATATTCCTGTTGACGGTAAAGTAATAAACGGTAATGCGTTTGTGGACAAATGCGCAATCACGGGCGAAAGCTTACCCGTCGAAGTTACCGCGGGCGACGGCGTAACCAGTGCTGCGCTTGTAAAAAGCGGACTTATTAAATTAAAAGCTGAGCGAGTAGGCGAGGAAACAACCCTTTCAAAAATAGTCGGTATGGTGCGTGAAGCTGGAGCAAGTAAGGCGCCTATTCAGAAAATTGCAGATAAAATTGCAGGTATATTCGTGCCTGCGGTAACGATAATAGCGCTTCTGACTTTCGTTATTTGGATATTGATTGACGGCGGCTTCAATGCGAATCACTGTGTAACCTATGCGATTAGCGTTTTAGTGGTTTCCTGTCCGTGTGCGCTGGGTCTTGCGACTCCCGTCGCAATTATGACCGCAACTGGAAAAGGCGCGTCTTTGGGTATACTTTATAAGGATGCCGAAAGTTTGCAGAAGGTCTGCCAAATCAATACCGTACTTTTAGATAAAACCGCAACGTTAACAGAGGGCAAACCCAAAGTCACAGATATTGAAACGTTCGCTTGTGACAGGGAGGAGATACTTAAAATCGCCTGCGGTATAGAAAAAAATTCCAATCATCCTCTCGCCAAGTGCGTTACGGATTTTGTCGGAGACGGTGCGGAAGTTGCCGGTTTTGAATATACTGTAGGTCAGGGCGCGTCCGCAAAATATAACGGCAAAACGTACCGGCTCGGAAACGCAAAATTAATCAACGGTGTAAAAATAACCGATGATGTAAAAAATAAGGCGGCAGAGTTCTCTGCGCAGGGTAAAACCGTGCTGTATATGGCAAACAGCGAACGCGTTCTCGCCTTGATTGCAGTTGCCGATACAATAAAAGAAGGAAGCGCGCAAGCCGTTCAGATGCTTAAAGCCCGAAATATGCGCGTAGCTATGCTCACGGGCGACGAACAGAAGACGGCGCAAGCCGTTGCGGGAAGCGTGGGTATAGACGAGTTCCTCGCGGAAGTTATGCCAGAAGATAAGCTGAATGCGGTTACAAACGTCCAGAATGTCGGCGGCTGTGCGGCAATGGTCGGTGACGGAATAAATGATTCCCCCGCATTAAAACAAGCAGACGTCGGTATTGCAATGGGAAGCGGAACGGACGTTGCCATAGATTCAGCCGGTGTGGTGTTAGTCAGCGAAGATTTGCGTACGCTCGACACAGTTTTCGATTTGAGCCGCAAGACTGTCAGAAATATAAAAGAAAATCTTTTCTGGGCGTTTTTCTATAATGTGGTTATGATTCCCGTAGCCGCCGGGGTTTTCTCTGCGCTTGGTTTCACGTTCAATCCGATGATAGCCGCGCTTTGTATGAGTTTAAGCTCTCTTTTCGTTGTTTGTAACGCACTCAGATTGCTGTTATATAAAAATAAAAAATTTATAAAGGAAGATAAATATATGAAAAAGCTTGTTCACATTGAAGGTATGTGTTGCGACCACTGTGCGAAACGCGTTGAAAACGCGCTGTCTGCGGTTGCAAACGTAGTATCCGCAGACGTCAAATTAAAGAAAAAATTCGCTGTCGTAAGAAGTCGCGAGGAAGTTTCGGACGAGGAAATAATTAAAGTCGTTACCGACGCGGGATATACCGTCGAATCGATTGATGTAAAGTGACAAAGTTACAGAATATATGACAATATGCGTCAGGAATACACATTGACATATCAGCATACGGGGCGTTAAAATATAAGTGTAAAAGCCGCACGTCATTTAAACGTTCGGTTCTTATTAAGCGGAGGTGACTGTATGCAGGATACAATGTTATTGGACAGACGCACGAAAGATTTGGTAAAGGAATACGTCCCGGAGGGCGACGTTCTCGACAGTATAGTTTGCTTTTTTTCTATTTTTGCAGACCCGACGAGGGTTAGAATGTTATCTGCGCTCGCTATCTCGGAAATGTGCGTAACCGACCTTTCCAGGGTTCTTGAAATCAATCAGACAACGGTTTCGCACCAGCTGAGGTTATTGAAAAATTTAGGAATAGTAAAGAGTGAAAGGCAGGGCAAAATTATTTTTTACAGCCTGATAAACGATACTGTTAACGACGTAATGTTAAAGGGAGTGGAATTTCTCGGCTGTTAAAGAGAGCGCGCAAATGCGCGCTTTTTTTATTGCAAAAAAAGCTTGATTATGGTAGAATAATTTTATGGACGTAATTCGTGAAAAACTCAAACTGCTTCCCGATAATCCGGGCGTCTATATTATGCTCGACAAGTACCGGAGCATAATTTACGTCGGGAAGGCGCGTGTGCTCAAAAACAGAGTACGGCAGTATTTTCATAATTCGCCCAAGCCTGAAAAAGTTATAAAAATGGTTGAAAACATTGCAGATTTCAATTACATCATAACAAACTCGGAAATAGACGCGCTTGCGCTTGAAAATAACTTAATAAAAAAGTACAAGCCGAAATACAATATTCTTTTAAAAGACGATAAGACTTATCCGTATATTAAAGTAAATTTAAGAGAGGAATTTCCTAATTTTTCAATAACAAGAAAAATTAAAAAAGACGGTTCGAGATATTTCGGACCGTTTATGGGCGGAATAAACTGTAAAGATATTCTCGATATTCTGCAATTGACATTCAGTGTCCGCCTGTGCAGTACGCAGATTACCGTCAAACCCAAGCGCGAATGCTTAAATCATCATATATCGAGGTGTACCGCACCTTGTGCGCATTATGTAGATAAGGAAAGTTATGCGAAACAAGTTAAAAGCGCTTTAAGTTTCCTCGACGGCAACTATAAAGACGCAGAGCAGCTTTTGACGGATAAAATGCTTAACGCGTCGGAGAATGAAAATTTCGAACTCGCGCTTGATTATAAAAATAAACTTTTAATGCTTTCCAAACTTGAAGCCAAGCGGATAACCGCGCTGAACCGTTATATCGACGCGGATATAATCGCTTATTCGACTAACAACCTTTACTCTGCGGTAAACGTCCTTGTTACGCGTAAGGGCGTTATGCAGGGCGGAAACAGCTACGCGCTCGACGAAGCACATATAAGCGACGGCGAGGCTTTAACCGCGTTCATTGTCCAGTATTATTCGTCGCACGAAGTTCCGTCCGAATTAATCGTAGAGGATATTTGCGAAAAACAGTTAATTCAGGAGTATTTTAAAGAAAAATTCGATAAATCGGTGGAAGTTACTTTCGCAAAACAGGGTATAAAAGCCAAACTATTAAAAATGGCACAAAAGAATTCAGCCGAATTTTTGGAGAAGTCCGTTGACAAAATCAAGCACCGCGACGACATGACTGTAAATGCCTGCAAGAGATTGCAGGAGGTTTTAAATTTGAATAGATACCCGCGGCGTATGGAGTGTTATGATATTTCCAATATCAGCGGAGTGGATAAAGTCGGTTCTATGGTCGTTTTCATAGACGGTGAAGCCGACAGAAACAGCTATCGTAGGTTTAAAATTAAAATGGTTGAAGGCGCGAACGATTTTGCTTCGTTGCAGGAAGTGCTTACGCGCAGACTCTCAAAACTCGGTACCGACGAGGAAGATAAATTTCCTAAGCCTGATTTGGTGATTATCGACGGTGGCAAGGGTCAGCTTTCCGCGGTAAAGCAGATTTTCGACGAAATGCATGCGGAGGGGATAGAACTGATTTCGCTTGCGAAGCGCGAAGAAGAGGTATTTACTTTAAACTCAGACGAAAGCGTTAAAATTCCGCACAGAGATTATGCGTTGAAAATGCTGCAGAGAATCCGCGACGAGGCGCATCGTTTTGCTATAACTTATTTCAGGAATATTCACTCGAAACGTAATCTTGAAAGTGTTTTGTTAGAAATAGACGGAGTAGGTAAAGCAAAGCGAATTGCTTTGTTGGAAAAGTTTTCGACTCTCGATAAAATTATTGGCGCAAGCGTAGAACAGCTTTCCCAAGTCGACGGTATAGGCGAAAAACTCGCATGGAAAATAAAAAAATATTTTGAAGAAAACTTATGAGACAAATTAACAAAAAACTTATTGTGTCCGATTTTGACGGTACGCTTTTAACGGGTGGTCAGATAATTCCCGACGAGGTGCGTTCGGCAATAAACGAATACGTTTCCTGCGGCGGAATATTCGCGGTCTGTACAGGCAGAATGCTTCGTTCTATTCTGCCGCGCGTCAGAGAACTTGGTTTAAAAGGGCTGGTCGTCGCTTATCAGGGCACGGTTATAGCTGAAATCGAAAGCGGAAAAATAATAAAAAAAGGCGCGATTGATTATTCTTCCGCGGCAGAAGTTTGCGGTTATATCGAGCTGCTGAAAGGCTCTGAAAATCTTGCATACGGAATAAACGCTTATTCCGAAGAAGTGTTGTATACGGATATTCCTAAGGACAACGAACATTTAAAAGTTTACGAACGAATAACGGGGGTAGACGCCGAGAGCACGGGAGTTAAGATGTCCGGGTTTATTTTTCAAAATAAACTCGGCTGCCAGAAAATCGCCTGTCTCGTTCCGCCGGAGCATAGGGAGCGCCTGTATTTTAATCTACTCGAAAAATTCCGCGGAAAATTCGATATAACTTGCAGTGCGCAGGTGCTTGTAGAGGTTTCTCCGCTTAGTGATAATAAGGGCGAAGCGTTAAAATTCATAGCGTCGCATTACGGGGTTTCTATGGATTCGACCGTGGCAATCGGCGATAATCTCAATGACTTACCTATGATAAAAGAAGCCGGTATAGGCGTTGCTGTGGGAAACGCGGTTCAAGGCTTAAAAGACGCTGCTGATATTGTTACTGTCTCTAATAATGACGGAGCAGTGGCAAAAATTATAGAAAAATATGGGTTTAGATAGTACTATGTCTGAAATACTTGCCCCTGCGGGCAGCGAAAACAGCGCTTTGGCAGCAATTAATGCCGGCGCAGACGCAATATATTTGGGGCTCGACAGATTTTCGGCGAGAAGTTCTGCTGAAAATTTTAATATGGAAGAATTCGTGAAAATACTTTCATACGCTCACGCTATGGGTGTGAAGGTATACGCGGCTTTGAACACCGTGGTAAAAAATTCCGAACTGAAAAGTTTTTTGGATACTTGTGCCGAGGTTTGGAACGCGGGCGCGGACGCGCTTATCATACAGGACGTTTTTCTCGGTAAATTTATAAAAGCGCGTTTTCCGCAAATCAAACTACATCTTTCGACGCAGGCGGGCACATGTAATACTTACGGTGCGCGTATTGCAAAGGAGTACGGTTTCGACAGGGTAATACTCGCCCGTGAAACTCATCTTAAAGAAATTTACGAAATTTCGAAAATAATAGAAACGGAAGCGTTTATACAGGGTGCGCTCTGCACTTGTTTTTCGGGTCAGTGCTATATGTCGTCGTTTGCAGGCGGTAACAGCGGGAACAGGGGCAGGTGCAAACAGCCTTGCAGAAAAATATATTCCATTGACAGAAAAGGTTTTGAAGAACCTGCATACAGACTTTCGCTTTCGGATTTATGCGTCGGCGAAAACATTAAAGAACTCGCCGAGGCAGGGGTGACTTCGTTTAAAATCGAAGGCCGTATGCGGCGTCCCGAATATGTAGCCGCTGCTGTCGGGTATTATAAAGACAAGGTATCTTTAAGCAGTTTAAAACGTACTTATAACCGCGGAAATTATACCAAAGGTCTTGCGTTCGGTCAGGATAAAAGTTTTATTTCATCCGCCGTGCAGGGGCATATAGGTGAATTTGCAGGAACTATAAAAGTCGAAAATTCAAAATATATTTGTCATAGTGTTATGAAGTTCTGCAACGGCGACGGTTTTAAAATTCTTCGCGGAGGAAAGGAAGTCGGCGGCGGAGCGTTCGGCGGAACGGTAAAGGGCGGATTTATTGTTTCTACCCGTGCGCGTTTGAAAAACGGCGATAAAGTTTTCGTGACAACCGATACCTCTTTGAACGAAAAACTGCTCTCGGACAAGAGAACTATAACAGTAAAAATCAAAGCGAATTTTATTGCGGGAAAACCTGCCGAAGCGGAAATCGGCGGACATAAATTTTATGGCGTACAACCGCTCGATTACGCAAAATCGCGTCCTTTGACGAAAGAAGAAATCATACGTTGTTTTGAAAAAGTCGACGGCTATCCTTTTTCCCCGGATTGCGAAGCAGAGACGGACGGCGTGTTTATTACGGCTTCTGCGATGAATGCGTTTCGCCGTAAAGTTTACGCTGAATATTTCGAACTGATTTCCGAAAATAAAAATGTACGCATCGAAACCGATTTTGAAATTCCGGAAACCGTTCCTGCGGAAAATAAGAAAACTGCCGTCATTAGTACGGATTTGAACGGTATTCAAGCTGATATCGGGATACTGAAATTAAAAGATTTTTCATCAGATTTCAGAGTATTTAAAAAAAATTTCAACGGAGAAAAATATCTGTTCGTTCCGCCATTTCTGACGGACGCGGAAATAGAAAGCATTTCTGAGGCAGCGATAGAATTCGACGGTATTTACTGCGATTCTTATTTCGGACTAAAACTTGCAGAAAAACTTTCTAAAAATTTCTTTGCGGGTACGGGATTCAATATAACGAACTCTGTTTCTTTTGGCGAATGCGGCGCAAAATATATTTGCGTTTCCAAAGAACTTACCTTATCGGAAGCAGAACGCATTTCCGCGCCGAACGCTTTCTACCTTACCGAAGGAAACATAAAAGTAATGGACTTGATATACTGTCCGTTTGAGAAAAAGTGCACAGGTTGCGACGGGCGCGAAATTTACGAGTTGACGGACGGAGACGGACGGAAATTTCCGCTGCGCAGATATAAAACTTCGGAATGTAGATTCGAAGTATACAATTGTGCTGACATCACTGTAAATTCCTGCAAAATAGGCAAACTGAAAGACGTAACGCTCGGAAAAGAAAATAAAGAAAAAACCCGCGGACATTCCGTATCGGGCGTAAATTGAAATGGATAAGAAAAGTTTAAAAAGACTCGAACTCGATAAAATTTTATATTCCGTAAGCGAGTATGCAGTTCTTGACGGAGGAAAGCAGAGAATAATAAACTGCATTCCTTCGGCAGATTTAAATGAAGTGCGTATGTCTTTGGACTGCACGGAAGAATGCAGTAAACTGTTGTACGACTACGGTATAGGAAAAATCGGATACTTTGGAGAAGTAGGCGAAATACTTGTCCGCGCGGGAAAGGGTTCCGTTTTATCGTGTGCGGAGCTATTGGACGCAAACGCTCTTTTGCGTTCGGCGCGAACGGCGTTTGAAAGCATAAATAAAATAGCAGACGAGAGCATTACTTTAATTCGTTCTAAGGTGCAAGGGCTTTATTTCGACGGCGTTCTCGAAAACGACATTACAGAAAAAATAATTTCCTTCGAAGTTGTAAGCGATTTCGCCAGCGACAGGCTGTTTGCGATAAGAAGCAAAATTAAAAGTCTTAATGATAAAATTCGTTCCAAGCTTTCGGAATATCTGACGAAAGATGCGAAATATTTGCAGGACGGAATCGTAACCATAAGAAATGACAGGTACGTAATACCGGTCAAAGCCGAATATAAAAATCAGGTGCGCGGATTCGTTCACGATCGTTCGCAGAGCGGCGCAACGTTTTTTATAGAACCCGAATATGTCTTGGAACTTAATAACGAGCTTATCGCGCTTACGATAGACGAGCGCGAGGAAGTCGAAAATATCCTGCGCGGACTTTCGGCAAGGCTCGGTAATATTTCGGTTCAGCTAAAAGCCGATATGGAAATATTGAGCGGGATAGACGAGTATTTCGCCCGCGCCGAATATTGTTACGCGCACAAATGCGTTAAACCGAAAGTAAACGGTAAAGGTTATATTAATATTATCAAGGGCAGACACCCGTTGATTGACAAGAATAAAATAGTTCCCGTTTCTATGGAACTCGGCGGAGATTACGACTTTTTATTGCTGAGCGGAGCAAACACCGGAGGTAAGACGGTGACTTTGAAAATGTGCGGACTGTTCAGTTTAATGAGCGCCTGCGGTCTATTTATTCCGTGTGCGGAAGGAAGCAGTATTTCCGTTTTTGAAAACGTGTTCTGCGACGCGGGCGACAGTCAGAGCATTGAAGAAAGTCTTTCGACATTTTCTTCGCATCTTGTGAACGTAATAGATTTCTGCAAATGCGCCGATGCGGACAGTCTTGTTTTAATGGACGAACTCGGCAGCGGAACCAATCCGGACGAAGGTCAGGCGCTTGCGAAAGCAGTCGTAAAGCATTTGTTGTCAAAGGGTTGCAAGGGAATAGTTACTACGCATTTTACGCCTTTAAAAGAGTTTGCTTATATCCTTGACAGGATAGAAAACGCAAGTATGGAATTTGATTCCGACACTTTAAAACCTCTTTACAAAATGAAAACCGGTCTGCCCGGAGCAAGTAATGCGCTCGCAATATCGAAAAGGCTCGGACTTGACGAAAGCATCTTAAACGACGCTTACGGGTTCCTCTCGGAAGGTGCGCGCAGTTTTGAAAACGTTGTACGCCGCGCAGAGGAAAGCAGGGTCGAAGCGGATGAAAAACTCACTAAAGTGCGCGCTCTCGAAAAAGAACTTGAAAATAAAATTTCTGTGCTCAATTCCAAAATAGAGGAAGTAAACAGGGAGAAGGAAAAAATTTCCCGTTCGGCGCGTTCCGAGAGTAGACGTATAATTAACGAACGTACCGAACGCGCGGAAAAAATTCTTGCGGAAATAGAGGATATTTTTAAAGCCGAGGAAATCAGTAATTCTGACCTCATAAAGGCGCGGACTCTTAAAAATAAACTGGAAAATATTTCCTACGACGAGGAAGAGGAAAGAAAGAACGTTAATAATTTCGCGCAGGCGACACTCGAAAATCTTACGGCGGGCATGGCGGTTTATATAAACAGAATACAGAGCAGGGGAAAAGTTTTGAGCGTATCCGCCAAAAATAACGAAGCCGAGGTTTTGTGCGGAAATATGAAACTGCGCTGTAAAATTTCCGAGCTTTTGATTACAGGGGAGGAAGAAACAAAATCCGGCAATGTAAAAATAATCAGAAATTTACCGATTTCACAACCTGTACTCGAAATAAATATTTTAGGGCTTACGGTGGAAGAAGCGATTTACGAAACCGATAATTTTATCGACAAAGCTGTAACCGACAATCTCGAAGAAGTCAAAATAATTCACGGAATCGGCACGGGAAAGCTCAGAACGGCTTTATCAAAGCATCTTGCCCGTCATAAAAACGTTTTAAGTTTCCGTTCGGGCAGGTACGGCGAAGGCGAAACGGGAGTTACGATTATACGCCTTAAATAGTCAAGAATTATCTTTAAACGTAATATTATATAAATAGTATTTCGTTTTGAGGGTAAACTATTGAAGAGTAAATTAATTGCTGTTGTTACAAATACCGTATTAATCGCCGTAGTTACGGCGGTATCGCTCATAGGCTTTTTCGGCGGAAAAGCTTCGGCTGTATCGAATAAATGTTCTAACCTCTTTTACAGCGCTGAAAACGGTACGGGCGTAAGTTTAATGTTCAACGTTTACGAACATACCGAAAACGTTCTCGCAATCTTGGATATTCTTGACGATTATGAAGCAAAATCAACGTTTTTTATAGGCGGAAGCTGGGCTGACGATAACGTCGACTGCGTGCGTGAAATATACAAACGAGGTCACGAGATTGCAAGTCACGGTTATTTTCACAAAGACCACTCTATGATGTCTTTGGAAGCCAATACGGAAGAAATACGTCCGAGCGTAAAATTGCTCAGTATGATTTGCGGAACGGAAGTAAAACTTTTTGCCCCTCCGTCGGGAGCTTTTTGCGAAGCTACGTTAAATGCTTGCGAATCTATGGATTTAAGAGTTATAATGTGGAGCAGGGACACGATTGACTGGCGGGATAAAGACGTCGGTTTGATTTGCGACCGAGCTACTAAAAATCTGAAAAAAGGAGAGTTCGTACTGATGCATCCTACGGATTGCACGGTTAAGGCTCTTCCGGAAATATTATCTTACATAAGAAACGACGGTTTAACCGCCGTAACGGTTTCTTGCAATTTAGGAGAATAATGGTACATTACAAAACTTTCGGAAACGGAATAAGATTAATCGTAAAACAGATGCAGGGACTTATGTCCGTATCAATGGGAATCATAGTTCATACAGGCGCGGCTGTCGAAAGCGACGCCGAGGACGGAATTTCGCATTTTATCGAACATATGATGTTCAAGGGTACTAATAAGAGAACTTCTTTTCAGATTTCCGACGAAATGGATGCGATAGGTGCGCAGATGAACGCGTTTACGTCCAAAGACATTACATGTTATTACGCCAAATCGACGACCGCTCATGCGAAGGAAGCGTTTGAGATTTTATCCGATTTATTTTTGAACAGCGTTTTTCCCGAAGAAGAGATGGTACGAGAAAAAGGCGTAATTATAGAAGAGATAAATATGAACGACGATACTCCCGACGATTTATGCCTGGACCTTTTGTCGAAAGCTTTTTACGGCGAACGCGGTTACGGCAGAAATATTTTAGGTACGCGCAGTAACGTAAGCGGGTTTACTTACGCCGATGTCAAAAATTATTTATCGAAGCGGTATGTGCCCGAAAATATAGTTATATCTATGGCGGGCAATATCGATATAAAACTTGCCGAAGAACTTGCGGAGAAATATTTTGCAGGCGTTGCGCCAGCTTCGGCAAACAATTCTCCCGTCAAAGTCAATCTCGACGGCAAATCGTTGTTCAGAAAAAAAGAGATTGAACAGATACACATCGGACTTGCGTTTCCTTCGGTAAAGAGATATGACCCGCTTTTCGACGCAACTCAGATACTGAACGCGGTTCTCGGCGGAAGTATGTCGTCCCGTCTTTTCCAAAAAGTCAGAGAGGAGCTCGGATTAGCCTATACGGTTTATTCATATGTTTCGCCTTATACGGAAACGGGTTCTCTTATAGTTTATGCGGGCGTTAATGCGGGTAATTATTTAAAGAGCGTCGATGCGGTTTTCGACTGTATCTCGGATATAAAAAACAAAAACGTATCCAAAGAAGAATTTATGCGCGGTAAAGAACAGTTAAATTCTTCATCGGTTTTCGCGCAGGAGAGCACGAGTTCGCAAATGCTTCTGTACGGCAAAGAACTTGTTTACAGCGGAAGAGTTTACGATTTTGAAGAACGAGTGAAGAACATTGCTTCGGTTACTCTCGACGACGTGTTGGCGGCGATAGACTGTAATTTCGATAGAGATAAACTTGCGTCCGCGGTAGTCGGCAATTTGGACAAGCCGCTTGAATTATAATTATGGGCGAATTGGTTTACGGTTTCGAACCAGTTTATGATAAAGATAGCAAACTTTTGATACTCGGGAGTTTCCCTTCCGTAAAAAGCAGGAAAACCGAATTTTATTACGGAAACAGACAAAACCGTTTTTGGCGCGTGGTTTGTTCTTATTTCGGTGAAAGCGTGCCCGAAACGACGGAAGAGAAACGCAGATTTGTTTTAAGACGCAATATCGCGCTGTGGGATATCGTTACCGAATGCGAGATAGTCGGTTCGCAGGACTCGACAATAAAAAATTTTAAAGTAGCGGATATAAATTCCCTCTTGCAAAATTCGAAGGTAGGGTTTATAATATTGAACGGAAGCAAAGCTTTTTCGGTATTTGAAGCCAATTACGCAAGTTTGCAAATCCCGTATGTAAAGCTTCCGTCCACAAGTCCCGCAAACACGCGTTTCAACGAAGAGGAATGGAAAGATGCAATATCAAGAGCTTTTAACGGAACTTAAAGACAATGCCGACGAAGAATATAAAGCCTTTCATAGCCGTCTGTTAAAGAACGATAATGTCAACGTTCTCGGCGTACGTGTTCCCGTTCTCAGAAAAATCGCAAAAAAATACAAGGACAGTGCGGACGAGATTATGGCTTTTCCGGACGAGTTTTATGAAGTAACTTTTGTAAAACTTGCCGCGATATCGTTGTTGGAATACGGGGAATTCATAAAATACATAGACAAATGCGTTTTACTTTTGGACAACTGGGCGATTTGCGATTGTCTGGCTCCCAAATGTATCGCAAATCACAGGGAAGAATTTTTCCCTTACATATTGAAATACGCCAGTTCCGACGGTGAATTTCACCAAAGGTTCGCGCTAGTGACTTTACTTCATTTTTATACCGAAGAGCGTTATGCGGAAACCATATTCGGAATATGCGAAAAGAGCGATTCGAGCCTATATTACGTGCATATGGCGGTTGCCTGGCTGATTGCGGAAACGCTTGTAAAATTTTACGAAACGGCAGTGAATTTTCTCAAAAAAAATTCTCTTAATAAAAAAACTCACAACAAAGCTATTCAAAAAGCCTGCGAAAGTTATAGACTTTCGAAAGAACAAAAAAACTATTTAAAGGGACTAAAAAGATAAAATTATGGACATTTCAGCAAAACTCACAGAGGAATTCGGTCTCAGACCCGACCATGTAAAGAATATTTTAACCCTTCTCGACGAAGGCAACACGATTCCTTTCATCGCTCGTTACAGAAAGGAAATGACGGGCGCTATAGACGACCAGGTGCTTAGAAATCTCAACGATAGATACGAGTATCTCCAGAATCTCGAAAAACGCAAGGAAGAGGTAGCCAAGGCTATAACCGAGCAGGAAAAAATGACGGAAGAAATTCAGGCAGCTATAGACGCCGCTCAGACTATGACCGAAGTCGAGGATATTTACCGCCCGTTCAAACAGAAGAAAAAGACGCGCGCTTCCGTCGCGGCGGAAAAAGGTTTAACGCCGCTTGCAGAATTTATTTTGGCTCAGCAGGGCGACCCTTATAATGAAGCTGAAAAATACATAGACGAAGAAAAGGGCGTACCCGACGTCAATACGGCGATAAACGGAGCAAAGGATATAATTGCGGAAGTAGTTTCCGATAATGCGGAACTCAGAAAGAAACTGCGTACTCTTTTGGAAAAACACGGCGAAATGCAGGTTAAGCTCGTTAAAGACGATGAAAGAGGCACTTACGCTATGTATGCTGATTACGCCGAGCTCGTTCCCGAAATCAAAAATCACAGAATTCTTGCAATCAACCGCGGTGAAAAGGAAGATTGCCTTAAAGTTAAAATATATTTCGACGCAGAAATAGCAAAACGCGTCTGCATAGTCAAATTCGTTAAAAACAAACAGGAAACCGTCTGTGCAAAACTCATAGAGGAGGCGGCGAGCGACGGTTACGACAGGCTTATAGAACCATCGATACAGCGCGAAGTCAGAGCGATTTTAACCGACAGAGCCGGAGAACAGGCTATAAAAATGTTCGAAGTCAATCTTCGTCCTCTTCTTTTACAGCCTCCCGTTAAAGGCAAAGTAACTCTCGGTCTCGACCCGGGTTACCGTACTGGCTGTAAAGTCGCGGTCGTGGACGAAACAGGTAAGGTTTTAGATACGGGCGTAATATTCCCCGTACCGCCTAAACCCGATATAGAAGGCAGTAAAAAGATAATAAAAGAATTGATAAGAAAGCACAAAGTCGACGTTATTTCAATAGGTAACGGCACGGCAAGCAAAGAAACCGAAATATTCGTTGCAGACCTTCTGAAAGACGAGGACATGCAAGGCGCCAACGTAACTTACGCCGTAGTCAACGAGGCGGGCGCGAGCGTCTATTCGGCAAGTCCGCTTGCTGTCGAAGAGTTCCCCGATTTGGATTTGACAAAACGTTCCGCAATCTCGATAGCGAGGAGGTTGCAGGACCCTCTTGCCGAACTTATAAAAATCGATCCCAAATCAATAGGGGTCGGACAGTATCAGCACGATATGGATAAGAAGCGTCTTGACGCGGTTTTGGGCGGAGTACTTGAAGACTGCGTAAACAGCGTTGGGGTAGACCTCAATACCGCCAGCGTTTCGCTTTTGAAATATGTCGCGGGTCTTAACGCTGGCATCGCCAAAAATATCGTTTCGTACCGCGAAGAGAACGGTAAATTCACCGCGCGTTCCCAGCTCCTTAAAGTTTCCAAACTTGGCGCGAAGGCTTACGAACAGTGCGCCGGCTTCCTCCGTATTCCCGACGGAAAGAATATAATGGACAATACCGCGGTGCATCCGGAATCTTATAAAAAAGCCGAAAAGCTTTTGGCTTTATTCGGTTACGGCGACGCAGATATACGCGAAAGAAAACTCGAGTCCCTGCCCGCAAAAGTTAAAGAATACGGCGAAGACAAAGCGGCGGAATACTGCGAACTCGACAAAGCGACTATGAACGACATTATTTCCGAACTCGTGAAGCCGGGCAGAGATATCCGCGACAGCCTTCCCGCAAGACAGCTGAGAAAAGATATTTTAGGCATAGAAGATTTGGCAGTCGGAATGGAAGTGGACGGAGTCGTCAGAAACGTAATAGATTTCGGCGCATTCGTCGACATAGGAGTACACCAGGACGGCCTTGTTCATATTTCGGAAATTACAGACAGATATATCCGTCACCCGTCCGACGTTTTAAAAGTCGGCCAGCCGGTAAAGGCAGTTATAATAAGTCTGGACAAGGGCAAACAGCGTATAGGTTTATCATTGAAACAAGCGAAAAAACAGGCTAACTGACGCGGAAAATTCATATAAACGAAACGCAAGCGTTTTTCTAAGAGTAACAAACACTTGACTAATCAATCAGATTATGATAATATAACTTCATAAAAATAAATATAACGGAGTAAAAATATGTTTGAAGAAGTAGCTAAAATTTTGTCCGAGCAGTTAGGAATATCGCAGGAAAAAATTAAACCGGACAGCGATATCGTAAAAGATTTGGGCGCGGACTCTCTCGACGTTGTCGAGCTTTTAATGACGCTTGAAGACAATACGGGTAAAACCATTCCCGAAGATAAGGTTACAGACGTAAAGACCGTTTCTGATGTCGTTAATATTCTTCAATCTTTATAAATTTAATATTTATTATTTATAAGTCAACGGCATTTAAAAAATGCCGTTGACTTTTTTTAATCGTCTGAAATACCTAAAATATAATCCGCAGACACGTCGAAGTAACACGCTATTTTAAATATCGCTTCCGCACCGGGTTCCTGTTTGCCCGTTTCCCAATAACTGATGGAGGCATTGCTTAATTGTAACTCTTTTGCGAGTAAATTCTGCCCGATTCCTTTTTCGTTCCGTAAAAACTTTATTCTTTCACCGACTAATTTTTTATTAAAAGCTTTCATTATTAAAATTCTAATAGTAATTAGTATAATTTACTTGACTTCTAATTATAATTAGAATATTATAGATTTGTAATTCATTGACGAATTATGTAATATTTTGTAGAATAAAGGAGAAAAAGTTTGATGGATGATGAAATCTTAGAACCGCTCAGAGAGTATGCAACGTCGCTGAGAGAGAAACACAAAGCCGTTACGGAAGAGTATTTTGATGAACTCGTCAAAAAATCTGGCGTTGATGCAGACGCTAACGCTGAAACGGTGGCAAAATACAAAGAAGTAATGTCTAAACTTAACGACGCTAATAAATACGTCAAAAAGTTCAAGAATATACGTCTGGCTCTGATATTTTGTATAATCGCGCTCGGTATCGTCGGGATTGCAACGTTTCAGTTGTTTTCCGGGACTATTAAGTGGCTCAGTATCTTTTTGCCGATAGTGTGCGGTTTAGGTGCAATCGCGTTGATAGTGGTTATCTGCGTTGTCATAAACAAGAGGATAAAAGCAGGTTCTTCGCAAGCTGATGATTTGAAACAGGACGCAAATCGGCTCGAACAGGAAGCTTGGGCACAGTTATATCCTTTGAATTCGCTGTACGATTGGAATATTCCCGGCGAAATTATTTCCAAAGCAGTACCTCAGATTCAGATTGATAAATACTTTGATTTGGAAAAATTCAAGTATTTCGAAACTAATTTTGCGTTGTCGGGCGAAGTGGACGATTGCAGGTCCGTGTATTGCGTCCGCACGGGTAATTCAGGCGGTAATCCTTTTCTTATAGTCCGTTATCTTACGCAGGACTGGGTCCAGCAGAGATACGACGGAAGTCTTACGGTTTCCTGGACCGAAACCGTGCGCAATTCCGACGGTTCCGTCGACGTTGTAACTAAATCGGAAACGCTGAGAGCGTCGGTTTATAAACCCAAGCCCGATTACAGTTTTTCGACAAGGCTTTATTACGGAAACGACGCCGCGCCCGATCTGAGATTTACGCGCGAACCCGTTGTTCCGGCGGGCGCAGACGATAAAAAAATTCAGTCAATTGTCAAGAAGGGTGAAAAACAGCTTGAAAAGAAGACGAGAGAAGCCGTCAAGAAAGGAACGCAGTACAACAAACTTGCGAACAGCGAGTTTGAAGTGCTTTTCGGCGCTGACGACAGAACCAACGAAATGCAGTTCCGTATGCTCTTTACCCCGCTTGCCCAGCAGAACGAAGTTAAGATAATTAAAAACAACGTTTACGGCGACGATTTCTCGTTCTATAAATTCGGAAAAATAAACGTTATACGTTCTGTTCACGGCGCGTCGCTCGACATAGACGCGAATCCGACGAATTTCCTGCGTTTCGACTTGCAGGCGGCGAGGGAATTCTTTATAAATTATAACGTTAATTATTTTAAATCGGTTT
Source organism: uncultured Christensenella sp. (assembly GCA_910577875.1). Classification (GTDB taxonomy): domain Bacteria; phylum Bacillota; class Clostridia; order Christensenellales; family Borkfalkiaceae; genus Coproplasma. Next base: position 44,439 of record CAJTNY010000002.1, read on the forward strand.
ATTTCGATTTTGCTCCGCTTTTGGCTATTCCACTGTATCAGCAGGAAGAGCCTCAGCAGAAATACGAATATTGCGGAAAGCGCAACGGCTTAGCGGAATGGGAATTGGAATCGCTTGCCAACTTCTATAACCACGATTTGCTTACCGACCCTGAAACGGCAGTCGGCGCGATAATCAAAACCAAGATAATCCAAAGCGGAGAAAACGGCGCGACTGCTGTAATTACGGGTCACTCGTTCAGGGCATACGAGAGAGTAGATTACGTTTCCGTAAGATGTTCCAACGGCAATTATTATGACGTAGCCGTTCCCTGGATAGAATATCTTCCCGTGCAGAAGATGACGCAGATGTCTGTTAACTCTACCGAAATGACAAGAAAAGATTTTATCGATTCCGACGAAGGAAGCGACAGCGTTATATTCGTAAACGGACTTAAAGCGTCGTTACAATAAAAAATAAAAAAACAAAGGAGAATATAAAAATGGCAAACGCACTTGACGAAGTATCCGGACCCGTAAACGAAGAGGGCAGGGATATAAACGTAATTTCTAAGCAGATTCCCGTTAAAGTCGGGGTAGGTTCGAAGATTTTCGAGATAATACTCTGGGTATTGGCAATTATTCCGGGACTTGTATTTCTGATTATGAAAATAAAAGCCGGAGAGTATTTCAGAAAGCTCGAACAGCGTATCCAGCACGACGCATCGCAAATCGACAATTATATAGAGCAGAGAGTCGTAATATTGCAGAATACCGCAAAAATTATGGAAAAAGCAATCGAACTCGATAAAGAAACGCTTACCCAGATAGCGGCGTACCGCGGCGGAAGAAACGCCGACGCAGAGAGAAACGAAACGGCGCAGAAAGTGGACAATATGTATGCGCAGTTCAATATGGCTCTCGAAAATTATCCCGAACTCAAAGCTCACGACGAAATTAAAGACGCCATGCGCCAAAACTCGTATCTACAAAAGGAAATCACGGCGGCGCGCGAAATTTATAACGATACCGTCAATACTTGGAACAGGGATATTCAGATTTGGCCCACTAAAATGATTGTAGCGGCTAAACAGGGATATACTACAAGAATTCCTTTCTCGACTTCGAAAGAAATCAAGCAAAAAGCAAGAGAAGTATTATTCTGATAATATCAGAATAATATCGCAGCTTACCGTATTTATATGTTTTTGCAATATGTTCACTGCCCGTATATGGGCAGTGAATAATTTTTATAATAAGAATCGTCAATATATTTTCACACGCCTAATTCGGGCAATGTGTAAGTTGCTTGCTCTCTGTTGCGAATTGTGGTAAAATCAGATATGATTATTACTCTATAACGGGAAGTACGGTTATGCATAAGATTCTGATTGTTGAAGATGACGAAGCAATTTCAAATTCAATAACGCAATATCTTAAAAATTGGGGGTATGAAGTTGCAGTTGTCCGTGATTTCGCAAACGTAACAAACGAATTTAATAAGGTTAATCCGCATATCATTTTGCTTGATATTATGTTACCGTTTTACGACGGTTATTATTGGTGTAAAGAAATACGCAAAATTTCCAATGTGCCTATTGTTTTTATTTCCTCTGCATCCGACAATATGAATATCGTAATGGCTGTCAATATGGGCGGCGACGATTTTATTGCAAAGCCGTTTGATTTAAGTGTGCTTCTTGCCAAAGTACAAGCCATATTAAGGCGTACATACGATATGACGGACGGTATTGCCATTATCGAACACAAAGGCGTTACGTTGTATCTGAACAACTTTATGCTTTCATATCAATATAAAACTTTGGAGTTGACGAAGAACGAATTTCGTATTCTGGAAACATTGCTTGCAAACAAGGGAAAAGTCGTGAGCCGCGATACACTTATGACAAAACTGTGGCAGGACGATAATTACGTCGAAGAAAATACCTTAACGGTAAACGTAAATCGTTTGCGCAAAAAGTTGGACGATTTGGGTGCAACGGATTTTATAAGGACGAAAGTCGGCAGCGGCTATATAGTGGAGCTTTGAAGCAGGTGTATGAAAACCGTTAGACTGATACCGAAATATATTTGGCAATATAAGTTTGTAATTGCGATTTTCTTTGTATTTGCGGGCATTTTCGCGGGAATCGCTTATCTTTATCATATAGACGTTGCGGCTATACTTTACTCAACGCTTTTGTGTGCAGTCGTAGCGCTTATACTGGTTGCCGTACACTTTAGCTATTATTGCAAAAGACACAACGAGCGCATGAGACTTTTGGAATATGCTCAAACTTTGGAATTGCCTACGCCACAAAATCTTACGGAAGCCGATTTAATAGCCGTAATAGAAAAATTAAGGGAACAATGCAAACTCTGTTTTGAAACAAAGCGGCAAGAGCAAACAGAATATTTGGACTATTATACAATGTGGATGCACCAAATAAAAACGCCTATAGCTGCTATGGGACTTATGTTGCAAGGCGAAGATACAAAAGAAAGCCGCGCTCTTGCCGGAGAGCTATTCCGCATAGAGCAGTATGTTGAAATGGCTTTGTGGTATTTGAGAATGGACGATATGTCCGATATGGTTTTTAAGTCTTACAATTTGGACGGGATAATAAAAGATGCCGTGAGAAAATTTGCATCGTCATTTGTCGGCAAGAAAATAAAGCTTGATTATTCGCCCGTAAATATTACCGTTATAACCGATAAAAAATGGCTTTCATTTATTATCGAACAACTTTTATCAAATGCTATTAAATACACTGAAAAAGGAAGCGTAACGATAAAAGTCGATAACAAAGTGTTAAGTATAGCGGACACGGGTATCGGAATAGCAAAAGAGGATATTCCGAGAATTTTCGAAAAAGGTTATACTGGTTACAACGGAAGAATCGAAAGAAAATCAACGGGAATCGGGTTGTACCTTTGTCGTCTTGCCGCAAATAAATTATCCCATAAACTTTCAGTAACTTCCGAAATCGGTGGAGGCAGCACATTTTTTATCGATCTGAATACCTATCATCTTCAAGCCGAATAATATTACAAAAATGTCATATCAGATAGCCGAAATGTAACGCCGTTAGATTGCGCACGTTTCGGCTGTTTTATTAAAATGGGGGTATCTGAAATTCGGGAGGTTATTTTAACTTGGCACTTTTATCTGTACAAAATTTAGGAAAGATCTACTCATCGCGTTTAGGTGGCAATCAAGTTACCGCCCTAGATAACGTTACGTTTACGGTAGAACAGAGCGAATATGTTGCAATCATGGGCGAATCAGGTTCAGGCAAAACCACGCTTTTGAATATTCTTGCCGCACTCGATAAACCCACAAGCGGCAACGTTGATTTGGACGGCAAAATGCTTTCAAGCATCAGCGAAAAAGAATTAGCCGCCTTCCGGCGTGATAATCTTGGGTTTATATTTCAGGAATTTAATCTTTTAGACACATTCACGTTAAAAGACAATATCTTTTTGCCCCTTGTGCTTGCTAAAAAGAATTACGAAGAAATGGAACAGCGGCTTGCGCCGATTTCCTTTCAGCTCGGAATAAACGAAATACTTGATAAATATCCCTATGAAGTATCAGGCGGGCAAAAGCAACGTGCCGCGGTTGCTCGTGCGCTTATTACTCGGCCTAAACTTATTCTTGCGGACGAGCCTACGGGTGCGCTTGATTCGCGTTCAACCGACAGCCTTTTAGATGTGTTTGAAACTATAAATAAAGGCGGGCAGACGATTTTAATGGTAACACATTCTACGAAAGCGGCAAGCAGAGCGGGAAGAATATTATTTATCAAAGACGGCAGGCTCTTTCATCAAATATATCGTGGCGACAGTACCAACGAACAGCTATACTGCAAAATTTCCGATACCCTTACATTAATTGCGACAGGAGGCGACGTAAATGAGTAAGGGATTTTATGTAAGGCTGTCTTTCAATAACTTAAAGAAGAATCGTAAAATCTATATACCTTATATTCTGACTTGTATCATAACAATCACTATGTTCTATATGATACATTCGCTGTCAGTCAATGAAAGTATTGCCGCCATGCACGGCGGCAGTACGATTCAAACAACTTTGGTTTTTGGGACTGTCATTGTAGGCATTTTTTCTGTTATATTTCTATTCTATACAAACAGCTTTGTTATCAAACGCCGTAAAAAAGAGTTTGGACTTTATAATGTTCTCGGAATGGAAAAAAGACATTTGGGAATTGTCCTTATATTTGAAACGCTGTATATCGCGTTTATTTCTATCTTTCTCGGTTTGGTATTCGGTATCATCTTAGATAAGCTAATGTATTTGATAATAGCGCGTATACTACAAGCCGCATATGGCGCAACATTTTTCCTTTCGTGGCAATCATTACTGATAACGTTAGCATTGTTCGCCGTTATCTTTGTTTGTCTCTATATTTTCTCGTTTATTCGTGTTCAAGTATCTCAACCGATAGAACTGTTAAAGAGTGAAAACGCAGGCGAAAAAGAGCCGAAAACGAGGCATATCATGGCAATAATCGGTGCTGTGTGTCTTGCGGCAGGTTATGCTAGTGCTATACTCACAAAAGACGTAGGTCTCGCTTTGGAACTGTTTTTTGTGGCTGTGATTCTTGTAATTGTGGGAACGTATTTCTTATTTATTGCTGGAAGCATTGCGCTTTTGAAGTTGCTTAAAAAGAATAAAAAGTATTACTATAAGACAAACCATTTTACAAGCATTTCCGGTATGACTTACCGAATGAAACAAAATTCAGTCGGGCTTGCAAGCATCTGTATTTTGTTTACTATGCTGCTTGTTACAATTTCCACGACAACTTCATTTATGCTAGGCAGAAACGATATGATTGAGCATAAATATCCGTATGATTTTACTGTGCAAGCAAGCGTTACGCAAAGCACAGACGATGCATTGATTGAGGATATTCATAAGTTATTTGCCGAAAACAATTTCGATATTAATGAGGAAGCGGTTTGCAAGTATTTAACCATATCTGCTAATCAGAACGGTAATGATTTTTCTTTAAGGAAAGAATACGCAGACAAACCGTTGATTCTTGTCGTAATGTCGGCAAACACTTATAATTCTATTACGGGGCAGAATAAAACTCTAAATAGCAACGAAGTCATAATTAACGAAGATAATTATAAGTACGACTATGCAACGCTTAATCTTTTAGGCGAGGAGTATTCTGTAAAAGAGAAAGTGGACGCATTCGTCAAGGGTGGATTTGAATTAAACGGAATACCGCACGTTGTTAGCGGGTTTTGGTTTTGTGTTATAGTTTCGGATGATGCGCAACTGAATACCATTTATGACCGATACAGAAGTGAACTCGGCGAAGAAGCAAACTCTATACAGCTTAGTTACGGTGCAGACGTTAAAGCGGACAAACAGGCGCAAATTGCTTTTTTCGATACGCTTCACAATATGTTGCGTGAAAAGAATTATAATGCTCGTGTATTAAGCCGTGCGGCGCAAGCCGATGAATATATGAGTTTATACGGCGGACTTTTCTTTCTCGGCATATATCTCGGACTTTTGTTTTTAATGGCAACCATATTAATTATTTACTACAAACAAATATCCGAAGGATACGAAGACAAAAAGCGTTTCGAAATAATGCAAAATGTAGGAATGAGTTATGCGGAAGTCAAAAAGTCTATAAACTCGCAAATCCTTGCCGTGTTTTTTTTGCCGCTTATTATGGCGGGTATTCACGTTGCTTTTGCATTTCCTATGATAAATATAATTATGGGTGCGTTAGCATTGATGAATACGACATTATTTGCAGTTTGTACACTAGGTTGCTTCGCGCTATTCTCGGTTGTATATGTAGTCGTATATATTTTGACTGCGAAGGTATATTATCGAATAGTAAAGAACGGATAAACCACCCTATAATTATTTATAAATAATAAAATCTCTCGGATATTATCCGAGAGATTTTATATTTTTTTGAAGCGAAACTCTTAAAAATTAAGTTTTTTAATTCCTATGGGAAGTGCGCTAAAGCCGCATTTTTTTATCAAATGATTATATTTATCAATCTTTTCGGTACTAAAATAAATTTCTTGATTTGTTTGTCTGCAATTAGAGGTGCGATGCTTTCGTGCGATTTTACGAGCTCTTCAATCCTGTCTGCAGGCATATCCGCAGGAACGGTGATTTTCGTTTTGATTTTGCTGTTTATCTGTACGGCATATTCGAAAGTGTCTTCGCCGCATTTTTCAGGGTCGTACGAAGGCCAGCTTTCGTACGCAATCGTGCCGTCGTGCCATAAAACGGTCGTCCATATTTCTTCTGTCAGGAACGGTATCACGGGGTTCAAAAGTTTTATAAGTCCTTCAGCGTATTCGAGCGGGAAATTGCGTCCTTCGCTTATTTCCTTGTAAACTGCGTTTACGAAAATCATCATCTGCGAAATAGCGGTATTGACTTTCATAGTTTCGTAATCTTCCCCGACTTTCTTGACGGTCTGATTGTAAATCTTTTCAAGGTTTGAATTGGCGGCGGGAGTGATTGCTTCGAGTTCGCAGTAAAGTCTGTAAATTCTGTCTATAAACTTCTTTATGCCCTCTATATTCGCCGTATTCCAGGGTTTTGTGTCTGCGACGGGACCCATAAACATTTCATACATACGCAGAACGTCCGCACCGTAATCTTTAATTATGTCATCGGGGTTTATTACGTTGCCTAAACTCTTAGACATCTTGTTTCCGTCCTCGCCGAGTATCATACCCTGATGGAACAGCTTTTTAAACGGCTCTTTGCAGGGAACAAGACCTTTGTCGAACAGGAAACGGTTCCAAAAGCGCGAGTAGAGCAGATGCCCTACCAAATGTTCTTTGCCGCCGATATAGAAATCTACGGGCATCCAGTGTTTTAATAGTTCGTAATCTGCAAACGCTTCGTCGTTGTGCGGGTCGCAGTATCTTAAAAAATACCAGCTCGACCCGGCGGAACCGGGCATTGTCGTCGTTTCGCGTTTCCCGTTCAAATTTCCGACTTTGACATTTACCCAGTCTTGCGCATTTTCAAGCGGAGCGTTTCCTCCGTGCGCTTTGTAGTCGCTCATTTCGGGGAGAGTAAGGGGAAGTTCGCTGTCCGACAACAGCACAGTTTCGCCGTTTTCGAGGTGAATAACGGGCAGAGGTTCTCCCCAATATCTCTGACGTGCGAATATCCACTCGCGCAGTTTGTAAGTCACGGTCTTTTTACCGCAGTTATTCTCCGCCAGCCAGTCGGACATTTTATCTATTGCCTGCTGTTTTTTTAGTCCGTTTAAGAAATCCGAATTTATGTGCGTGCCATCGCCCGTGTAGGCTTCTTCCGATATATCGCCGCCTTCGAGAACCTGAATGACTGGAATATCGAATTTTTTTGCAAACTCGTAATCGCGCGTATCGTGTGCCGGTACCGCCATAATCGCGCCCGTGCCGTAAGATGTAAGAACATAATCCGAAATATAAACGGGAATTTTGCTCCCGTTTACGGGGTTTACGGCATAAGCACCCGTAAATACGCCGGTCTTTTCCTTGTTGAGGTCGGTTCTTTCCAAATCCGATTTACTTGCGCAGTTATTTTTATATTTTTCTACTTCGGTTTTTTGTTCTGGCGAGGTGATTTGGTCTATCAATTTATGTTCGGGCGCAAGTACGCAGTAAGTAACTCCGAACAGCGTATCGCACCTTGTTGTGAATACGGTAAAACTTTTATCGGTTCCGTCGACTTTGAATTCGACATTTGCGCCTTCGGACTTTCCTATCCAATTTCTTTGCGCTGTCTTGGAAGCTTCGGGCCAGTCTAAGCCGTCTAATTCTTCGAGGAGTTTCTCGGCGTATTTGTTTATGTCGATAACCCATTGTTTCATATTTTTACGGATAACCGGATAACCTCCGCGCTCCGATTTGCCGTCGATGATTTCATCGTTTGCAAGAACGGTGCCGAGTTCCTCGCACCAGTTTACGGGCGTTTCCACATATCTTGCGAGTCCTGCTTCGTAAAGCTGTTTGAATATCCACTGCGTCCATTTGAAATAGGAGGGGTCGCAGGTAGAAACGGTATTGTCCCAATCGTAAGTAAGCCCCAGCATTTTCAGCTGTTCGGTAAAAGTTTTTATGTTTTCTTGCGTGAACCCTTCGGGATTGCGTCCCGTCTTAATAGCAAACTGTTCCGCAGGCAGTCCGAAACTGTCGAAACCGATAGGGTGCAAAACGTTGTAACCCTGCATTCTTTTCATTCTCGCAAGAATATCGGTTGCGGTATAACCTTCCGGATGTCCTACGTGAAGGCCTGCGCCCGATGGATAGGGGAACATATCTAAAACATAGTACTTGGGTTTTGAGAAATCCCGTAATTCCGTACGGAAAGTTTTATTCTCGTCCCAGTACTTTATCCATTTTTTTTCAACAGCGTTAAAATCCGTATAAGCCATAATAAAATTCCTTATTTTTATTTATTCAATTATATCCAAACTGTCTGAATTTGGCAAATAAAATAACCAAAATCCATTACTTTAATTTTAAAAACAGCTTGAAAATATCCCCGAGCTGTGTTATATTGTTTTTGGAGTTATTATTGCTGATGAAGAGTTTAGGTTCATTTATCCGATACGTGAGAAAAAGTAAAGAGCTGACGCAGGAGCAGATTGCGGAAAGTCTTAATATTGCAACGCCTGTATTAAGTAAATGGGAGAACGACAAAGCCGTTCCGTCGCTTGATTTGCTTTGTAAACTGTGCAATATTTTAAACGTTAGTATAGAAGAATGTATTTCCGCCGAACTGTCGGACGGCGATAAAACACTTCCGCCGGAAAAATTCGATTCTTTAAAACTCGGTGAAAATATACGACTGCTGCGTATAAAAAACGGATGGTCGCAGGCAGAAGTAGGCAAAAGACTTTTCGTTTCTTCGCAGACGGTAAGCAAATGGGAAAGCGGCGGAATATCGTCTTTGGAAGTTCTCGGCAAACTTGCCGAGCTGTTCGGCTTGACTCCGACGGAACTGTTGAACGGAATTGAACGTATTCGGTCTATACCTGAAAAACAAACTACCGCCGAACAGCTAAAAAAGCCTGACAGATTAAAAATAAAATTTACAGCCGTAATACTTGCCGTAATAATTTTTATGGGTGCGATTGCAGGGCTTATAGCCGGACTTGTATTAAAAAATAAAAACGGCGATAGACAAAATGACGGAGATAACACTCAAACGGAACAGCCGGACGATAGCAATCCGCCACAAACGGAACAGCCGGACGATAACAATCCTCCACAAACGGACGACGCCGTTAAAATTGATTTTGCAAGTCCCGTTAAATCGTTTTACAGCGCAGAGGTGAGTTCTATTTGTCCCGATTCATATAAATTTAATACAGATAAATTATTGTTTTTTGAAGTGGAGACTGACGAAGAGATTTACGCAGCGGCGGACGGCGTAGTTGAAAGGTGCGGCTTTATGTATATCTATATAAATCACGGTAACGGGCTTATAAGCAGTTACTCTATGATTAAGCCATTAGAAATAGAGGTAGGCAGTGAAACTAAAAAAGGACAGCTAATAGGAAAAACAGCCGCTCATCATTTAGATTTCGGATTAAAGCTAAACGGAGAACCTGTCGATCCTTTGGAATATCTAACCGAACTGCCCGAACCTGTTGAACGTCACGTTCACGTGTGGGGCGAATGGCAAAGCGGCAAATTTCTACACTGGCTGGAATGCTCCTGCGGTGAAAACAGCAAGTCAGAACCTCATACGTTCAAAGACAATATATGCACCGTATGCGGATACGAAATTCCGAACATATCAACAGATATAGATAAAAACGCTTTTTGTTTACCTATGCAATCGAATATATATAGAGTCTATGAGGAAGACATTATTTATAATGACGGTGTGACTACTGATCATTATGGCATAGATTTTTCTGCTGATGCGGGTGACAATGTTTATGCAGCTTCAGACGGAGTGATTGAAAGAATTACTGACAAAACAGATTATTGTTTAATAAAAATTAAACATAGTAGCGGCATAGTAAGCGTTTATTCGGGAGTTATTCCCAAAGATAATCTGAGTGAAGGTAGCAAGGTCAAAAAGGGAGATTTGATTGCGTTCGTTTCGGAAACGCCGATCAACAGAGAATGTGAAGACGGACCGCACCTGCATTTTACTATGTTTTTTAACGGCGAATATGTTAATCCGTTAGATTGTATTCCGTACAAAGAAACTCAAACTTAACAAATACGCTCAGAATTTAACGCGTCTGCAACTAAATGTGCAGGCGCGTTAAAATTGTTTTCGGTTATAATTTAATTAATGAAAACACAGTTAATTTTAAGTCTGTATGATTCGCTCGTTCAGGGCGAAAAGATAGACCGACAAAATTTTTGCATAAAAAACGCAATTTCGGAAAGAACGTTTTACAGGTATATCCGTGAAATCAGTCTGTTTTTAATGCACTCCAGACATAACGCAGTTTTGAAAATGGACGATATCGATAGCATTTATTATCTTGAATTGATTAACGACTGACAGTTTCTGTCAGTCGTTTTTAAGACAATGAATATTTAAAATGGTAGAATTAAAAAGAAAAAATTTATGGGGTTATCTATGAAAAAATTTTTATTAATTTTTCTTTCGTGTATAGCTATTGCAAGCTGTGCATTTGCTCTGACATCGTGCAACAAGGAAAATAAAGATTCAAATCCCGCACCTGTCGCAGGGCTTTTTGAGTTGAAAGATATTCCGTTTTTTTATGAAAATCTGCTTATAACCAAGTATGATTACCAATTTTATACGAACGGTACGGTAAAAACAACCGTATACGCATCAGCAATTTCGGGTAATTATTCAGATGTAAAAACCAATTACGGTACGTATGTTTGGTATGAAGGTACTGATTTTATATATGTTTCTTGGTCCGGCAGTTCGAACGTAATTGACCTGAAATATACGGGCGAATCTATTACAAACGGAATAATGACGAACTATTTTGCGGGGGCAAACGATAACGGTGAAGTGGCGGGAAAGCTCGCGCTTGCAAGTTACTCCGTCCATACTTACGCAAACTATTATGTGTCCAATGCCGGCGGAACGATAAGAGGTGAAAAAGAGCAGTACATAAAAAAAGGAGAGAACGCAACGACTGTTACTGCCGTGCCGAACGACGGTTTTGAATTTATAGGTTGGTCGGACGGAATAACGGAAGCTGAACGTCACGATGTTAATGTTACTGATAATATTATAGTTACCGCAAATTTCAAGCAGGTTGATGAAATATATAAACTCAATTATGAAGCGGGTTACGGCGGAAAGATAGAAGGAGAAGAATATCAGGAAGTGGCGGAAGGGCGTAACGCTTCAACCGTAAAAGCCGTAAGCATTGCAGATAGTTATGTTTTTGTGAAATGGTCTGACGGTGTTACAACTGCAGAAAGAACAGATTTGAACGTTACTGAAAATATTAACGTCACGGCGGAGTTCAGCTGGGCTTTGCCGTTTACGTACGTAGCATCTGAACACGGCAGAATAGAGGGTGAGACAACTCAGTATATAGCAATGGGTACTTACGGTACGACAGTAACCGCTATTCCCGACGAAGGATACAGATTCTACCGCTGGTCGGACGATTTAACTACTGCAACGCGCCGTGACGAGCATACCGAACACATTAATAAGTGGAAATTCACAGCATACTTTTTACCTGACGATACAACACCGAGCGTACCGGACACGCCCGAAACACCTCCGGTGATAAACTATTCTCTTACTTATACCGCAGGAGCTGGCGGAAAAATAATAGGCGCATTAAGTCAGACGGTTGAAAGCGGTAAGGACGGCTCGTCCATAATTGCTATTGCGGACGACGGCTACAAATTTATAGGCTGGTCGGACGGAGTTCAAACAGCGGAACGGCAGGATACAGGCGTTACGGACAATATAACTGTTACGGCGCTGTTTGAAGTTAATACTGATTTTGCAGGCGGTAACGGTACGGAAACCCGACCTTATCAAATTGAAACAGCCGAACAGTTGCTTTCAGTAGAAAATTATCCTTTGGCGTATTTTGTGCTTATTGACGATATTATGCTTGAAGATAATTTTACCCCTATGTTTTCTGATGACAATATGTTTAACGGCGTATTTGACGGTAACGGACATAAAATAAGTAATCTGACTATTTATAATACTACAACTTTCTATGCGGGGCTTTTCGCCTGTATAGGGGAAAGCGGTTGCGTTAAAAATCTTATTCTCGAAAACGTCGATTTAAAGGGAACAAACTACATAGGCGCAGTTGCGGGTTACTCGCTCGGCGTGATAGAAAACTGTACGGTAAACGGTGAAATAAACTATCTTTCCGAAAATTCTTACAAAGTTTTCATTGGTGGTATTGTTGGCAGAATTGACAATAAAATCGACAAGTGCTCTTCTAACGTAAATATTATTTGTACCGAATTAAACGGCGAAGCAAATTTGGGCGGTTTAGCAGGTTACATTGACGGGGAGAGTTTAAGTTTATCGGATTGTTTTGCGGTAGGTAATATTTTATGCGAAAGTAAAAAATCGACACTATATGCCGGCGGACTTTTTGGGTATTCAGGGTCCATTAATTTAATAAATTGCTACGCAACCGGAGATATAACGGCAACTGGTCACTTCCATACCTATGTAGGCGGATTCATAGGTCAAGGTTATTCTATAACAATAAGCAATGGCTACGCAACCGGAGATATAACGGCAACCGGTTGCGAATATACCGATGTAGGCGGATTTGTCGGTAGTGGTAGGTTAACAGTCAGCAATAGCTACACGACGGGAGATATAACGGCAACTGGTGACTACTATGCCTATGCAGGCGGATTTATGGGGAGCGGTGGAGGTGGAAGTACTATTAACGTAACTTCGTCCTACACGGTAAGTAAAATAAGCGTTGCTTCCGAAGGAACGGTTTATTCGGGCGCATTTGCTGGATATACAGATAATTTCAAAATGACAAATGCGCATTGGCTGTATTATGAGGACAGCGGTGTGGAATATGCAATAGGGTACAGCGATTCTATGGGTATTCCATCAAGTATAGGTTCTACAAAGCATACTACAATTTCGGATTTTTACACGCTTGCTGATGCTTTAAATACAGGGCTGGAAACTCCTGTATGGGAAAATGTAAACGCCAATTCGCTGCCTACCTTAAAAAAGGGTAACGGCGAGGAAATATAATACTAAGCAAAAAAATTTATGTTTAATGTAAATATTCAGAAAAGAACTCCTTCTTTCATTGCAAACAACTGGTTGACCAATAATCAGGCGGAAGAGATAAAAGAGTTTTTAAAACGGCTTTTATTTGTATTTTTAAATAACAATACAAATGATTGGTTTACGGTAAGTGATTTGGTAGGCGGATATAATGAGGATTGGACGGGTACGCCTTTACAGTATATTTATAACGCTTATAAAGTAAGGAATCCTGATACGGCCGAAATGCGGGCTGCGATAGACGTTGGCTGGTTGTTTCTTGAAATTTTAGATAGTGATAAACAGAATATATTTGAAGCAAGACATAAGAATAGAGAAGTGCGCGTAAGGCAATACCGTAAAATATGAAAACCGTATCTAAAAACGGAGCGCAATTTTGCGCTCCGTTTTTTAAAATAAATTTATTTCTGTTTATCGTCTTTGTCGTCGTTTGATTCTTTCGACTTGATAGAAAACTCAATATTTCTGTTTGCCTTGCAAAGCGCGTCAATAAACTCGTCGTACCATTCGTCCTTAACTACTATAACAATAAAGCTTGAATTACTGAAATATACGGTAAGCTTGTTCGTCGAGCGGTCTAAAAGCACGGTTTCGATATCGCTTATATCGTATTTGCTTTTTATGATTCCGAAACTCGTTTTGAGTGTATTACCGTCAACCGAATAATAAGAGGAGACGAGCAGACTTATTAAAATCACGAGCAGAACGGCGGGAATCAAAAACATCAGAGAATATTGAATAATCGGAAATAACATATTTGCGGCGGAAGTTATATCGCCTGTTACGACCGTAAAAATGTTAAGTCCGATACCGATAAAACAAAGAGCAATGCCGACGCAGATTAAAATATAAGTAAGTCTCGTAAATTTGTACTTAAAAACTTTCATATTTTCAATTATACTTTGATATTGGTTAAAAAGCAATCAAAAACTATTGAAAAAAATCCGTTTATAGGTTACAATATAATTATGGTCAAACTTATAAAAGGCGGAGTGTATTACTCCGAGGGTAAACTTGTCAAAGAAAGCGTGGCTTTTATGGTAGAAGCTAAAAAGCAGAAAGCGGTAAAAGGCACTCTATCTTACGGCGTTTTGAATTCTCATAATACGGGCGGTGAAGAAAATCTTAAAATCACTTTCGACGGTCTTGTGTCCCACGATATTACTTACGTGGGAATAATTCAGACTGCAAAAGCTTCGGGACTTAAAGAGTTCCCTCTGCCTTATACGCTTACGAACTGCCATAATTCGCTCTGCGCGGTCGGCGGAACCATAAACGGCGACGACCACTTATTCGGGCTTACGGCGGCTAAGAAATACGGCGGGAATTACGTCCCTCCGCATATTGCCGTAATTCACCAGTATATGCGCGAAATGGGCGCAAAATGCGGTGCTATGATACTTGGCTCCGACAGCCATACCCGTTACGGCGCACTCGGTACAATGGCAATCGGCGAGGGAGGACCCGAGCTTGTAAAACAGCTTTTAAAACAAACATACGATATAAAGCGTCCTGAAACCGTAGCAGTATATTTAAAAGGCAAACCCAAAAAAGGAGTAGGACCGCACGACGTTGCGATTGCGCTCGTCGGCGCGACTTTCAAAAAAGGTTTTCTTAAAAATAAAATACTCGAATTTATAGGTCCCGGAATTAAAAATCTTTCAATGGATTTCCGTTGCGGAATAGACGTTATGACAACAGAAACCGCCTGCCTTTCGAGTATATGGGAAACGGACGAAATTACGGAAGAATTTTTCAAAATGCACGGGAGAGAGGGCGATTTTAAACTCATGCGTCCTTCGGACCCTGCATATTATGACGGCGCGGTTATTATAGATTTATCGACTGTCGAACCTATGATTGCGTTGCCGTTCCATCCTTCAAATGCTTATACCGTAAAGGAATTTATAGAAAACGCAAACGATATTTTAGGTGAAGTAGAAAATCAGGGCAACGCGCTTTTGGAAAAAGGCGGTTTCAGCCTTCGCGATAAGATAAAAAACGGCAAAGTTTATGTAAACCAGGGAATTATTGCGGGCTGTGCTGGCGGCAATTACGAAAATATCGCAGAAGCCGCCGAAATTTTGCGCGGAAAAGGTATTTGCGGCGAATTCGAGCTGAGCGTTTATCCCCAGAGCCAACCTGTATTCAAGAGTCTTGCCGACAACGGTTACGCATCATCGCTTATGAGTTCTGGCGCGGTGCTGAAAACTGCCTTCTGCGGTCCCTGTTTCGGCGCGGGAGATACTCCGCACAATAACGGACTTTCAATAAGGCATACTACTAGAAATTTCGAAAACCGCGAAGGTTCGAAACCGGGCGAGGGACAGCTTTCTGCGGTTGCGCTTATGGACGCGCGCTCGATTGCGGCAACGGCGGCGAACGGGGGAATTCTCACTCCCGCAACGGAAGCCGAGTATGTAAGAAAAATTAAAAAATATTACTTCGATAAATCGATATACGAAAACCGTGTTTATACAGGCGCAGGCAGACCTGACAAAAGCGCGGAAGTTATTTACGGCCCGAATATTGCCGACTGGCCCGAGCAAATCGCGCTTATGGAGAACTTGCTTATAAAAGCGGTATCGGTAATAGAAGACGGGGTAACGACTACGGACGAACTTATACCTTCGGGAGAAACTTCTTCTTACCGTTCGAACCCTTTAAGACTCGCGGAGTTCGCTCTTTCGAGAAAAGACCCAGAATATGTAAAAAACGCCAAGATTGTTAAAGCGGATGAAGAATATCGCCGTATCAACGGTACTGTTCCGGAAACCGTTTTAAAAGATGTCGGAATAAAAATCAAGCCCGATACGCTTTACGGCAGCTGTGTAGTTGCTAAAAAAATCGGCGACGGTTCGGCGAGGGAACAAGCGGCTTCGTGTCAGAGAGTTTTGGGAGGAATAGCGAATATAGCTATCGAATACGCTACTAAACGTTACCGCTCCAACCTTATAAATTGGGGTATGCTGCCGTTAGTATGCCGAAAGTTCGATTTCAAAAAGGGTGATTATATCTATATTGAGAACGTAAGAAGTCTTATAGAAGAAGATGCGCGGGTTTTACCTGCAAAACATATATCTGGAGGTTCCGTAAAAAATATTTCGCTTGAAATCGGCGTGCTTACTGCCGAAGAAAAGAAAATAATTTTAGACGGCTGTTTAATAAATTACAATAAAAATAAATAAAACTTTAACACCCTTCGTTTAAGAATAAACGGAGGGCGTAATTTTAAAAAAATCGAGGCATCGGTTTGGGTTCGGGGCGCTGTCCGTGACCTCTGCGCGGTTCGCGGTTTAAGTGCGGAATATAGAACGGCGGGCGTGCTTTTTCTTTAATTTCTTCGTTTTCGTCGTGTTGTATTATTTCGGTATCCGTGTCTTTTTGTTCGTTCGGTTTTCCTTCGTTGCAGCCGGAGAACGCAGCTGAGATTAAAACAAGAAGAACTGCAGTCAATATAAAAATCTTTTTCATATAAAGAGTATATAAATTTCGGAAAAAGTTATTCAACCGCTTGAAAAAAATCAAACAGCGTGATAAAATCAAATTACCTGAATTCAAAGGTGTTTACCTGAGGGCAAAGGGCTTAATAAACAATGCATCATATAAAGTTATGCATTTTTTGCCGTGCCCTCGATATAAAGGAGGGTTTTTTTATGTCCGAAAAAAGACTTGCGGTACTCAGCGTTATCGCGCAGAACAGGGAACACAGTCCCGAAATCAACTCGCTTTTGTCAGCCTACGGCGAATACATAGTCGGCAGAATGGGGATTCCTTACAGGGAAAAAGGGGTTTCCGTGCTCAGCGTAGTTATAGACGCGCCTGCGGAAATTATCAACACTCTTACGGGCAAACTCGGTATGCTTGAAGGAGTGTCTGCAAAAACTTTAATGTCTAAGGTGTAATATGAGAAAATTTTTATCAGCGCTTTTGTGCGCTTTTTTGTCGGTTTCCGT
This sequence comes from uncultured Christensenella sp., assembly GCA_910577875.1. Classification (GTDB taxonomy): domain Bacteria; phylum Bacillota; class Clostridia; order Christensenellales; family Borkfalkiaceae; genus Coproplasma. Next base: position 61,646 of record CAJTNY010000002.1, read on the forward strand.
TGTTTTGGGTTTATCGGCTTGCGGAAATAAAAAAGATTATATATCTGTATATACGCCCGACGGCGCGCCCGCGCTCGCTTTGGCAAAACTTATGCACGAAGAGAATTCGTTTGGCGGAAAAACGGAATATGAGGTTGTCGATCCGTCGGTTATCGCAGGTTTTGTTACGGGAGAAAATCCAAAAGCGGATATATGCGTTTTGCCTGTTAACCTTGCAAGCAAATTGCTCGGTACGGGTGAAAAATATAAAATGCTCGGTACAGTAACGCACGGTAATCTTTTTATACTTAAAAAGCAGGGCGTAGAAGATATAACGGTTGAAAATATGAGCATACTAACAGGAAAGGTTGTGGGCGTTATTCAGCTTACGAATGTACCCGGTTTGACTTTTAAAGCGGTACTGCGCAGTAACGGTCTGGAATATTCGGAACTCGGGAACGCTGATTCCGTTGATGAAACTAAGGTTAATTTAAAGGCGGTTTCGCACGAACAAGTTGCGCCGTCGGACAAGTCCTGCGATTATTATGTTGTTCCCGAGCCTGCCGCAACATTAAAAGTAAATGCGTCGAAAGGCGCGCTTTCGTTTGCCGGAAGCCTGCAAACGCTTTATGGGGAAGAAGGCGGATATCCTCAGGCAGTGATTGTAGCAAAAAGTTCGCTTATCGAAAACAACCCCGAATTTATCGCAAGGTTCATAGCGGCTGTCAGCGAAAGCGCGGAATGGCTTCTCTTTGAAACTACGTCTGCCGAAATGATTGTGACCGCGGTTCAAAGTCACCTTACATACGGTTTAAAACCGTCGTTTACGGTTGCTAATCTATCCGAAGAAGTTATAAAAAACTGCGCCGTGAAGTTCGTGGGTTCAAAAGACTGCAAAGTTGAGGTGAATGCTTTTTTGGATAAGCTAATAGCAGTAAATCTGTCTTCCGCAAGCGTTGTTTCGGACGGCTTCTTTTACATTGAAAATAAATCGTGAAAAACTTTATAAAAAAGAGAAAACTTAATATAATATGTTCGGTTTCAGCGGTTCTGGTGATGCTCGCTGTATGGATAATAGCGTATTTTGCGGTTAAAAACGATTATCTGATACCGTCGTTTACGGACACTTTAAAGAGCTTCAAAAATCTGTTTGCGGACGGCGAATTTTGGTTATCTTTTTTTAATACTTTCGGAAGAACTTTGCTTGCGTTCGTGTTTTCTTTTTTGCTGGCGGCGTTGTTGGCGGTACCGTCGGTTTTAAGTAAAACTTTTTTCGCGTTCATAAAGCCTGTCGCAGCGTTTTTGCGCACGCTTCCGACGCTTGCCGTTGTATTAATATTTCTTATGTGGACTAATCCTGTTATCGCGCCCGTCGCAGTCACCGTTCTTATTTTATTTCCTATGATTTACGCCCAGATTACCGCGGCGGCGGAAGGGGTGGACGAAGGGCTTTTGGAAATGGCTCGGGTGTACGGACTGAGAAAGAGGGAACGCCTGTTTAAAATTTATTTACCGCTTGTTTCTCCGAATATTTTGGCACAGACAGGCGCAAACCTTTCTCTCGGTCTGAAAATTATGATTTCTTCGGAAGTTCTTGCTAATACTTACAACAGTCTCGGCGGTTTAATGCAGACAGCTAAACTTTATGCGGAAATGCCGAGGCTCGCAGCGCTGACATTAGTCGCGGTTTTTATAGGGCTTATTATAGACGTTGCGCTGTCGCAATTCGAGCGTATAAACTACAAATGGAGTATAAAGGAGGGCGCGCGTGATTGAGATTAAAAATTTTTCGAAAAGTTATTCTGACGTTTGCGTATTCAAAGACTTTAATCTGACTCTCGAAAAGGGTAAAATTACCTGCATACTCGGGGAAAGCGGGAGCGGAAAAACGACTCTTTTAAATGCTTTGGCGGGACTTACTGAATATGGCGGATATATTACAAAGCTTAAAAGTTCTTATGTGTTCCAAACTCCGCGGCTCGTTCCGAATTTAACGGTATACGGAAATCTGAAACTCGTATGCGCCGATGATGAAAAAATTACGGAAATGCTTGCCCGTGTCCGTCTGTCCGAAAAAGCTAAAAGCTATCCCGTCAGTCTTTCCGGGGGGCAGGCTCAGCGTGTTTCGCTCGCACGCGCCTTTCTCTTTGAAAGTGATTTGATTCTAATGGACGAACCGTATTCTTCTCTTGATTTGAAATTGAAAAAGGAATTGAACGAACTGTTTTTCGAGATTTGGGAAAGAGATAAGAGAACAGTATTGTTTGTCACGCACGACGTCGACGAAGCTGTTTCGATTGCGCACAGAATACTTGTGATAAACCGCGGAAAAGTGATTTTCGATAAATGCGCCGACGGCGCACCGCCTCGCACATTAGGCGGAATAGATATGCTGAGACATGAATTAATATCCGTGATTTTATGAAAAGACCCCGTAAAAAAACGGGGTCTTTTCGTTTAAATCCTCATAAGCGGGCGTTTTTAGTTCCGACAAGGAAAAATTTATATAATATTTTTAAAAAAAACTATATTCAAAAAGTTTCCTTTTATCAATATATTGTGTTATAATTAAACCGATTGTTGAAGATATTGTGGTTTTAAGCTACAAAGAACGTAAATCCGGAGCGGAACGCTACTATACAGAGGTAGATATTGAGTACGCCGATAACCGGCATAAGAATCATAAGAAGAAGATTTTTAAGACGGTAACGCATTATGAACATACTTATATAAATGCTTATGGCACCGCCGAGTATAGCGGTTAAAATAAGTTTTCCGTCGCCGCTGTTCATCTTTGATTCGTCGTCCGAATATTCGTCTTTTTGCGACTTTAATAAAATAACGGCGTAAAAGTTGACGGCAAGTATATACACGATAAAAATAATGTATAATAGCAGCATATATAAAGTATGCCGAAAATTATGCATTTAATACTGAGAGGTATTGTAATATGGCTAAAATAGCGATAATTATGGGCAGCAAGTCTGATTTCAGCGTGGTTAAACCCGCTGTCGACGTTATCGAAAATTTCGGCGTCGAAACAGAGGTCAGAGTAATTTCCGCACACAGAACGCCCGAGGAAGCGCGCGAATTTTCTTCTACTGCGAAAGATAAGGGAATAGAAGTAATTATCTGCGCGGCGGGCAAGGCGGCTCATCTCGGCGGGGTTGTCGCGGCTGATACTACTCTTCCCGTAATAGGTCTGCCCGTAAAAACGGATATGATGGGTGGTCTGGACAGCCTTCTGTCAATCGTGCAGATGCCTTCGGGTATACCTGTTGCAACCGTCGGAGTGAACGGCGGAGAGAATGCAGGTCTGCTTGCTTTACAGATTCTGGGCGTAAAATATCCCGAAATCTCGAAGAAGCTTTCGGACTACAAGAAAAATATGAGAGAAAAAATAAATGCAGACGATATAGCTCTTCAACAGGAGTTGAAGACGCTGTAAAATCATACCCGCAGTTTGCTCTGCGGGTTTTATAAATAATACTGTTTAAAATTTTTTAGGAGAAAACTTATGCAGAAAAAGGAACAGCTTTACGAAGGCAAGGCAAAAAAGGTTTTCGCAACGGAAAACCCCGATTACGTTATCGTATCCTATAAAGACGACGCAACAGCGTTTAACGGACTTAAAAAAGGTACGATTTCTGGTAAAGGCGTCATCAACAACAAGATGAGCAATCTTATGATGGCAATGCTTGAAAAGAAGGGAATTCCCACTCATTTGGTAGAGGAGATTGACGACAGAAACACGGTGGTTAAAAAAGTAAATATAGTTCCGCTCGAAGTAATAATAAGAAACGTTGCGGCAGGTAGCTTTTCAAAGCGTTACGGCGTTGCGGAAGGTACTTTATTTAAATCGCCTACAATAGAATTTTCTTATAAGAACGACGATTTGGGCGACCCGCTCATTAACGATTACCATGCGCTTGCGCTCAACCTCGCAACTGCGGAAGAAATCGAAACCATCAAGAAAACGGCTTTTGCGGTAAACGACGCTTTGAAAGAATTCTTTAAACGTCTCAACGTAGATTTGATTGACTTCAAACTCGAATTCGGAAGATTTAAAGGCGCTATATTGCTTGCCGACGAAATTTCTCCCGATACATGCCGTTTCTGGGAAGCGGGAAGCTGGGATACTACAAAACACGTTAGCCTTGACAAGGATAGATTCCGCAGAGATTTGGGCGGAGTGGAAGACGCATACAACGAGATATTCAAACGTCTCACAGGAGAATAATAAATGGGCGGTTTTTTCGGCTCTGTAAAAAAAGAAAGCGCGGTTTTCGATGTTTTTATCGGAACCGACTATCATTCGCATCTCGGTACTAAACGCGGAGGAATTGCGGCTTACGATCCGTCCGTAGGGTTACAGCGTGAAATACATAATATAGAGAACGCACCTTTCAGAACGAAGTTTGAGAAAACTTTATCTGAGATGAAAGGAAACGCCGCGATAGGATGTATAAGCGATACCGACCCTCAGCCGCTTTTAATGGTTTCCAAACTCGGCACCTACGCTATTTGTACAATCGGTATAATTAACAACGTTTCAACAGTGATGAACAATCTGCTTTCAAACGGCGGTTATTTCGACGCTATGACGGGAAGTAAAGTCAACTCCAATGAAATCGTTGCCGCATTAATCAACAGCAAAAGCGATTATGTCGAGGGTATACGCTACGCGCAGGAACAGATAGAGGGAACGGTTTCGATTCTGCTTTTGACCGACAGGGGCACTTTAATTGCGGCAAGGGACAAGGTTGGAAGGCTTCCCGTTCTTATAGGTAAATGCAACAACGGATATTGCGTTTCGTTTGAGAGTTTCGCATATAAAAAATTAGGTTATTCGGACGAGCGTGAACTCGGACCCGCCGAAATCGTCGAAATTTCTGCGGACGGAATCACGCAACTTTCGCCACCGGGCGAAAAAATGCGTATATGCGCGTTCCTTTGGTCGTATTACGGTTATCCGACTTCTACGTACGAGGGGGTTAACGTTGAAGTTATGCGCTGTAAAAACGGACGTATATTTGCTAAAAACGACGCGAAAAACTGTGATTTGCACGATGTGGATTTCGTAGGCGGAGTTCCCGATTCTGGCACACCGCACGCAATCGGATATGCCAACGAGAGTAAAATTCCGTTTGCGCGCCCCTATATTAAGTATACACCGACTTGGTCGCGCAGTTTTATGCCCGTAAATCAGACGGAGCGCAATAAAGTTGCTAAGATGAAACTTATTCCCGTTCACGAATACATAGACGGTAAAAATTTATTGCTCGTCGACGATTCAATCGTCAGAGGAACACAGCTTAAAGAAACCGTCGAGTTTTTATATTCGCACGGTGCAAAAACGGTTCATATGCGTTCCGCGTGTCCGCCTATAATGTATGGTTGCAAATATCTCAATTTTTCCCGCTCTTCGGGGGATATGGATTTGATTACGCGCCGTGTAATGACAGAACTCGAAGGTGAAGACGCGATAAATTATCTTGAAGAATACAGCAACTCCGAAACAGAACGCGGAAAGGCCCTGCGCAAAGCCATTTGCGATAAATTCAAATTCGAGTCTCTCGAATTCCAGTCGATAGAGGGTTTGATCGAGGCAATCGGTATAGAGCCATGCAAACTCTGCACATATTGCTGGACGGGCAAGGAGTGATAAATGGAAGAGTTGGATAAACCGCACGAAGAATGCGGAGTGTTCGGAGTTTATTCGCAGGAAAACCGCAACGTTGCGCACACGGTTTATTACGGGCTTTACTCTCTTCAACACAGAGGACAGGAGTCCGCGGGTATAGCTGTCGCTTACGCCGACCGAATAATCTACTATAAAGGTATGGGCCTTGTTTCGGAAGTATTTGCGTGCGGGAATATAGACAAACTGCCTGAGGGCGATATTGCTATAGGACACGTAAGGTATTCGACGACGGGAGCAAGCCAGCTTCTAAACGCCCAGCCGGTTGTTTTTACAGGTAAATGCGGTAAAATGGCTCTTGCGCATAACGGCAATCTTACAAATACGAAACAGCTTCGCGAAAAAGCGATAGCGGATAACGCGGTTTTTCAGACGTCAGTCGATTCGGAGGTGATGGCGGTTTTAATAAACAGTCTGTCCGACGGGGATATATTGAAAGGAGTAAAACGCGCTTGTCCTTATTTCAAAGGTTCTTACGCTCTCGTAATAATGACGGCAGATAAATTGATAGCTGTACGTGACCCTTTCGGTATTCGTCCGTTGTGTATAGGTTCAAAGGACGGCGACGTAATAGTTGCGAGTGAAACTTGCGCTTTGGACGCGGTCGGAGCCAATTTCCTTCGTGACGTAAAACCGGGTGAAATCGTCGTCATCGATAATAGCGGTATCAGTTCTTCGTTTATGGACAGAGTTCCCAAAAAGAGCAGGATGTGTATTTTCGAATACGTATATTTTGCCCGTCCGGATTCGGTTCTCGACGGCAAAAGCGTTTACGAAGCGAGAAAGGAAGCGGGAAGACTGCTTGCAAAACATTATCCCGCGGACGCGGATATAGTCTCTGGTATTCCCGATTCTGCAAACGTTGCTGCGAGAGGTTATGCTGAGGAAAGCGGAATACCGTTTGTGGAGGCTCTCGCCAAAAACCGATACGTAGGCAGAACTTTTATTCAGCCCGACCAAAGACAGAGAGAAAACAGTTTAAACTTAAAAATGAATGCGCTCCGCGCTAACGTCCGCGGTAAGAGAATCGTTATCATCGACGATTCGATAGTCCGCGGAACAACGATGCGAAAAATAGTTAAAATGCTGCGGGATGCGGGTGCGAGCGAAGTGCATATCCGTATTTGTTCGCCTATAATAAAGCACCCCTGTCACCTCGGAATAGATATTCAGACATATTCACAGCTCATAGGCGCATATAAAAATGAAAAACAGATTTGCGAAAGCCTCGACGCGGACAGCATAAATTATCTTACGATAGACCTGCTTGTAAATACGTGCAAAGGAGCAAATGTAGATTTCTGTTTAGGATGTTTCAACGGTGAATATCCGTTCACGCTTGACGGTTACGAAGCGGACAAACTTAAATTAGAATAAAGGAGCAAAACAATGGCAATTTCTTACAAGGACAGCGGAGTAGACGTAGAAAGAGGTTACGAGGCTGTAAAATTAATGAAAGAACACGTACGGTTGACTTATACGGAAGGCGTCCTCGGCGATTTGGGTTCGTTCGGCGGTTTCTTTCAGATGCCCAAAAAAGTTAAACATCCAGTACTTGTTGCAGGTACGGACGGCGTAGGTACAAAACTCAAATACGCGATAATTGCAAATAAACACGATACGATTGGTATAGACGCCGTAGCCATGTGTGTGAACGACATAATTTGTCAGGGTGCAAGACCTCTCTTTTTCCTTGATTATTTCGCTACGGGAAATTTGAGTCCCGAAAAAGTTGCAACGGTAGTTTCCGGAATAGCTAAGGGCTGTACTCAGTCCGGCGCCGCGCTTATCGGCGGCGAAACCGCGGAAATGCCCGGATTTTATCGCGACGGCGACTATGACATCGCGGGATTTGCGGTAGGCGTGGTAGACAAGAAAAAAATAATTAACGGAAGCAAAATAAAAAAGGGTGACGTTCTTATCGGTATAAAGTCCAGCGGTATTCATTCAAACGGATATTCGCTCGTAAGAAAAATATTTGGCGAAGATATCGACGTACTCAACAAGTATGACGACGAACTGGACGCAAAACCCATAAATGTTCTTTTGACGCCTACGAAAATTTATGTCAAGAGTATTCTTGACTTAATTGAAAAAATAAAAGTGAAAGGCATAGCTCACATAACTGGCGGCGGCTTTATCGAAAATATACCCCGCATTTTCCCCGAAGGCATCGGCGGTGAAATTAATACTCAGTCTTACGACGTACCTAATGTATTCAAAGTAATACAGAACCGTGCGGAACTCTCGCAGGAAGAAATGTACAACACTTTCAATATGGGCATAGGTATGGTTGTGTGCGTCGGAAAAGAAGATGTTAACGCGACTTTAAGACAGCTTCAATTAACTGGAGAAGACTGCGTCGTACTCGGAACGACGGTCAAGGGAAACGGAGTTATCCTTAAATGAAAAAAATAGCGGTATTCGCTTCCGGAGGCGGAACCGATTTTCAATCGGTAATCGACGCGAATGAACGTGAAAAATTCTGCGAGATAGCGTATTTGATAGCTTCGAAAGAAAAAATCGGCGCAATAGAACGGGCGGACAAACACGGCATTAAATATGCAGTTTTTTCGAAATCTGATTATCCCGATCTGACGGAGCTGTACCGCGAACTCGGCGCGCTTTTAAAGAGCGCGGAAGTTGATTACATAGTTCTCGCTGGCTGGCTTAAAATTATCCCCGAAGAATTTATAAAACAGTACGAAGACAGAATAATCAATATTCACCCGTCTCTTATTCCCGCGTTCAGCGGAGCGGGTTGTTACGGAATCAGGGTTCATCAGGCTGTAATAGAATACGGCGCGAAAATATCAGGCTGTACGGTGCATTTCGTAGACGAAATTCCGGACGGTGGAGCGATTATAGCTCAGAGGGCCGTAGAAGTTTCGGAAAGCGACACCGCTGAAAGTTTGCAGGCGAAAATATTAAAGGAAGAACACGAACTTCTTCCGTTCTGCGTAAAAAAACTCTGTTCGGGTTCTATTGAAAAAAACGGCAGAAAAGTAACGATAAAATAATATACGGAGGAAAAGGTAAATGGAAATGAAGAAACGTGCGCTTGTCAGCGTTTCTGATAAAGAGGGCGTAGTCGATTTTTGCAAAGGACTGACCGAAAACGGGTTTGAAATCATATCCACTGGCGGTACCGCAAAAGTTTTGCAGGAAGCGGGTTTGAGTGTAATCGGAATATCCGAAATTACGGGTTTTCCGGAATGTCTTGACGGAAGAGTTAAAACGCTGCACCCCAACGTGCATGCGGGTCTGCTCGCAATGCGTTCCAACCCCGAACATATGGCGCAGCTTGAAGAGCTTAACATAAATACTATAGATATCGTTTGCGTTAATCTTTATCCGTTTAAAGCTACTTTGATTAGCGGTGCAGACTTTGCTACTTGTATCGAAAACATTGACATCGGCGGTCCAACTATGATAAGAGCGGCTGCTAAAAATTATCAGGATGTCGCGGTCATAGTAGACCCCGCCGATTACGAAACCGTTCTCGAAGAACTTAAAGCGGGCGGAGTCAGTTTGCAGACAAAAAAATATCTTCAATATAAGGTTTTTGCGCATACCGCCGTTTACGACAGTCTTATTTCCAATTATCTTGCCTCTCAGCTCGGTATAACTTTTCCCGACGAAGTTACTTATGCTTATAAAAAAGCACAAGATATGCGTTACGGTGAAAATCCTCAACAGCAGGCTGTTTTTTATAACGAACAAATAATACGCAAGGGTTCGCTTTCGTCGGCAACCCAGATTTGGGGTAAAGAGCTTTCATACAACAATATAAACGATGCAAACGGCGCGCTGGAACTTTTAAAAGAATTCGGTTCTGTTCCTGCGGTCGTGGCTTGCAAACACGCTAATCCCTGCGGAGTCGGCACAGGCGAAAATATTTACGAAGCGTATATGCGCGCATATAATTCCGATCCCGTTTCGGTGTTCGGAGGAATACTTGCAATTAACGGAATCGTAGACGAAGCTACGGCGATAGAAATAAATAAAATTTTCATAGAAATCGTAATCGCATCGGGATACGACTGTAAAGCGCTCGAAATTCTCGAAAGCAAAAAAAATATCCGTCTTTTGCAGATAGACGATATATCATCAAGACGTGAACCGTCTGCGTTCGATATGAAGAAAGTTTACGGCGGTCTGCTCGTTCAACAGTATGACGAAACGCTTGTAAACGGAGAGGATATTAATCTTTTCAGAAATCAGGCTACGGTTGAGGTAACAACTCTTGCCGACGGAAAACAGAAAGTTGCGTACGGTTTAGGCGTTGTCACCGAGCGCGCACCCACTGAGGAAGAAATCGAAGCTTTACTGTTTAACTGGAAAGTAGTAAAACATACAAAGTCCAATGCCATAGTTATTGGCAAGCGCGACAGGACGACGGGTATCGGTATGGGACAGACGAATAGAATTTGGGCTGCCCAGCAGGCAATCGCGCATGCGGGCGGAAAGGCGAAAGGTTCGGTTATGGCTTCCGACGCATTTTTTCCGTTCTCAGATTGCGTAGAGGAGTGTATAAAAGCGGGTATAACGGCGATTATTCAGCCGGGCGGCTCGATTAGAGACAGGGATTCCGTTGAAGCGTGCAATGAGGCTGGCATTGCTATGGTGTTCGTCGGCGACCGCCACTTCAAACACTGAAAGTCTGAAACATCAAGGATAAAAATATGAATGTTTTGGTAGTTGGAAACGGCGGGAGGGAACACGCGATACTTCTCGCGCTCAGAAAAAGCAAGCGCGTAGAGAAACTATATTGTATGAAAGGCAACGCGGGTACGGCGGAGATTGCTGAAAACGTAGACGTGGATTATATGAATGTCGAAGCGGTAAAAGACTACGTGTCAGCTCATCCCGAAATAGACTATTATGTTGTTGCTCCCGACGACCCTTTGGCAATCGGGCTTGTGGACGAGCTAGAAGCTATGGGAAAGCGCTGTTTCGGACCTCGTAAAAACGCGGCGATAATCGAAGCGAGCAAAGCTTTTGCAAAAGAGCTTATGAAAAAATATAAAATTCCCACGGCGGAGTCGGAAACTTTCGAAGATTACAGCAAAGCATTGGAATATATCCGTAAAAAAGGCGCGCCGCTGGTTTTAAAAGCGGACGGACTCGCGCTCGGGAAAGGCGTGCTTATCTGCGAAACGATAGAACAGGCGGAGGAAGGGCTAAAAGAAATTATGCTCGACAAAGCGTTCGGTGCCGCGGGCAATAAAATAGTTATCGAAGAATTAATGCGCGGACTTAGATATACTCCGGGAGAAGAGGTTTCGGTGCTCGCGTTTACAGACGGGAAAACTATAATTCCTATGATAACCTCCTGCGACCACAAACGTTCTGGCGATGGGGACAAGGGACTTAATACTGGCGGTATGGGCACTTTTTCACCTTGTCCGTTCTGGAACGAGAAGCTTGAAAAACAGGTGCTCAAAACGATAATGATTCCCACTATGAAAGCAATGAATGCCGAAGGTAGGACCTTTAAGGGCTGTTTGTACTTCGGGCTTATGCGCACAGACAAGGGAATGAAAGTAGTTGAATACAATTCGCGTTTCGGTGATCCCGAAACCCAAGTTGTGCTTCCTATGCTGAAAACCGATTTAATGGATATATTCGAAGCGGTGACGGAAGGAAAGCTTTCGGATATCAAAATAGAATGGGAAGAAGGGGCGTGCGTGTGTGTCGTGCTTGCAAGCGGCGGTTATCCCGTAAGTTATGTGAAAGGCAAAGAAATAACAATCGGAGAAACCGGCAATGCCCAGATAGTTCATGCTGGAACCGCGGTGAAGGACGGTAGATTGGTTACCGCAGGCGGACGCGTTCTCGGTGTAGTTGCAAAGGGCAAAGATATAGAAGAAGCCCGACTGAAAGCATATTCCGCAGTTGAAAACATAAATTGGGAAAATATGCATTACCGTAAGGACATAGGAGTTAAGTACCGCGAAGGCTAAATAAAAAATATAAGTTTCGGCAAAGGATAGATATGATATACAGAATTTTCGTTGAAAAGAAAGAGAATTTACAGGCGCAGAAAGTAAAGGAAGATATTTGCAATCTGCTTAAAATTTCGGTAACGGACGTTCGGCGTTTGATACGCTACGACGTAGAAGGTATGACTCGTGAAGAATTCGCTTCGGCGGTTCCCTGCGTGTTTTCCGAGCCTCCCGTAGACAACGTATATTATGAAAACGTCGATTTCGACAAAAGCTTTTCGGTTTTTGCCGTAGCTTATCTTACGGGTCAGTATGACCAGCGTGCGGACAGCGCGGCGCAATGCGTTCAACTTTTGACGCAGAAGGAACGCCCTCTTATAAAATGCGCGGTAGTTTATGCTGTAAAGGGCGTAGATGCAGTACAGCTTGAAAAAATCAAAAAACATCTGATTAATCCCGTTGAGAGCGAAGAAGTCGGACTTGAAAAGCCCGTTTCTCTCGCTCATAAAACCGTAGAAGCGGACGACGTTAAATGCGTTGAAAATTTTATAAATTACAGCGACGAAAAAATTTCGGAGTATCACGCGGAAACAGGTCTTGCGATGTCTGTACAGGATCTCGCTTTCGTGCGCGATTATTTTAAAAAAGAGGGCAGAAACCCCACCGAAACCGAAATCAAAGTCATAGATACTTACTGGTCCGACCATTGCCGTCATACCACGTTTTCAACCGAACTCAAAAATATAAAAATCAACAGCGGCAACAAACATATCGGCAGGTCTTTGGAACTTTATAGGAGTTTGTTTGACGAGCTTTATAAAAACAGGACGGATAAATATCCCTGTCTTATGGATATAGCCACTATCGGAGTAAAAAAACTCAAAAAAGAAGGTAAGCTTGATAACCTCGACGAATCGGATGAAATCAATGCTTGTTCCATCAAAGTTGACGCAGTTCTCGACGGTAAAAAACAAAAATACACCGTAATGTTCAAAAACGAAACGCACAACCATCCTACGGAAATAGAACCTTTCGGCGGCGCGGCTACTTGTCTCGGCGGAGCTATACGCGACCCGCTTTCGGGAAGAACTTACGTCTTGCAGTCAATGCGCGTTACAGGTTGCGCAGACCCCACAGAACCTATTGAAAAAACCTTGAAAGGCAAACTTCCCCAACGCGTAATTACTAAAACTGCCGCTGCAGGTTTTTCGTCTTACGGCAACCAGATAGGTTTAGCTACGGGACAGGTAGAAGAAGTTTACCACGCGGGTTATAAAGCTAAAAGACTTGAAACGGGCTTTGTAGTCGGCGGAGCAAAGTCGGAAATGATTTATCGTGCAAAGCCTGAAAAGGGCGACTTGATAATTCTTCTCGGCGGAGAAACGGGCAGGGACGGTTGCGGCGGCGCTACGGGTTCTTCGAAAGCTCACGATGTTAAATCGGTTCAGACCTGCGGTGCGGAAGTTCAGAAAGGCAACGCGCTTACAGAGCGTAAGTTGCAGAGGCTTTTTATGAACGGCGAAGCGACGAGAATGATTAAAAAATGCAACGATTTCGGCGCGGGCGGAGTTTCGGTGGCTATCGGCGAACTTGCCGATGGTCTTGAAATTCAGCTTGACAAAGTCCCTAAAAAGTACGAAGGACTATCTGGAACGGAACTCGCCATTTCCGAATCCCAGGAACGTATGGCGGTAGTGGTTTCCGCAAATGACGTTGAAAAATTCACCGTGCTTGCCGCGGACGAAAATCTGACTGCTACTGTTGTCGCGGTAGTAACTGACGACAGACGAATGAAAATGTTCCACAGAGGCAAGGCAATAGTGGATATTTCCCGTGACTTCCTCGATACTAACGGCGTAAAACAGATTACAAACGCCGAAATCAACGATAATGTTACTTCATTTTTCAATGATAAACAAATAAAAGATTTTGAAACCGCGCTTTTGGAAACACTTTCGGAATTCAATGTGTGTTCCAAAAAGGGACTTTCTGAAATGTTTGACTCCACGATTGGTGCAAAGTCTGTTTATATGCCGTTTGGCGGTAAAAACCAGCTGACTCCGGTTATTGCTATGGCTGCAAAATTCACAGGTGGCGAAACCGACGACTGTACCGTATCCGCATACGGATATAATCCCGAGCTTATGTCGGATTCGCCTTTTACGGGTGCTATATATTCAATTGTAACTTCTGTTTCGAAAGTCGTTGCGGCTGGCGCTAAGTATGAGGACGTGCGGCTAACTTTGCAGGAATTCTTTATGCGGTTGCGCGACGACGAAAAACGTTGGGGCGTTCCTACGTCTGCGCTGTTGGGTGCGCTGTATGCGCAGATTAATCTCGGACTCGGCGCGATAGGCGGCAAGGATTCTATGAGCGGGACTTTCGAAGACATAGATGTTCCGCCCACGCTCATTTCGTTCGCTCTTGCACCGTCGAAAGCTTCGTCGCTGATTACTAATGTTCTGACGCGAAAAGGCGAAAGGCTTTATCTTTTGCCTATGCGCAAAGATTCCGCGTTCATTCCCGATTTCGAGTATCTTAAAAAATTATATACGACTGTAAATAAGAATATTTTAAATAAAAATATAACTTTCGCAACGGTAGCCGAAATAGGCGGTGCGGTTTCCGCAGTCGCCAAGAGCTGTTTCGGTAACGGTTTCGGATTTAAGTTCGAATGCGGCGAAAAAACTATATTCAACGAAACCTACGGCGATATAATCGTATCTATGAGCGAAGAGATCGCGCTTAAGTTTAAAGACGAAAAAATCGACTGCGTTTATCTCGGTGAAACGATAGAAGGTTCGTTCGTGTTCGGAAATTCGAAAGTTAATTATTGCGATGCCGAAAAAGCTTTTACAGGCAGGCTTGACTGTGTTTTCCCCACAACAGCACAGGCAAACGGGAATTTACCCGATTGCGATTATAAAATAAAAAGCTTAAAATCTTCCGCACTGACGAAGACTGCAAAACCCAGAGTTTTTATTCCCGCATTCCCCGGAACGAACTGCGAACTCGACACGGCGCGTGCTTTCCTTTTGGCGGGAGCAGAGCCGGAAGTTCTTGTAATTAAAAATCGCACGCCCGCAGATATCGAAGAGAGCGTAAAAGAGATTATAAAAGCAATCGACAGGGCGAACATAATTGCGTTCCCGGGCGGTTTCTCGGGCGGAGACGAACCCGATGGTTCGGGTAAGTTTATCGCGACGACTTTCAAGAACCCTGCCGTGTCCGAAAGAATTATGCACCTTTTAGAAAACCGCGACGGACTTGTTCTCGGTATCTGCAACGGTTTTCAGGCGCTTATAAAACTCGGTCTTGTTCCGTACGGTAAAGTACGTCCTCTTAATGAAAATTCGCCTACGCTGACTTTTAATAATATTTCCCGTCACGTTTCGACGATGGTAAATATACGCGTATCTTCAACTTTAAGTCCCTGGCTTTCAGCCTGCAAAACAGGTGAAGTTTTTGCGGTGCCCGTGTCTCACGGCGAAGGTAAAGTCGTCGCTCCCGAAATTGAGCTCGAACGTATGCGTCTGAACGGACAGATTGCAACGCAGTATGTTGATTTGAAAGGTAATCCTACTATGCACAGCCCCTATAATCCCAACGGCAGTATGTATGCGATAGAAGGTATAACTTCTCCCGACGGCAGAGTATTCGGTAAGATGGGACACAGCGAAAGAACGGGCGAAAACCTTTACAAAAACTATTCGGGTAGTTTCGATATGAAGATATTCGAAAGCGGAGTAAAATATTTCAAATAAATTTAGAGGTAAAATTAATGAGATGCGTTTTCTGCGGCTACGAAGACAGTAAGGTAATAGACAGCCGTTCAGCCGACGAGGGAAGAACTATCAGACGCCGCCGCGAGTGTTTTAGCTGCGGTAAGAGGTTTACCACCTATGAAACGATAGAGGATACGCCCGTACTTGTCATAAAGACGAACGGTGCGCGCCAGACTTTCGATGCCCAGAAAATTAAAAACGGTATAATAAAATCGTGCGAAAAACGTCCCGTTTCTATGACGGTTATAGACGAAATAGTGAGCGCAGTAACCAAACAGGTTTATAATTCGATGGAACAGGAAGTGCTTTCAAAGCATATAGGCGAACTCGTAATGGAAGAGCTGAAAAAATACGACGAAGTCGCTTACGTGCGTTATGCGAGTGTTTACCGTTCTTTCAAAGATATTTCAAGTTTCCTCGAAGAACTTCAAAATATGATGAACAGTAAAAAATAAGGATTTTCAGGCAGTGACAACACTGTCTGAATTTTTGTGGAATATGTCGTTTTCAACAAAGAAAATCAAAGTCGGCGAAACTTATATCGGCGGTGGAGAAAAAGTAAAAATTCAATCGATGTGCACCGTCAAAACCTCGGATACGGAAGCAACGGTAAAGCAGATTAACGAACTTGAAAAGGCAGGGTGCGACATAGTGCGCGTTTCGGTTCTCGACGAAACAGATGCTTACGCGTTGTCTGAAATAAAAAACAGAATAAGTATACCTTTGGTTGCGGATATTCATTTTTCATACAAACTTGCGATTTCGGCTATCGAAAACGGTTGCGATAAAGTTCGTATAAATCCGGGCAATATAGGTTCGGAAACAGCGGTTAAAGCTGTTGCCGACTGTATAAGAGCGCATAAAATTCCCGTAAGAGTAGGTTCCAATACCGGCAGTATAGAAAAAGAGTTTTTGCAAAAATACGGTAAGAACGAAATTTCACTAGTCGAAAGCGCGCTGAAAAGCGTTGCGCTTTTAGAAAAGTACGGTGTTCAGGACATAATAATTTCCGTAAAAGCATCTGAAGTGCCGCTTACGGTAAAATCTTATAATTTACTTTCTCAAAAAACCGATTATCCGCTACACATCGGTGTTACCGAAGCGGGTACGGAAGATATGGCGGTCGTAAAATCAAGCGCCGCAATCGGCGCGTTGCTTTTAAACGGTATAGGCGATACTTTGCGCGTTTCCATTACCGACGAGCCCGTAAAAGAAATAATCGCAGGTAAACGTATTTTGCGGGCGGTAGGGCTTGATAAAAATTTCGTCGACGTCGTAGCCTGTCCTACTTGCGGCAGATGCCGTTGGAATTCTATGGAGCTTGCAAAAAAAGTTTCGGCTTATACGGAACGTTTTTCAAAGTCCGTTAAAATTGCTGTTATGGGCTGCGTAGTTAACGGACCTGGTGAAGCGAGGGACTGCGAGTTGGGTATTGCGGGCGCGGAAGACTACTGCATTATATTCAAAAACGGGGAAATTATCAGGCGGGTTTGCTCCGCCGATGCGGAGCGAGAGTTTTTTAAGGAGATAGACGCTTTTTTAAATGACTGAACAATTTTTAAAAGAGATACGCGGTATCGAAAATTTTAATAATTCCATAATAAATTCAATCGTGCTCGATAGAGGCAAAAAACTCGTAACGGTTAAGCTTGTGACCGATAAAGTTTTTACAGATGAAAACAGAGCGGCTGCGGAAAAAACCGTAAGAGCATATGTGCCAGCATTTTTTAAATGTACCGTCGAGATTTCAAAGCTTACGCCCGACTGCGAAATGGTTAAAAACAAGATAGCCGAAGCGTTAAACAACAATTTCAGAGCAATTTCCGTAACACTCGGAGAGCAGGATATAAATGTCGTTAAGAGCGGAAACGTATTTGAGTACGTAATATATGTTATGCCGTCGCTTATATCGAACGGCGTATGCGACGCCGTTACGGCATATCTTAAAAAATGCTACTGCGGTGAATTTTTCGGCAGGTGTGAAAAAAGTTCGAAGTTCGCGCAGGAAATAGAGATTGAGGAAGAACACGAAAACATCGAATTCGAAGTTCCTATCAGAACCTTTAAAATTGAAGATTTTTCGTTTTTGGAAGGAAGCGAAAAACAAGATATCGCGACTTATATGAGCGATTTGAACTTCGAAAGCGAAAAAGCGGTCATATGTGGTCTGATAGAGGATATACAGGAACGGAAATACATAAACAGCAAAAACGCGGAAAAAATTTATTATTCTTTTACTGTGTCAGACACTACCGCGGCTATGCGCGCTACTTATTTTACAAGACAAAGAAGCATAGACAAGATACGCGCTTTAAAAGTCGGCGACAGCATAGTCATGACGGGAAAATCCGAGCTTTATAAAGGCTTTCTGCGGTTTACAGCCAATACTATCGATTACGGTTCGCTTCCGAAAAATTTCATTCCAGAGAAGCGCGTTTCAAAGCCTGTTCCAAGGTATTATTCCGTGGTTAAACCCGAACCGTTTACGGACGTATCGCAGGCAGATATGTTTTCCGATACTTCTATTCCCGCTTGTCTTAAAGGCAGAACGTTTGTCGTGTTCGATTTAGAAACGACAGGTTTGAACTCCGCTCCTTCGTCGGGCAATATGGACAGAATTATAGAAATTGGAGCGTATAAAATTGTTGACGGAGTAATATGCGAAAGTTTTACGACTTTTATCAACCCCCGCAAAAAGCTGTCTGAAGAGATAATAAATCTTACGGGTATTACTGAAGATATGATAAAAGACGCCCCGTCGTATGAACAGGTGATGCCTGATTTCTTTAAATTCTGCGACGGCTCCGTGCTTGTCGGGCATAATATCGCCGGTTTCGATTTCAAGTTTGTCGATTATTATTGCGCCAAACTCGGCTATATGCTGGAAAGGAAGATAATAGATACGATACCGCTTTCACAGGAGCTGCTTTTTCTTTCCAACTATAAACTCAATACGGTGGCGGATAAATTCGGAATAACTTTCAACCATCACAGAGCTATCGACGACGCATATGTAACGGCAAAAATCTTTATAGAACTCATAAAAATAAAAAAATCTTTGCCAAAATTACAATAAAGCTTGCAATTTACAAATTAATATGTTAGAATAAACTCAACCTTAATCGTAAGTAATAAGATTGAGTGCCTACAAAGGCACTCAATACTCATATAAAGGGGAGTTATGCAGTTAAAACCCATTGAAGACATACGCGCTTTTCTTGAAAATATAGCTACGCCTATGGGTGTGGAGATTGTGGACGTTGAATTCGATAAGCGCACTCAAGCTTTGACAATTTTTATAGAAACCGAAAACGGAGTGGATTTGGACGCTTGCGAAAAATACCATAACGCGATTAATGACCCTATCGACGAGTTCGACCCATCGAACGGTGCGCCGTATACACTCAACGTATCAAGTCCCGGGCTTGACAGACCTTTTAAAACTCCGCGTGATTTCGAGCGCAATCTTGGTAAAGAAATCGAAATCAAACTTTTCGCACCGTTAAAAGGCAAAAAGTTTATCGAAGGAGTTTTAACCGCATACGACGATAATTCGGTAACGGTTAAAACGGATAACGAAGAAATCAAAATAAGCAAAAACAAAATAGCCAAAATAAATAAAGCAATTAAATTTGACTGATTTCGCAGTCAGATAAGGAGAATAAAAATGACCGATAAAGATTTTTTTCCTGCGCTCGAAGCGCTTGAAAAGGAAAAGGGAATTCCTCAGCAGGTATTTTTGGAGGCGCTTGAAAACGCGCTTGTTTCCGCTTGTAAAAAACAGTATACGGGCGGGGTCGGAACCGTTGAAGTCAAAACTAATCCCGAAAGAGGGACTATCGATTTCTTTACGGTAAAGACAGTCGTTGAAGAAGTTGCCGACAGAGAAAATGAAATTTCTCTCGAAGACGCGCATAAAATCAAGAAGAGCTATAAGCTCGGGGATTCCGTAAAAGAAAAATTCGTTCCGAAGAATTTTTCGAGAATCGCGGCGCAGACGGCTAAACAGGTGATTTTACAAAAACTCCACGAAACTGAAAGAGACGCTGCCGTAAACGAGTTTTCGGATAAAGAAGGCGAACTTCTGGTCGGCGTTGTACGTAAAACCGATGCAAGAAACGTATATATCGAGCTCGGTAAAGGTCAGATTGAAGGCTTGATGTTGCCTTCGGATCAGGTCGCGGGCGAGAAATATAACGTAAACGACAAAATAAAAGTATTTGTGAAGCGCGTTAAGAACGGTTTCCGCGGAGCACAGGTTCTTGTCAGCCGTTCGTCTGCGGGACTTGTCAGAAAACTGTTCGAAGAAGAAGTGCCCGAAATTAAGCAGGGTACGGTAGTTATCAAAGAAATCAGCAGGGAAGCGGGCGCGAGGACCAAAATCGCAATCTATTCCGAAGATTCGAGAGTGGACGCGATAGGCGCGTGCGTAGGCAATAAGGGCGCAAGGGTAAACGCAATTGTGGACGAGCTAAAAGGCGAAAAAATAGATATAATACCCTGGTCGGAAAATCCTCTTGAATTTATAGCCAAGGCGTTGTCGCCGGCGAAAGTAATTTCCGTAACACAGCTCGACGAGGAGAAATCCGCGCTTGCCGTCGTTCCCGACGATAAGCTTTCTCTTGCCATAGGCAAAGATGGACAGAACGCGCGTCTTGCAGTAAGGCTTACGGGTTGGAAAATAGACGTCAAAAGCGAATCCGCAGCGGCGAAGCTCGGACTGAATGTTTCCTCGTCCGATGAAAACGGAGAAGAGCTTTAAATAGTATGCCCGATAAAAAAATACCGTTGAGAATGTGCGTCGCGTGCCGTGAATTAAAGGATAAGAAATCAATGCTCCGCATTGTTAAAAATACGGACGGAAAAGTTTTTCTTGATTTTTCTTTTAAAGCTCAAGGTCGCGGAGCTTATATTTGCGATACTCCGGACTGTATTAAGAAATTAAAAAAACAACGGATTTTGAATAAAGTATTTTCCTGCGCCGTAGACGACGAAGTTTATGCGGCGATAGAGGAGGAGTACTTTGGCAAAAGGTAAAGTAAGTTCTTATATAGGCTTTTGTTTTAAGTGCGGAAAAATTACCCTTGGTTCGAGCGCTATAGGAACGCTCAAGAGAGGAGTATATCTTTTGATTCTTGACGGTAAAGCGGCAAAGAACTCGCTGAGATACGCGTTAAAATTCAAGAACAGATTCGATTGTCCGCTTCTTGTGTGCAAAGAAAATTTTGAAGAACTTGTAAATAAACCGCTATGCAGACTTGCGGCGGTTAGAGATAAAAATTTAGCGGAAGCTATTTTAAAAAGCGGCGATACAGGCTACGAATTATATACCGGAGGCGGTGAATAGTATATGGCAAAAAAATACGAGAATATAGAGAATATCGGAAAGTTGATATCAGACGGCACTGTTGCTGAACTTTCCAAAAAAATCGGTTCGGCTGAAAAGCAGGCGGTTGATATACTTAAAAAATTATCAGATTTGGAAAACGCCAAACTTGCAAAAAAAATAGAAGAAGAAAGGCTTGCGGCTGAAAAACTTGCAGCCGAGGAAGCTGTGCGCCGCGAGGCGGAAGAAGCGGCTAAGGCGGCAGAAGAAGCTAAAAAGAAAGAAGCCGAAAAAATCGAAGCCGCGCCTAAGATTGAAGAAAAGCCTGCGGAAAATAAATTCATTATCAAAAAGGCTGAAAAACCCCAGTACGTTCAGCAAACAGGCAGGCCCGCTCCCGCAAGGAACGAAGGTAAAACTTTTGTAAACCGCGATACGCGTCCTCAGAGAGAACGTCCTGCACGCGGAAACGCTCCTTTTAATAATAACGTCAATAACGGCGTTAACCGTCCCCGTCCCGCGACGGGCGGGAAGTTCAATGCACCCGCGCCCGCGCCTGCGGTTTCCGTTCAGCCTGCCAAAAATAAAAATTTCGGTCCCGATAAGAAAAAACAGAGTTTCGATAAAACTTACGTTGAAAAAGAAAGACGTACGGTTTCAAAGCGCGCACTTCAAAAACAGCAGGGAGCGAGTATAGAGGATTTCGACGAGAATAAGAGCGGTTACAGAAAACTGCGTACTAAGAAAGACAAGAAACAGCAAAGTTCCCAGGTTATAAAAATCGAACGCGCAGTCGTTACTACCAACGATATTCCTCTTAAAACGCTTTCCGAGAAACTCGGTATTTCCGCGGTTGAAATTACTAAGCGTCTTTTCAAAGAAGGCATAATGAAGACCGTAAACGAATCCGTCGATTACGATACCGCAGCATTGCTTGCCGCGGAGCTGGGTATAGAACTCGAATATAAGCCGGAAAAGACGGCGGAAGAAGTATTGTTCGAAAAACAAGCTGATACGGTCGAAGAGATAGAGAGCCTTGTTCCCCGCGCACCCGTCGTTACCGTTATGGGACATGTCGACCACGGTAAAACCTCTCTTTTGGATTATATAAGAAAGACGAAAGTAACCGCAGGAGAAGCGGGTGGAATTACCCAGCATATAGGCGCTTATACGGTCACCGTAAACGGCAAGGGAATTACTTTCATAGATACACCCGGACACGAAGCGTTTACGGCAATGCGTGCCCGCGGCGCTCAGGTGACCGACTTCGTAATACTCGTTGTAGCCGCTGACGACGGAGTTATGCCGCAGACTGTAGAAGCCATAAACCATGCGAAAGCCGCAGGCGTCCAGATTATCGTAGCGGTAAACAAAATGGATAAAACAGGCGCGAATATAGAAAAAGTTAAACAGGAACTCACCAATTACAATCTCGTACCCGAAGAATGGGGCGGAGATACCGTTATTTGTCCTATCTCCTGCAAAACGGGCGAGGGTATAGACGGTCTTTTGGAAAGCCTTCTGTTGCTTGCGGAAATGAAAGAAATGCTCGCCAATCCCGAAAGAGAAGCGCGCGGAGTTATTATCGAAGCGCGTCTTGATAAGGGCAAAGGTCCGGTTGCGACCGTTCTCGTTCAGAACGGTACTCTCCGAACAGGCGATAATGTCATTTCCGGAACGGTTACGGGTAGAGTCCGCGCAATGATTGATGATACGGGCAAAAACGTTAAAGAAGCGGGGCCGTCAATGGCGGTTAACGTTCTCGGACTCGAAGAAGTTCCGAATTCCGGCGATTCGATATTCGCGGTTTCGCAAGCTCTTATGAAAGAAGTTATGGATGAGAGAAAGAGAAAAGTAAGCGACGCTATGGTTAAGTCCGCATCGAAAGTTTCTCTCGAAGAGATGTTCGGAATGATTGCGGACGGCAACTTGAAGACGCTTAATCTTATAATCAAAGGCGATGTTCAGGGTTCCGTGGAAGCAGTAAAGCAGTCCGTAGTTAAACTTTCGAACGAAGAAGTTCAGGTAAAGGTTATACACAGCGGCGCTGGCGCGATAACTGAAACCGACGTAATGCTTGCCGATTCTTCAAACGCTATTATTCTCGGTTTTAACGTTCGTCCCGATACAAAGGCAAAAACGCTTGCGGAGAGAAGCAAAGTAGACATAAGAAGTTACCGTATAATTTACGATTTGCTCGACGATATCGAAGCCGCGCTGAAAGGAATGCTTGCGCCTAAATATCACGAAGTATATCTAGGAAAATGTGAAGTTCGTCAAACTTTTAAAATTACAGGTGTCGGCAATATTGCGGGCTGTTACGTTCTTGACGGTAAAATTATCCGTGGCGGTAAACTGCGTATATACAGGGACGACGTGCTTGTTATTGAGGGCAATGTTCAGCAGTTGAAACGTTTTAAGGACGACGTAAAGGAAGTATCGTTCGGTTTCGAGTGCGGCTGCTCAATTGAGGGATTTAACGATATTAAGATTGGCGATGTAATTGAATGTTATATGATTGAACAGATTGCGGCAGGTTAAGAGCAGTTTAATTCGGGCTTCTTTTGAATAAAGGAGAAAATAAAATGAAAAGCAGCAGAGGCGAACGTCTTTCGGGCGAATTCCAAAAAGAAATATCTTCGGTAATTTCAAATAAACTCCGCAATAAATTTCCGGAGCTCAGCGCGATTATAAGCATAACAGAAGCCGATGTGGCTCCCGATCTTAAAAGCGCTAAAATTTTTATCAGTATTTTCGATACCGACGAAGAAAAAAGTAAAAACAGTTTCGAAATTCTTAAAAGGAACGCAGGATATATACGTCACGAACTTTCGCAGGTAATGCATTTGAGAACGATTCCCGAACTTAGATTTTATTTAGATGAAAGTATGGAATACGGAGCAAAAATAGACAAAATTCTCAGCGGACTCGACTCGGACAAAAATGACGAATAACAGCTTGAATGAAATAATTTCACAACTAAAAAAAGCACGTAAAGCGGTAATATTCTGCCATACACGACCCGACGGCGACGCGCTGGGCGCGGGGCTTGCGCTCTGTGTTGCTCTTCAAAACGCGGGTAAACACGCGGTTATGTGCTGTGAAGACGTTCCGCCGGAAAAATTTATGTTTCTTCCCGCGATGGCACAAGTTTTATGTGAACTGCCTTTAAACGAAACTTACGATACTTTTATAAGCGTGGATTGCGCGGACGTAACTCGTATGGGAAAATTTTGCGATGCGTTTTTGCAGTTTTCGGGAACAAGCATAAATATAGACCATCATATTTCGAATAAAGGTTTTGCACGTTTCAATTATGTTTGCGAATGTCCCGCAAGCTGTGAACTGTTAACGGATATAATATTCGAAGCAGGCTTTGATCTAACACAGGAAGTAGCCAATCTTTTAATGCTCGGACTTATTACCGACAGTGGAAATTTCACTCATACCGACGTTAGTGAGAAAACATTCAATACGGCGGCTAAGCTCAGAGCTCGTGGAGCGGATGTAAATTTAATCAATTATAATATGTATGCCCGTCAGCCGAAAGCAAGAGCGATACTTTACGGTCGCGTTATGAACAATATACGTTTTGCGCTTGGCGATAAACTCACCTTTATTTTAACTACTCTCGAAGATTTGGAAAATACCGGTGCGGATAAAAGCGTTACCGAGGGATTTGTTGATTTTCCTTTAACAATCGACAGTGTGGAAGTTTCCGTTTCTATGATGGAAGTTAAAAAGCGTCAGTATAAAATATCTTTGAGAAGCAAGGGTACCGTAAACGTTAATGCCGTGGCGTCAACTTTCGGCGGGGGAGGACATATTCTTGCAAGCGGCTGTATGCTTATAGGTGAACTTGAAGAAGTTATAGAAAAAATAACATACGCTGTATACCAGAATTTATGACGGGTTTTGTAATAGTAGATAAAAAGACAGGGGTAAGTTCCGCCAAAGAAGTGAATATAATAAAGAAGCTTACGCAAACGCCTTGCGGACATATGGGTACTCTCGACCCTATGGCAAGCGGAGTTTTGCCGGTCGCGATTGGCAATTCTGCGCGGCTTTTCAATTATTTTCTGGATAAGCGTAAAATTTACGAAGCGGAGTTTATTTTCGGCTGTGACAGCGATACGCTCGATACGACCGGAAAGATGTTAAAGTCAGGCGGCTATGTTCCTTCCGAAGTCGAAATAGTAAAAGTTCTCCCCGAATTTTCAGGCGAAGTTATGCAGGTTCCTCCAAGATACAGCGCGAAAAACATTGAAGGGAAGAGAGGATACCAGCTTGCGAGAGCGGGAATAGATTTTACTCTTCCGCCTAAAAAGGTGAATATATATTCGATAAATTTAAAAGGCAGAGTATCCGAGAATTCTTTTTCTTTTATAATCGAGTGCGGCGGAGGTACTTATATACGTTCTATTGCTCGAGATTTAGGTGAACGATTGAACACCTGTGCGGTTATGAGTTCTTTAAAAAGAACACAAAGCGGAGTTTTTACGCTTGAAAACTCGGTTCGGACCGAAAATCTTACCGCAGAGAATATTGAACAATATATTATCAAAACCGAAAGCGTGTTGCCTTATGAGAGTATAAAACCGTCCGAAACGGAAGCAAAAAAGCTGTTTAACGGTTTGACGGTGCAAAGCTGTTTAACGGACGGAATTTATAAAATATTTCGCACAGAAGGTTCGTTTTACGGACTTGCCGAAGTAAAACATAATATTTTAAAGGTTAGGACAAAATTATGTTAGAAATCATTAAGTACAATGAAGACGAGTATACTTTCCCTTGTTTACTCGTACTCGGGTGTTTCGATTCGATTCACATCGGTCACGCCGAATTGCTGAAAAAAGCAAAATTACAAGCAAAAATCAACGGTCTTGATTTAGGCGTAATGATGTTTACGGGCGGCAAAGGCGGCAGACAGGTCTATACGTTTGAGGAAAGGCAGAAATTTCTCGAACAGTTTAATGTTAAATTTATTCTTGCAATCGATTATAACGAAGAATTCAAAAAGACTTCCGCAGGCGAATTTTTGGAAAAGCTTGAAAACAAACTCAATGTAAAAGCTTACATGAGCGGACGAGATTTCCGTTTCGGCGCCGATGCGAAAGGTAAGTCTGCGACTCTTAAAGCATATGCCGAGGATGAGGAAAACGGAGTATGGTATATGCCCGTCAAGGACGTGGTTTATGTCGGCGAGAAGGTCAGTACAACTTTAATTAAAAGCTGTATCGAGAACGGTAACCTTGTCAAAGCGGGCGCGTTGCTCGGCAGAAATTATTCGGTTACGGGTTTTGTTATAGAGGGAGCGAACCGCGGCAAAAAAGTAGTCGGATTCCCTACCGTAAATATGAAATACCCAGTAGACAAGGTCGAAGTCAAGAAGGGTGTTTACAAGGTCAGATGTCTTGTCGGCGAAGAGGAGTTTGTAGGCATTGCGAACTACGGACCTCGTCCCACGTTCAACGAGCAGAGTTCGGTTTTAGAAGCGTACATAGACGGATTTTTAGGGACTCTATACGGCAGAAGCGTGACGATAGAGTTTGTCGAGTTTATAAGGGATATAGAAAAATTCGAATCTCCCGAGGCGTTAAACGCTCAGCTTAAACTCGATTTGCAGATGGCAAAACTGAAAGTTTAACTTAAATTATGTGTTATAAAAATTTACCCGAAGGATACGTATTTCACGATAAAATCGATTTGCAGAATAATAAAAAACAATTTTGGTTGATTCAGGGTATCGGTATTCTTATAATGGCAATAATGTTCGTTGGCGGTTATTTTATTGCCGGCGTAGGTTTTTTAGACAACGAAGATTTAATCACGTTAATAATAGCTCTTATCGTTTTAATAGTCGGTTACGTTCTGTATATAATTTTGCACGAAGCAACCCACGGTATAGTTATGTATCTGTCGGTTGATGCGAAACTCAATTTCGGTTTTGTCGGTTGGGCTGCGTATGTAGGCAGTACGGGTTATTTCGACAAAAAGCATTATATTTTAATATCTCTTGCGCCGCTTGTAGTCTGGGGAATAATATTTGCGGTTTTAAACGTATTTTTCCATAGCGGAATCTGGTTTTGGGTAATATGGTTTCTACAGATAGGAAACGTTTCGGGCGCTTGCGGAGATTTGTTTTGCATTTACAAAACGATAACTTACCCTAAAAATGTTTTAGTGTATGATACGGGTATGAATATGACTGTGTATAGAATGAAGACGCAGGAAGAGCTTGAAGCCGAGAATGAGCAAACGGAAACAGGCACTGCAATTAATGGAGAAAGTTCAATTGATTAAATTCGGACCCAGCGGCAACGGCGAAGGCTTTTACGCCGCAGGAAACAAGCATACGGAAGAAGCGGCGGAGTACTGCAAAAATCTCGGCTTAGATTGTTTCGAATATTCGTTCGGCAGAGGTATAATGCTTTCGGAAGGCAAAGCGGTAGCGATAGGACAAGCTTTTAAAGAAGCGGGATTAGAACTAAGTGTTCACGCGCCTTACTTTATAAACTTTGCAAATCCCGACGACGAAGCCGCGCAGAAATCCTTTAATTACGTTTTAAACAGCGCTAAGTTTTTAAAACATTTCGGCGGAAAGCGCGTAGTTTTTCATCCCGCAGCCCAGGGTAAAGCTGCGCGCGGGGATGCAGTTAAACTTACGGAAGACAGGTTAAAGGTTTTAAGAGATTATATTTATCTTAACGGTTTTGAGGATTTATTCTTTTGTCCCGAAACTATGGGCAAACTCGCGCAGATAGGCACTTTGGAAGAAGTGGTAAACTTCTGTAAGATTGACAAGGTGTTTCTTCCCGCTATAGATTTCGGTCATATCAACGCACGCGAGGGCGGTAGTTTAAAGAAAGTTGAAGACTACAAGTCACGCCTTGAATTTATGATTTCGGAGCTCGGATACGAGAGGGTAAAGCATTTCCATGTACATTTTTCAAAAATAATGTACGGCGGAAAGGGTGAAATAAAGCATTTAACATTTGAAGATACCGATTACGGTCCTGAATTCGAACCGCTTGCAATCGCGTTGAAACAGCTAAAATTAGAACCATATATAGTAAGCGAATCCGCAGGCACGCAGGATAAGGACGCGCTTGAAATGAAACGCATATACGGAAGTGTTGACATCTGTAAAAATATTTGTTAAAATTATTAATGGAGAAATTGAATGAACCGCACTAACGCGAGCAAAATATACAACCTTGTCAAGGCGGAAGCCGTTTTGACCGAAGCTGAAGATTTGCGTAAGTATCTTACGGGTATTTCGACTTCGTTCGGATACGTTTTATCGGATAAAAACGGTACATCGTTTTATACCGATTCACGCTATCTCGAAGGCGCGTTAAACGCGCTTAAAGGTACTGGCATAGCTGTAAAGCAGTTTGTTCCGCCGCTTGAAAATTTGATTTCTTCATATAATCAGATAGCTGTTCCTATAGGTAGAACGCTTTATCCTGACTATGAAAAACTTAAAAATAACGGTTTTGAGATAGTCGACAGTTTGCCAGCGTTCACCTCGGCAATGTCTGTTAAAGAGGACTATGAACTCGAATATATAAAAAACGCGTGCAGAATAACCGACAGGGCATTTTCGGCATTGCTCGACACGATAAAAGAAGGGCAGACTGAAAACGAAGTTGCGGCACAGCTTGAATATTTAATGCGCAAATTCGGCGCAAGCGGAACGAGTTTCGAAACGATAGTCGCTTTCGGCGAAAATTCGAGTGTTCCTCATCACGAAACAGGAGCGCGCAAACTTAAAAACGGCGATATCATTTTGATAGATTTCGGATGTAAAATAGGCGGATATTGTTCGGATTGTACGAGAACGGTGCTTTTCGGCGGCAACGGCGGACACGAGGAATTCAAAAAAGCTTACGAAGCCGTTCTTAAAGCTCATTTACTTGCAAAAGAGAAAATTACCTGTAACATGACAGGTAAAGACGCGGACGCGATAGCCCGTAATTGTTTAAAAGAATACGGTTTGGATAAATTTTTTACTCACGCTTTGGGACACGGAATTGGAATAAACGTTCATGAATTTCCTAGACTTTCGCCCAAATCGGAAGACAGACTTACAAACGGTATGGTATTTTCCGACGAACCCGGGGTTTATCTTGAAGGTAAATTCGGGATAAGAATCGAAGATACCGTTGCGCTATCGAACGGCACAATTGAAAGTTTGACCGATTCGGATAAAAAACTGATAATTTTATAAATTGTTTTAAAACAAGGAGAAATATAATATGGCATCGATTTTAGCAGGCGACATCAGAAAGGGCAGTACTTTCGAGTACAACGGCAAGGGCGTATATACCGTAACTGAATTCCAGCACGTTAAGCCAGGCAAAGGTGCGGCGTTTGTAAGAGCAACGCTTAAAAACGTTGTTACCGGTCAGGTTCTTTCCGATATAACATTTAACCCCACCGCAAAACTCGAAACGGCTCAGGTAGAAACCAAGAAGATGACATATTCGTACACGGACGGAGAATTCTATTATTTTATGGACCCCGATTCGTTTGATATGATTACACTTAATTTCGACCAGGTAGAGGACGCTCTTAAATATATTAAAGAGAACGATACGGTAACTATCAAGTTCTTGAAAGGCACGGCATTCTCGGTTGAACCCGAAAATTTCGTTGAACTTAAAATTACCGAATGCGAACCCGGCGTTAAGGGTAATACCGCAACCAACGCTCTGAAAAACGCTGTCGTTGAAACGGGCGCGACTATTCAGGTTCCTATGTTCGTCGAAGAGGGCGAAACGATTCGTATCGATACCCGTACAGGCGAATATATGTCGAGGGTCGGTAAATAATTGAAAGCCGTTATTCAGCGTGTAAAATATACTTCGCTGAGCGTCGGCGGTAAACTCGTATCCGAGATACCGTTCGGACTTGCGGTTTATCTCGGCATAAAATGCGGGGATAGAGAAGACCAGGCGGAACAGATTGCGAATAAAATTTCCAAGCTCCGTATTTTCGAAGATGAATACGGAAAAATGAATTTATCGGTTTCGGAAGTCGGAGGCGAAATTTTACTTATTTCGCAGTTTACATTATACGGCGATTGTTCTCACGGCAACCGTCCCAGTTTTATTGACGCCGAACGTCCGGAACCCGCGAACACGCTTTACGAATATACGGCGGAGAAACTGCGCGGACTAGGTATGATTGTTAAGACAGGCATCTTCGGCGCCGACATGTTTATCAATCAATCGAACGACGGTCCCGTGACTATAATATACGAAATATAATTTATAGGGTGAAGCTAACGGTTTCGCCCTATACGGCTATATAGATATGAAAATAAAATTTCTAGGTACAGGCGCTGCGGAAGGAGTACCTGCGTTATTTTGTAATTGCGAATATTGCAAAACGATAAGAAGTCTCGGCGAAAGCGAGTACCGTACGCGTTCGCAAGTATTGATTGACGAAGTTCTTTCAATAGACTTTCCGTCGGACGCATACGCGCATTCTCTTAAATTCGGTGTCGAATTTTCAAGATTAAAATATATTCTGGCGACGCATTCGCATATGGACCATTTTTACGCTCACGATTTTATCCTGCGCGGTTATAAATATGCAGATTTCTCCGAACCTCGTCTTGATATTTACGGAAATTCGGAAGTGGAAAAGGTGTTTTGCGAGTGTACGGCAAGAGAGATGAAGCCGGAAGTCGCACCTCACGTAAAATGCAATGTAATTAAACCTTATCAGGTTTTAAATATAGGCGAATACAGAGTTTTAACTCTGCCGGCAAATCACAGTAAAACCGAAGATGCTCTTTTATTCTACGTTGAGCGCGGAGAAAAAGGTTATCTGCATCTCTATGATACAGGCAGAATATCTGACGAAGCGTTTGACTTTCTTTCGTTAAATAAAACGAATATCAAGCTCGTGTGTTTCGACTGTACTTTTATTGAACATACAGGTGGAAATTCTGCCCGACATATGGGAATAGAAGACGATATGATTATGAAGCAAAAGCTTAAAGAGCGCGGTTTGATTGACGAAAATACGAAACTGATAATTTCTCATTTTTCGCATAATAGCAATCCGACACGCGAACATTTAAAAACGGTAGAAAAACAATACGGGGTAAAAGCCGCTTATGACGGGTTTTATATTGATTTTTGAAACTGCATAAATAAAATAATTACAAGCGCGGAGCAAAATTACTCCGCGCTTATGTTTATTTGGTTCTTGAAATAGTAATGTTGTCTTTTTCTCTGTTTCTTAATTCTTTTACCGGGTGTTCCTTGTCTTGATAGCGGTAGTCTTTACCGAGACGTTCAATCGCTTTTTTAATAACGAGATGTGACGGATTTTTTTCTGGATCGCCTGAGAGATATTTCTGATAATTGAAGTATCTGTGATTATCGGGGATTTTTTTGATATCCTTAAAGTCGCGGATAACCTGCGTATTATCGGCAGTATATTTTACCGTTTCTTCGAGAACTTTGCGGATATATTCTTTGTTGCCTCCGAGTTTTAAAAGCCTGGGGAATTCCCCTGTTCCGCAAAGTTTTTCAAAGCTCTTATTTTCATATTTCTTTAAAAGTTTTACAGCCGCTTTAAGATGCGAAACTTCCATTTTGAAATGTTCCGTCCAGATTTTTTTTATATATTCGTCGCTTTCGTCCTGCATAGCGGAGTAATAGAGCCAGCATTCGCAATATTCGTGCATTACCCATTGTTCGAGCCAACTCAAATTGGGGTCTTTCAGACTTTCGTATTGAGTGACGTGCGCTTCCTCAATCATTGCTATTTCAGCGTAAAGTTTTCTGCCTAAATCGTTTTTATACCACTGAGCGATATTCATATAATAATTCATAGTCTGCTGCTCGGCGGCGGTTATCGTGCTTGCAACGAGCTTGCTGTATAAGTCCGCTTTTTCAGCGTTCATATGCGGCGATACGTCATCCGAAGGATAGCGATGTTCGGCGACGGTGGGGCGTCCCGGCATAATCTCGGTATATCTTCCGACAAGTACGTCGGCGTCTTGGTTTTTATCCGTTTTAAGAAGATTTGCATAGCGGTAAAGGTGGTCAAAATCTTCCAAAAGAGCGAAATTCAAAGCTTTGATATTCGCCGCGTCGGTTTCGTGGCGAGCGAGTACTGCGGTAAGGTCTATTGCGAGCTGTTCGTAAGATATAGTGGTTTCGAGAATACTTTCGTTAATGGGTTTTAAACAGCTTATGCGTTTTTGCTGTTGCTGTTCCTGACGGCGCACTACCGCAAGTGTGGACAGAATTTCCGGTTCGTCGCAATGTCTTGCAAAATTGTGCATAAACCATTGCGATTCGAATTCCGTGCCATTCATAAGTATTACGCGGGTTTTCGTATAGGGGGAAGTTTTTGCTTTATTGTAACTTTTAGGATACATTTTTTTCAAAGGTAAGAAACTGTTTTCAAGACTTTTTGATTTTTCTTTAATAGGGTTCATAATTGCCTCCGTATAAGTTTTTACCTTTTAATTTGTTTTTTAATCAAAAGCTAAAAAAATAAAAAATTTTAGAAAATTTACTTTTCTTTTTTATTAATTTGTGTTATATTGAATTTACCTAAAACGCAGGTGTCGCCTATCGGTATGGCGTCAGCTTCCCAAGCTGATTTCGGCGGGTTCGATTCCCGTCACCTGCTCCACGAATTTAGCACCCTTTGGGGTGCTTTCTTTTTGGTGGGGGGGAAGGTGGTATATGATGAATCTATACCGTTCGACTGAGCGAAGCGAAGGTATGCCGATGGGGTCCTTTGGGAAACGGCAATATCCGCAGGAACGAAACCGTTCGAGTGAGTCGTTAAACGGCGACTCTCTTGCTACTGTAGTTCGAGATATGGTGCCGCTCGTTTTATCAAGCACACGCCACAGTGCCAAACAGTCTTTTATACCGTTTATTTGTTTGTTTTTTTATCGTAAAAATTGTATAATAAAAATATGCAACCGACTAATTTATTAAATGCAAAAAATCGTAAAGAATTGCGGCAATGGCTTATAAAAAATCACGATAACGAAAATGAGTGTTGGGTTATCGTAAAGCGTGGTAGACCGCAAAATGACGATACTTTTTGGTATATAGACGCTGTTGAAGAGGCAATGTGTTTCGGGTGGATTGACAGCACTATAAAACGCATTGATAACGGT
The DNA here is from genome assembly GCA_910577875.1 of uncultured Christensenella sp. Taxonomy (GTDB): domain Bacteria; phylum Bacillota; class Clostridia; order Christensenellales; family Borkfalkiaceae; genus Coproplasma. Next base: position 94,551 of record CAJTNY010000002.1, read on the forward strand.
ATTACGGCTCAAAAATTAGCACCGCGCAAAAAATACTCTTTATGGTCGGAATTAAATAAAGAGCGTTGTCGTAGATTAGAAAAATTAGGTTTAATGACTGATAGCGGTCGCGCGGTTTTGCCCGATATGTCGCCGTCGGGATTTGTAGTTGACAGCGATATTTTAACAGCGTTGCATGCGGATAATACCGTTTGGAATAACTATATAAATTTTCCGCGTCTTTATCAGCGAGTGCGGATAGATACTATTCAAATAAAAAAGAAACAACCCGATTTATTTAAAAGCCGACTAAAAAAGTTTATTGAAAACACACGCCAAAATATAATGTATGGCGAATGGAACGATAACGGTCGTTTACTTGATTATTAAAATTCAAAGGGTCAATTAAAATATGAAAAAGATTCTATTTTTGTTATTGGAACAATGGGCGGATTGGGAACTTGCTTATATTTCGTCCGCTGTCAATATGCTTGGTAGTGGCAAATTTGAAAATAAGACAATTTCACTTGAAAAAAATTCCGTTATATCAATCGGTGGAATAAAATGTTTACCGGATTACGATTTGCAAACGTGTTCGTCTGACTATGATGCTTTAATACTAATTGGCGGATTGTCGTGGCATAATGAAAATGCTTTACAAATTAAGCCACTTGTCGAAGACTGCATAAAAAACGGTAAAGTTTTAGGCGCAATTTGCGACGCTTGTAGGTTTTTAGCTTCTATTGGCAAATTGAATACGGCAAAGCATACGGCAAATGATTTGAACGAATTAAAACAGTATGCGTCTTATACAAATGAACAAGGCTTTATACATAGACAAGCGGTGTCAGACAATAATATTATAACAGCTAACGGAACGGCAGCACTTGAATTTGCGCAAGAAGTATTACGGGCTTTATCGGTAGCAACCGAAGAACAAATAAAAGGTTGGTATGATTTTCATAAACTCGGTTTTTACAATGCGCCTATGCCGAAAATGTGATGATGTTTGATTTATGCTAAATTTCAATATAGCGGAGAGGAGGTCTTATATGCCTGAAACGATACCTGATACAGAAGAAATGATAGGTTTGGTCGGTAAACCTTTATACGAAATATGGAATCATTTGCGCGCTTTAATTGACGATAAGTACGATATGGAATGCTTATGGAATAATGGTGGTAAAGCGTGGAAATACGAATATAAATATCGTAAAGGCGGTAAAACGCTTTGCGCTTTATACGCAAGAGAAAATTGTATAGGGTTTATGATAGTCTTGGGTAAAGATGAGCGGATAAAATTTGAAGCAGACAAAGAAACCTATTCAAAAGAAGTTCAAGAAATATATGATAATACGCATACTTATCACGACGGAAAATGGATTATGTTTGAGCCAACGGACACTTCATTGTTTAACGATTTTATAAGACTTTTGGGTATAAAAAGAAAACCGAACAGAAAGTAAAGATAAATTTAGCGTAAAATAGCTGATAAGACTAACTATCTTGTCGTCATTTTACTTTGTGCCGAGCGATTACGTTTTGCTGCTCTGGAATCTCCGTGATTTTGCCTTTTAAACGGTTCTTACGGTACACATTGTTGCCCACCACGTCGAAACACAATGAATTTTGTTAACGTCGAAAAAAGTTCTTTGATACTTTTTGGAAACTCTGAATGTCTTTGTAGCCTTTTCGGGTAGCAAAGACAATAAATAAGACGTGCCGTCTTTTTAACGACACGGCTTTATTTAACAAATTATAAAAAAATCGGTTCGGTTTAATCCGAACCGGTTTGTCTATTTTAATATTTTATAGTGCAGGCACAAGCGAGTGCGCCGGGACCGATATGACACGAAACGCTTAAAGAGAGGGGATCGACAAAAGTAAATTCGATATTCGGGAACTGTTCGATAAGTTCTTCTTTGAATTTTTCGGCTTCTTCGTAGTTATTTGTATGAGCAACGGATATTGTCATTTTACCCGATTCGGCAAGTTCTTTAAACCGAGTTTGCAAATCGTTTTTAAGCGCATTTATCATCGTGGTTTTAGCGTCGGCAAGCTTTCTCACTTTTGCAAACTGGTCAAGTTTATAACCTTGAATTTGTAATACAGGCTTTATTTTAAGCAACGTTCCGATTGCGGCAACGGCGGGAGTGAGACGTCCGCCTTTTTTAAGATATTTCAAAGTACCGACCATTATATAAATGCTTGACTGCATTTTGGTGTCAATTAACCATTTTGCGATTTCCTTACCGCTTTTGCCTTCTTTCGCCAACTTCAATCCGTCTATAACGCTTTGTCTTTGCGTTATGGAAATTCTCTGGTTATCTACGACAAAAACTTTATCTTTAAATCTTTCTTCCGTTTCAGCGAAGTGTTGAAGTGTATGGCAGGTTTCGGACAGACCGCTCGACATAGGAATGTATACTATTTCGTCATATTCCTTAAGTACTTTGTCCCAGATTTCGCCGACGTCTATAGGGTTAGGCTGAGAAGTGGAAACCTGTGCGTCGCTTTCGAGTTTTTCATAAAATTGGCTTTGAGTAAGCGTTAAATCTTCGTAATAAACGTCGCCGTCGATAAGGGCAGGCATAGGTACTACCGTAATGCCGAGTTCTTTTGCTTCTTTTTGCGTTATTCCGCTGTTGCTGTCGGTAACAATTGCTGTCTTCATATGTCTCTCCTTTAAAATAATTATAACAAATAGAAATTTATAAGTCAATAATTTAATATTGATTAATCAACAAAGTTATAATTCGGCTACGGTTTCGATTTCGATTAAAACATTTTTAGGGAGTTCTTTTACCGCGACGCAGCTTCTTGCAGGTTTGAATTTGAAGTACTGTTCGTAAACAGAATTAAAATCTGCAAAATCGCTCATATCGGTAAGGAAGCATACTGTTTTAACAACTTTATCTATTGAAGTCCCGCATTCCTCCAATACTGTTCTAATATTCTCACAGACTTGTTTCGTCTGGTCTTTGATGTTTTCCGATTCAACAAGAGAAGTGGCGGGATTGATTGGAATCTGTCCGGAAGTGAATACCAGATTTCCTGAAATTATCGCTTGGGAATAAGGTCCTATTGCCGCGGGAGCTTTGTTTGTGAAAATCTTTTTCATAATCTCTCCTTAAATAATCTTAAAGCCTTGCGCTTGGAGTTCATTTTTTATTTGTTCTATATGTTCGAAGTTTCTCGTTTCAATCTGAATACGCAGATAACACCCGTTTATATCAGAGCCTTCGTTTGAGCGTTCGTGCAATACTCCCGTTACGTTACCGCCTAAATCCGAAATAATTTTTGAAACGTCGGTAAGTTGACCGGGTTTATCTACAAGTTCAACGGTAAGGGTACAGCATCTTCCCGACATAAGCAGACCGCGGTTTATAACTCTTGACAATATTGTAACGTCTATATTTCCGCCTGAAATAAGGCATACTGTTTTTTTGCCTTGGATTTCGGGAATTTTTTTATACATAACCGCCGCGAGAGCGACGGCGCCCGCTCCTTCGGCAATCATTTTCTGTTTTTCGATAAGAGCGAGAATAGCGGCGGAAACTTGTTCGTCAGTAACCGTTATTATGCCGTCGACATATTTTGAACATAATTCAAAAGTATTTATTCCGGGTTCTTTCACCGCAATGCCGTCGGCGATTGTTGAAACTGATGATAACGTCTTGATTTTATGTTCTCGTACGGATTCAGCCATGCTCGGCGCGCCGTCCGACTGAACTCCGTAAACTTTGATTTTAGGATTAAGCGATTTAACGGCAAACGCTATTCCCGAAATCAATCCGCCGCCCCCGACGGGGGATACAATCGCATCGACGTCTTTTAAATCGTTAAGAATTTCAAGACCTATGGTTGCTTGTCCCGCAATTACGTCTTCATCATCAAAGGGATGTATAAAGGTATATCCGTAATTCTCTTTCAAACGTTCGGCTTCTTTATACGCATCGTCGTAAACGCCTTTAACGAGTATTACTTCCGCGCCGTAACTTTTTGTGGCTTCGACTTTGGAAATAGGCGCGCCGTCAGGCATACAGATTTTAGCTTTGATACCGAATTTCTTCGAGGCGAGCGCTACGCCTTGCGCGTGATTGCCTGCGGAACAGGCGATTACGCCTTTTGCCTTTTCCGATTCCGAAAGCTGTGAAATTTTATAGTACGCGCCTCTCACTTTAAAAGACCCAGTCAGCTGTAAATTTTCCGTTTTCAAATATACTTCGCTGTCGCTCTGCTTAGAGAGAACAGGCGAATAAATTATATCCGTATTTCGCGTCGCGTCCTTTAAAACGTACTGTGCGTGATAGATTTTATCCAACGTTAGCATAATATTTTTTTAACTCTATATTAATTTATAAAAATTATATAATTATTCATATCAAAAGTCAATTAAAATTTATATTGACTAAATATTCAATTTCTGTTTATTTTTATTGCATAAAAAAGAAGACGTATTGTTAACGCCTTCTTTTTTAATAAATGCCGCAAGCTAAAAAGTTATTGAAAACTCTGTAAAAGAGGGATAAAAAGCATAGCCGTCGAAATTCAGGGTTTGAACTATATATCCTAAGCGGTTGACTTCGGCAATTGCCGAAACCGGGCGGTACGTTGACAGTGTGTAAAGACCGTCTGCGGAATTTAATGCGGGAGCAACGAAAGAAATTTCTTTTACATACGGCTGCTCGCCTGTCACGGTTCCATCGGGTGCAAAAATTAAATTATAAAATTCCGTGTCTATATAATTTAAGTAAACATCAAGAGTATGTTTATATGAAAGATTTGTGATTTCCATAAACCCGTTGGGTTTGAAAACGGCGGAAAACCCGGAATTTTTACTGTTTGTTTTATCGTCATACAGAAGTTTGTACGAAGTCTTCTTAATGCTGTAAATGCGGTAATTACCGTAACCGCCGCTGCCGCCTGTCTGAGACGAGCAAAACAATAATTTGTCCGCCGCGCCGAAATCGAATGTTTCGATATACGGCGAATATCCGTCTTCGAGATAAATTTCATAAGGATTGTAATTTTTAAATTTTATCGTTACTTTTAAGTTCGTTATATAGTTTTCGCCTTTTCCCGTCAGAGAGGCGGTTCCCGAATTTCTGCCGTCAAAAACTTCTATTATTTTAATAGGTTTTATCGTATTTTCCGCAATTGCAAATCTTTTTGACGGCATCGCTGTTACCGATACAGCCAAGAGCAGGAGAGAAACGTATAAAAAAATATTTTTCATATATACAGTATGTACAATTGCGAATATAGCCATAAAAAAATTTCCACAAAGCCGTAATTTTTTTGTTTTAGCTCTTGACAAGTTAAATAATATATGTTAAAGTGTTAATACTTAAAGAAATTTGAGAAATTATTACAAACGGTTCTTTTCTTTCAAATCAGTGTTAAAAAAACGCCGAAAGGGAAGAACATTTTGAATTTTTTAATAGATTAAACGGTTAACTGAACTTTATAATAGCAAAAAATCAAAAAATAGCGGAAAAGTTTTTTAATTTCGTTTAAGTTAAACGGTTAACTTAGGTTAAAACGACGATGTTTATGAAAAAATTAATTTAAAATTTTTTCTTTGACATAAAAACAATAAAAAGCGAGGAATTTGTATGAAGAACAAAAAACTACTGGCGGCGCTTGCGACGTTGACGCTCGGCGGAGCGACGGCGATAGGAGCGCTTACAGGCTGTGCGCACACGCACTCGTACTCGGACAAATGGAGCAGTGACGATAAGGGACATTGGTATGTTGCTACCTGCGACGATTTGAAAGAGGGTGACGAGGATTATAAGAAAGACTACGCTCCGCACGTTTGGGGCAATGACGACGAATGCGACGTTTGCCATTATGTAAGAACGCCTATAGTAACCGAGTTCACGGTTACTCTGAACGTGGGGGGGGGTACGCTTGGTAGCGGTACGCCCGCCGTAATGACCACCGTTAACGGAAAACTTTTAAATCTTCCTACGCCTTCGGCGCCCAAGGGCAAAGAGTTCAAAGGCTGGTATACTGCCGCAACCGGCGGTGTAAAGATTGATACCGCATACACGTTTACGGGCGAGGAAAAGAACGTTACAATCTATGCTCAATATGAAGATGAAAAAGTCGTTGCTTATACGATAACTCTGAATGCGAACGGCGGTACGCTTAAAGGCGAGTCTACGGTTAAGACTGTCGACGGAAAATTATCCAAGCTTCCCGAAGCTCCTGCGGCTGCCGAACCCGAACTGACTTTCGACGGCTGGTACAGCTCTAAAGACGGTGGCGATGAGATTACGTTAGAAACGGTATTCGATAAGGATACGACGATTTACGCGCATTGGAGAGCTACGGACGGAATTTATACCAAGGAAGGTGAGTTGATAGAAGCGCTCGAATGGGTTACTCCGAGCGATTCCGCTAAGAAACAGTACGGCGGAACAGGCATCGAACTCGATGCGGGCGACGTATTCGTAATAAAAGTAGAAGGTACGGTTTTAACGCATACGGCAGGCTCGCTCGAACTTTGGACTGCGAGCGGCTGTCACGGTATCGACTTTAATCAGGCGGATGGAGCGTTCACGGTAAAACCCGGTAACGCCAGAGCGTTTGATATCTATGCTAAGTATTACGACGACAATACGCCTTGCTGGTCGATTTATATAAGCGACGGACTTAAAGACGAACTGCACGCAGGCGGCGCATATCTTGTCGGCGGCGGCTGGCAGGGCGCGAGCTGGGAAATTACCGCTGAAAACTACATTGACCCAGACAACGGAATTACGGTAACTCTTTCGGCTGACGCCGACTTTAAAATTACCGACTGTCTCGATGTTACTGATGGTGAAAACAGAGGTTGGAAATATAACAACCCGAAATATTACGCGGTCAAAGACAATACCGCAGGCTATCTCAACTTTGCAAACGTAGGAGCGGCGGGCAATGTAAAAGTAATTACCCCCGGCGAGTATACGATAGTTGCAGAGGGCGAAGGCGATAATATTAAATTTGTGTTCATCCCCGCAGAGGGACTCGAACCCGCTCCCGTAGAGGATAAGTTCGTTAAAGACGGATATTATCTGGCGGGCGATTTCGAAGCAGATGCCTGGAAAGTAAAAGAAGGTTTATATGTAGACCCCGATAGCGGACTTACCGTAACCTTTAAAAAAGGTGCGCAGTTCCAGATTATCCGCTGTAAAGACGGTGTAACGGGAGAAGCCGCTTGGGAATATGCTTCGGCGTCGTATTACAGAATGGCGGAAGGCAAGGAAGAAGGCTACATAGATATTACCAACAGCGGCAACAAATCGGCGCTTACTGCGGGAGAGTATACTATTACGCTTGACAGCAGCGGAGAAACTACTGTATTTGTAATTACTCCTGCGGCAGGCTTACAGCCTGACACGGAGGAAACCGTTCTCCATTATTATATAAAGGGAAGCAAAGTTACCAATAATTGGCAACAGCTCAAAGGCGATGAGTACGAACTTAAAGAGACGGCCGTCGGCTCCGGAATATATAAAATGACGATAGAAATGGAAGCGGACGATCAGTTTATGTTCTATTCCGAGAACGTCGGTGTGGGTTCCGGCACTGTGTCGAGTAGCAATAAAGAAATAAAGTTTCAGCATGTAGTTGACGGTACCAGCTGTGTTGTTAATGCTGGTGGTAACATAAAAACCGTGGCAGCAGGAACGTATACTTTCTTGTTCGATTCCTCGACGGAAAAGCTTACGGTAACTTTCGTTGCCGCCGCTGAAGCTGAGTAAAAAAAGATAAAGTAAGAATTAAAATTTTGTGTCCAAGGCTCTGTCGGAAGGCAGGGCTTTGGAGCAAAAGTTTTCCGGCTTTTTAAGCCTTGAATTGTTTAAAGTATTAAGCGGTTAATTAAAAATGATGAGGTTTATATGAAAAAGAAAAGTCTTCTGAGCGTTATAATAGCGTTCGCAATGCTATTATGTATAGTTTTGCCTGCCTGTAACGGTTGTAATTCTAAGACGGCGTCCGAGTACACCGTGTCTTTCGACGTGGGCAGCGAAGCGAGCGCGGCGGGAGTATCCGCTCCCGAAACCCAGACGATAAAGGCGGGAGAAAAGGCGGTGCAGCCCACTGTTGATGCGTGGGAAGGTCACACGCTGACAGGTTGGTATAACGGTTCCGATAAATGGGATTTTTCTCAGGATACAGTCAATTCTGATTTGAAATTAAAGGCGTCCTGGAACGCGGGAATCGACGCGGACACGGCAAGGCGCTATGAAGAAAATTTAACCTGGGGCGAACCCGGGCATATGTATATACATTACTTGCGCGCCGAGCATTCGGTTACGGAGCAGGGTATGGTAAATTCCGCTTCCGCTCCCGACTATTCCGCGCAGATAAATTCGTCAATTTACGGCGACTGGGGGCTTTGGGTATGGGACTATTTTCCTAACAGCACCGAAGGCAGAGCGTTCTATCCTATGAAGATAGACGAGTCCGGCGCCGTCTATGATATAGATTTAAAGGCTTCTTACAGCGACGGGGGCTGGGATGAATCTACCCGCGACGATAAGGGGCTTACCATAACTTACGACGGTACGTCAATACTTGGAATTCAGGTTTATTCGGCTGACAGCCGAATAAACGGTACTGGTTTCTGGGTAAACGACGGGGGCGACGTATACGTCGAACTTGCGGAATCAAAGCGCGCCAAAGGCGATTATCACTGGTTCGTGACGCAGGGCTCCGTAGGCAACGGTTCGGCGACTTTTACGAACTTCGAGGTTAACGACCCGTATGAGGGACTCGAACCCGGTTCTGCGGTTACCAAATACGACGTTGTATCCAATAAAGGCAACAATAACGTTTACGCGCAGCAGCCCGTTGCGGAAGGTTGGGAAGAAAACAGCGTTGGTTATCAAGTGTTCATTGCGTCGTTTGCCGACGGCAACGGCGACGGTATGGGCGATTTGAGGGGCGTTATAAATAAACTCGATTATCTTTCCGAGCTCGGTGTAGATACGCTTTGGCTTACTCCGTTCCAGACGTCTAATTCGTATCACGGGTACGATATAATGGATTATTTTACGGTCGACACGAGATTCGGAACGATTGACGACTATCGGGAACTGCTTTTCAAGGCGCATCAGAAGGGTATGAAAGTTCTTATGGACTTTGTTTTAAACCACACGTCTATTTCGAATCCTTGGTTCGTCAAATCGCAGAACCTTGTCAAAGAAACGATAAAACTTCCCGACGGCACGAAAAAAGAAATCGATTACCGTAATTTCTATACGTGGCAGAACGAAGAGTATGTTCAGTCTATAAAAAATCCGGCGGCAAAGGCTCAATGGTTTAAAGATTCGAACGGATATTATTTCTATTCGAGTTTCGGCTCGTCTATGCCTGAACTCAACTTTGACTATCAGGCGACGCGCGACGCTATTTTGGACGTAGCGCTCTATTGGATGAGTTTCGGGCTTGACGGTTTCCGTCTCGATGCGGTAAAGCATATTTATATGGCAAACGAAAGCCGCGACAGTTCCGACAGGGTTGTAACCGATATATCCGCCGACGGCGATTATTCGTTCGATATGAAAAAGAACGCCCACTTCTTCACGGAGTTCAATGCAAAGCTTAAAGCAAGCTATCCCAACGCGCTTCTTCTGGGCGAAAACTTTAACGGCGACCCTATGAATCTCGCTGGTATGTATGAAGGTTTGGATTCGCAATTCAATTTCAATTGGTATTACGATTCAACTTACGCGCTCAATAGCATTGCGACCGCGACGACTTCTACCGTGAGAAGCGAAAACGCTAAAAAAATTATGAACCAATACGCGGCGGCGCAGTTCGACTTTTCACTTTTCAGAAAAGATTATATAGACGGCGTGTTCACGTCGAATCACGACGTTCAGCGTGCTCGCGATAAATTATTTAAAACGGACGCAGGCGTTCCGCTTTCGTCTAAGCGCGGCGATGTGAATTGGAATTTATCTGAAAATCTTGCAAAACTTTGGGGCGGAATGTGTCTGACCGTTCCCGGGCTTACCTGGATATACAACGGCGACGAGCTCGGTATGTTCGGAACAAAAACTGCAAATCCTGCGGGAGACAGCTCGGGTCATGAGGACAGGTGGTACCGCCAGCCGATGAAATGGACCAAAGACGTAGCGGGAAGTAGTGCCAACTGTAATTATCAGATCGGTTTCAATAACTATACGATGAAGTGGGATTCGCTTAATATGCAGCTTGACGGCGTAGAAGAACAGCGCGCGGACGTCGGTTCTGTATTTAATTCATACAAATCTTTAATAAAAATCCGCAAAGAAAATCCTGTTTTGTCGAGAGGTAAAGTTGTTAACCGTTACACGGCAGGCTCGGTTATATGCTATTCCGTTTGCGACTCAGAGAACGAAATACTCGTTTATGTCAACGCGGGCACAAACGATGCTGTTTGTAACTATATTGTTCCAGAAGGCGCAAGTCGTCTGTACGGCAACGGCTTGACGGGTTCGGGAAGATTTCCTGCAATGTCAATGCATATTTACAGGGTTAAATAAGGGGGGAACCGTAATGAAAAAGATTTTGGCTTTGGCTCTTACAAGTATACTCTTGGCAGGTGTTTCAGGCGTTGCGGTTTCCGCAAGCGCGTCGGACGGTTCTGTTTCTTCGTCCGCAAGCGCGAATGCCGTTTATCTCGTACCTGGTACTTATTTCGAAGAGGGAAGAAAGATTGAAAATGTCATAGCTTCGGGCGCCGAAAAATTAAGCGCCGAGGAAAACCTTGCAATTTTCACTGAAAACGCATATCTTTGTACTTTGGCGGAGGGAGAAGAACTTCCTCTGCCGTCAAGCGCCAGAACGGATAAAGACGGCAATTTGTATTCGTTTAACGGCTGGTGGACGATTGTAGATGCTACCGTTACGTATTTTGATGAAATGCCTGCTGTTTCGGAAAAGATGTTTCTTTATGCAGACTGGCGTGCCGATCTTTCACAGCGCAGGGACCCCGTCGCGCCCGAAGATGTTCCAGATGTATTGCCCAAACATTATATGTCTGTAAAGCGCGCGTCGACAGGCGAAAGCGAAATAATAACTCTGAATATAGCGGGTACGGACGTTCCGAACGCATACGACCTTGGATACGGCGCGCCTGTGCAAATTTATAACGACTGGTTCGAACTTAATCCCGATGACGAGATAACCGTATTTACGGCAGGAATAGACGGTTCCGAAGAAGCGGAAAAAGCGCCTGTTTCCCTCGGCGGAAAAAGTAGTATAACGCTGGAAGCAAGCGCTATGGAAAACAACGATACCGCAGATTATCTTGAAAAAGCCGAATCTGGCGATAAAGTCGTATGTACGGCTAAAAAGTCCGCGCATTATAAAATTTACATAAAATTTTACGATACGGGCAGTACGATGACCATCTATATGCAGCCCAAAGATTAAAAATCTGATTGCTTTAAGTTTGAATTTCGGAAACTGAACAGGACGTGAATTTTAATATGGAAAAAATAACAATAAAAGACATAGCGCGTTTAGCCGGTGTGTCGGTAGCGACTGTTTCGTACATAATCAACGGAATTCACGAGGAAAGATACACTCAGGAAACGAAGAATAAAGTATTACAGATAGTAAATCTTTATAACTTCCGTCCCTCACGCCTTGCACAGTCGCTTGCACTCAGCAAGAGTCGTAACATTATTATATTGATGGAAAAACACCGAACGGTCTTGCAAAAAGCAGAAAGTTATGATTTTTTAAGATTGCTCGGCAAAACGTTTGAAAGGTGCGGTTTCAACCTTATTATGCGCACTTATCTCGAAGAAACGAAGGTAGATACCGCCGACGCTATAATTTGCGTGGGAATGGAAGAGGAAAAATTCCGCCGTCTCGCGAAAGAGAATTTCGTACCATTTTTGGCCGTAGACGGAAAAATTCGCGACGAACTGTTTTTTCAGGTTTATCAGGACTTTTCGTATGTCGTCAAAAGCGGTGAGAAGGAGTTCGGTAAAGGTAATTTTTCTATCGTTCTTCTCGATATGTACAATGAAACGCTCAAACAGGAGATAAGAGAACTCGCTTCCGATGTGGTTTTCTTATACGGAAACGACTGTAATAAAATACCCGAAGGTAATATCGTTACGGTAAATTCTTCGCTGAAAGAAATTGCGGAAATACACGGTAGAAACGTGCATTTAGTCCCATCTAACACCCAGAACAAAATCGACGCGCTTATCGATTGTTTCAATATGGCTACGGAGCGTGTGCAGGGAATGGTGCACACGATGCTTGTAAAGTAAAGATTATGAATAAATTCGCTCTGTTTCATCAACCTGAAAGCAGGTTTGCATATGCTACCGCGGACAACGGACTTACGGTTATTTTACGCGCGTCTGCGGACGATAATTTGACGGTTGAAATACTGTATAACAATAAATACGACTTTACAAAAAAAAGGTCTGTCGTTATTATGCAAAGGTGCGCTGTCGACGGGATTTTCGCCTATTACAGAGTGAAGCTTAAATTTTCCGACGCACGGTTTGCTTATATTTTCCGTATTACGGAAAATGATAAGGTTTATTATTATTCCGAAGAAGGCTTGTCCACGGATTACAACTTCGAATGCGCATATTATACGTTTTTTCAGTTTCCTTATATAAATAGCGTAGACGTAATGCCCGTTGTTGATTGGACGCGCGAAGCTGTGTTTTATCAGATTTTCGTAGACAGATTTGCGCGTGGAAACGTCGTGAAAGACGATAGTTATATTAATACGCGTTGGGACGGAGAAATCGACAGGTATTCGTTTACGGGCGGAGATTTATGCGGCGTCAGAGAAAAACTTCCGTATTTGAAAAGTATGGGCATAAACGCAATATATTTAACGCCAGTTTTTCTTTCTCCGACAAATCATAAGTACAACATAACCGATTATCTTGCGGTTGACCCGCAGTTTGGCGGAGACGGTGAACTGAAAGCTTTTTTAGTTTCGGCGAAAAAACTCGGCATAAAAGTTGTTATCGACACTGTATTCAATCATTGCGACGTGAGCCATAAGCGTTTTCGCGACGTTTTGGAAAAGGGACGAAAATCGAAATATTATAATTGCTTTATTATAGACGGAGATTACCCCGACGTGTCAATGGGTAATTATGCGTACTTTGCCGATTGTAAGTATATGCCAAAGTGGAACACTAACGATGCCGAAACGCGAAAATATCTTATAGATATAGCTCTCGCTTATCTTAATATAGGCTTTGACGGTTTGCGTTTAGATGTCGCTGACGAAATTTCTCATGAAATGTGGCGGCAGTTGCGTAAGGAAGTGAAGAATAAATTCCCCGAAGCGCTTATTTTGGGCGAAATATGGCACGAGAGCGAACAATGGCTTAAAGGCGACCAGTTAGACGGGGTTATGAATTTTAAACTTCAAAAGATACTCGTCGATTATTTCGGTCTTAACCCGATAACGGCAGAAAGGGCGTCCGAGAGAATGAACGGTTTGCTTATGAAAAATACAGAACAGGCAAACGCAATGGCGCTTAACTTTTTAGACAATCACGACACGCCGCGCTTTCTTCGCTTTGCAGGCGGAAATTCAGACAAAGTGTTATGTGCGCTGTGCGCGATGATTATGTATCCGGGAATGCCCTGTATTTTCTACGGTACGGAATTGCCTCTGGATGGCGGCGGGGACCCCGATTGCCGTAAAACTTTTGATTGGACGTTTACGGATTCTAACGAACAATATGCGGAAGCTTATAAACAAATTATTGCATTGAAAGGCTTAAGCCCGTTGTGCGGAGGAGAGTGTGAAATTTCGGCTGACGGCGGTTTGCTAAAAATCGCCAGAACGAAAGACATTGAAAAAATCACGGCGTATTTCAATACTAGCGGCAAAGATATAAAGCTTGCGCAAATCGGCGAAACAATATTTACACTTAATTGCGATAATGACAGAATATTCGATAACGGAGCTGTCGTTATAAAAAATATCTTATAAAATCAGGAGGAAATTTTTATGAAAAAACAAATTACATCTTTTGTTATATGCGGTTTACTCAGCTTCGGCGCTTTGGCGTGCGCTGCTGGTTGCGGCGGTACAGGTGGTAAAGGCGACACTATCAAATTAACCGTCTGGGGTTCTGCCGCTCAGGAGACGACTTTTAAGGAAATGGTTGAAGAGTTTAAAAAAGCAAATCCGGATAAAAATTACGATATAACCGTAGGTATAGGAGAAGAGGATATGGCTTACAGCAACGTAAGTAAAGATACTTCCGCGGCTGCCGATGTCTTTTGTTATGCCAACGATCAGCTTATTCCGCTTTTGCGTTCCGGTGCGCTGGCGAGAATAGGAGGAGAAAATCTCGAATTTATAAAATCGAGCAACAGCGTTGACTCGGTTGAGGCGGGTTCTATAAATTACGGCACGGCTGAGGAGGAAGTTTACGGTTATCCGTATGCATCGGGTAATGGATATTTTTTGGTATATGACAAATCCGTAATCACGGAAGAGCAGACGGCGACGCTTGAAGGCGTTATTGCTGCTTGCGAAAATAAGAATAAACAAATCGGCTGGGCTCTGGATGTACCTTGGTACACCGCAGGCTGGTTTTTCTCGTTTGGCTGTAATTACAGCGTAAAGTACGATTATAAGAATAACTATAAAGAAACAGAGGTCGGTTTGGAAGGGTTTAACGGTGAAGAAGGTATAAAGGCTTCGAAAGCTATGCATAAACTTACGCTCAGTAAATCTTTTGCGGGAAGCAATACCGATAACAACACCATTACGACTAAGTTCGGTACTGGCGATATGGCGGCTGCGGTTACCGGCACTTGGCTCGTTAAATCTATACAACAAAAACTCGGCGACAATTACGGTGTATGCAAACTTCCGACCGTAACCGTCGAAGGCGAAACAAAACAGCTTGCCTCTTTTATAGGCTATAAACTTTTAGGCGTAAATTCTCATTGCAAAAATCCCGCCGAGGCTCACAGACTTGCAAAATTTCTTTCAAGCGAAGCTATGCAGAAAGTCCGTTTTGAAAAGCATCTGACGGTTCCTTCCAACAATACTTTATTGGCACTTGATTCGGTTAAGAATGATGTTACCGTCAAGGCGCTTAACGAACAGAACAAGTTTGCTTTGGAACAGGTTTCCGTTCCTACTAATTTTTGGGAGCCTTTAAAAACTTACGGAAGTTACATAATAAAAGATTTGTTAAACGAAATGGGTACGGACGGCAAACTTTCATATCAGGAAAGACTGAACACTATGGTAGAGTTGATGAAGTCATCGATAAATTAAGTTGTTTGGAGTTGGAATATGAATTTGGAATATCTGAAAATGTCGCCGCTTGAAAAGTTTTGGTTTAATTTTAAAGGCTTTTTCAAGCGCTTGCCTGCGGCTTTTTCGGCGTTTTTTAAGGCTATACCGAAAAAATTATATAAACTGTGGCTTGCTTTTTCGGGTATATTTATCAATATCGGCAAAGCGGCAAAAGACGGGGATTGGAAAACGCGGTTGTCTTTCGGCGCAATGGGCTTCGGTCTTATAGCGAGAAAGCAATATTTGCGCGGAATATTTTATCTCGTATTTGAGATTTGTTTCGTTTTATATATGGTATTTTTCGGTTGGAAATACCTGTCTAAAATGGGTAGTTTGGGCGAAACCGCCCGCGTAGAAGTATGGGATGAAGGCTTGGGAATTTTTACGTATAAGTATTACGATAACAGTTTGCTTATATTACTTTATTCCTTGCTTACGCTGTTTATAATGGCTGGATTTGTTTTCGTGTGGTATCACAACGTAAAGGGTAGTTACCTTATTCAGCAGTTTGAGGAAGCTAAACTCAAACTTCCCGACGTAAAAGACGAGCTACGTTCTTATGCAAACGAAAATTATCATAAATCATTGCTGTCGATTCCTCTTTTAGGCTTGGTAGTATTTACGATATTGCCGATATTCTTTATGGTATTTATCGCATTTACTAACTTCGACAAAGTTCATTATCCTCCTAAAGAATTGTTTCAATGGGTTGGTATGGACAATTTCGTAAATGTTTTAGGCGGAGGAATTTCGGCGAACAGTAAAGTATTTGCCTACACGTTTGCCGAAGTGTTGCTGTGGACTATTGTTTGGGCGTTGTTTGCAACATTTACCAATTACATATTGGGAATGATAGTAGCTATTTTAATAAACAAGAAAGGCGTGAGAGGTAAAAAGGTTTTTCGTACAATACTTGTTATGACTATAGCCGTTCCGCAGTTCGTTTCTCTGATGTTTATGTCGCAACTACTTTCCGACCAAGGACTTTTGAACAATATTTTGCTGAATTTAGGCTGGATAAGCAAGCCGATACCTTTTCTTACGAACGGCACTGCCGCTAAGATTACCGTTATCGTTGTAAATATGTGGATAGGTATTCCTTATTCTATGCTTATCTGTACCGGTATACTGATGAATATCCCCGAGGATTTATACGAGTCGGCGCGTATGGACGGAGCGAGTCCAGTTAGAGCTTATATGAAAATAACTCTTCCGTATATGCTTCATATAACTACGCCTTATCTTATAACTCAGTTTATCGGAAACCTGAATAACTTTAACGTGATATTTTTGCTTACGGGCGGTAATCCGTCATCTCTCGATATGCAGTTTGCGGGTAAGACCGACCTTTTGATAACCTGGCTGTATAAACTTACGGTAAGCGAAAGTCAATTCGGGCTTGCTTCTGTTATAGGTATATTCACGTTTGTAATAGTTGCGGTGCTTTCGCTCGTTCTTTACAATCATTCCAAATCGGTGAAAAACGAGGAGGATTTTATGTAATGAATAACAGGAAATTCAGGAGTAAAAAAGGAAAAGAACGGATTACGAACATAATTATCTACACAGTACTTGTATTAATTTCGCTTGTTTGGCTTATACCGTTTTTAATACTGATAATTCAGTCGTTCAGTGGAGGTTCGGGTATGGCGTCCAACTCGATTTTTCCCAAACGATGGACGTTCGATAACTACATAAAGCTCTTTACTGAAACCAAGTTTTTAACCTGGTACGGTAATACTATGCTTGTTTCAGTGGTTGTAACGATAGTTCAGACTATAATTGTGCTTATGACGAGTTATGCGCTTTCAAGGCTTCGTTTTAAAATGCGTAAACCGCTTATGAATTTAATGCTGATTCTCGGTATGTTTCCGGGCTTTTTATCAATGACGGCGGTATATTTCGTTTTGAAAGAAATAAATCTTACACAAAATCTGTTCGGGTTGATATTGGTATATTCCGCAAGCTCTGCGATGCAGTATTACATATGCAAAGGTTTTTTTGATACGATACCGAGATCATTGGATGAAGCTGCGCGTATAGATGGAGCAAGCCGACACACAGTGTTTATGAAAATTATTTTGCCGCTGGCAAAACCTATAATTATCTATACAATTTTAACGGCGTTTATTGCGCCTTGGGGAGAGTATATGTTCTCGTCGTTCATAATGCTCGGCGATCCTGAAAAATATACGGTCGCAGTCGGTATGAAGTCGTGGCTGGATAACTCCGTGCTAGCGAGCGAATATTTTACGGTGTTCTGTGCCGCCGCCGTTGTGGTTTCTATTCCTATAACGGCTCTGTTTATCTGGTTGCAGCGTTACTATGTAGAGGGCGTTACGGGAGGTTCCGTAAAAGGATAAGAGGTAATATAAAAATGGCTGACGTAAGTTTAAAACATATTTACAAAGTATATTCAAACGGCACGAAGGCGGTAAACGACTTTAATATGGAGATAGAAGATAAAGAGTTTATTGTGTTCGTCGGACCTTCGGGTTGCGGAAAATCCACAACGCTCAGAATGATTGCGGGTTTGGAAGATATTTCCGCAGGTGAACTTAAAATAGGCGATACAATCGTAAACGATATGGAACCCAAGGACAGGGATATAGCAATGGTTTTCCAAAATTATGCGCTTTATCCGCATATGACCGTTTACGAAAATATTGCGTTCGGGCTCAGACTTAGAAAATTGCCCAAAGACGAAATACACAGTAGAGTAATCGAGGCGGCGGAAATTTTGGGCATAACAGATTATCTCGGAAAAAAACCGAAAGAAATGTCGGGCGGACAGAGGCAAAGGGTCGCTCTCGGACGCGCTATCGTTCGAGAGCCGAAAGTAATGCTTTTAGATGAGCCTCTTTCGAATTTGGATGCAAAACTCAGAACCCAGATGAGAGCCGAGATTGCCAAACTGCATAAAAAGCTGGGAACTACTTTTATCTATGTCACGCACGACCAGGTTGAAGCTATGACTATGGGGACGCG
The DNA here is from genome assembly GCA_910577875.1 of uncultured Christensenella sp. GTDB lineage: Bacteria > Bacillota > Clostridia > Christensenellales > Borkfalkiaceae > Coproplasma. The sequence goes on from CAJTNY010000002.1 coordinate 112,822, forward strand.
TATTGTTGTTATGAAAAACGGATACGTCCAGCAAATAGACACGCCAAAAAACCTTTATAATTATCCTGCAAACAAATTTGTCGCAGGCTTCATCGGTACTCCTCAGATGAGCTTTTTCGAAGGTACGCTTAAAAAAGACGGAGAATACGTAATAATTAAATTCGACTGCTCGGATGCCGATATTAAAGTTCCGTATTCGTTGCTGTATAAAGCAAAGCCTTCAAGTCTTGACGGTAAAACCAAAGTATATATAGGATTCCGAGCCGAAGATGTTTCTCTTGCGGAGAGCAATTCGGAAAATAACCTTGCAGTAATAAATGCCGTTGTATCTCACAGGGAAGAACTCGGAAACGAAACGCTTATTTACGCTTATTTATGCGGCTTTCAAGAGGAGGCGGGGAGTTCGAGAATTATCATTAAAGACAATTGCGGAAAGGAAATAAATTCGGGCGATATAATTAAAGTTGCGCTTGACATCGGGAAAGCGCATTTGTTCGACAAAGAAACGGAGAACTCCGTATTGCCTCGCGTTCCAGAATATAATTATTTGGATTGTCAAATAAAGGACGGAAAACTAATATTCCACGGAACTGCGTTTGAAATTCCTTCCGCAATAAAGTGCGCAAATACAAACGGCGAATTGCTTCTTCCTTCTAACGCTGTGACTTTCGGCGGAAAAATTAAAGCGGAAATAGTTTCGTGCGAAGAAATTAACGGAATAAATCTTTTTTCGCTTGCGGTTAACGGCGGCAGACTGTTTGCCTTATCTCACGAAAAAATCGAAAGGAACACTGTGAATATCGGAATAGATTTCAAAAAAATAACCGTTATTGCGGACGGCGAAAATGTAATTGCGCCCATTAACGAAGTAAACAGTTTTAACTGTACGTTTGTAAAACGTAAAACTAAGCGAAGAATAGAACAAAACGGTAAAGTTAAAAATAAGAAAACAATAGAATTCGGATTTTTAACGGAAGACGTGTTTTTCAGCGCATCAGACGATGCGGTGCAAAAAATATTTTCTGCGCTCGGAGTAAAAAAAGCGTATGTATCCACGCTTAAAATGGAATGCGGAATTCACGATACTGTCGTATCCGATACAGGTATACCGGCAAAGGTTGAAAGTGTTTTAGAATACGGAGAGGATAAATTTTTAAAATGTAAAATAGGTGATAATACTGTTTACGTTAAGACGGACAGAGAATACGACGGCGATATTTTCATTGCGCCGGATATGGATAAAATAGGCGTTGTAGAAAAGGAAAGAGAAATTAAAATAATTTAATCAATATACGGCTAGACAAGGTGAAATAATGGACAAAATAAAGTTTATTGAAAAATTAAAAGAACTCGATACAAACGGTAAAACGACATTAGATCTTTACAATGAAATATCGTTGCTTGCAATGAAGTACGGAATGCAGAGCGCAAAACCTTTTAATGGGAAAAATGCTTATTATCTTTCAATGGAGTTTTTGATAGGGCGAAGTTTTTATAACAATCTTTTAGAACTCGGCGTTCTTGAGGAAACAAAATGTGTGCTTGCGGAAAAGGGTATTGATATAAACGTTTTTGAAGAAATAGAGGATGCCGCGCTAGGTAACGGCGGACTTGGAAGATTGGCGGCTTGTTTTCTCGATTCGGCTGCCGGTTTGGGTTTGCCGCTTCATGGCTACGGAATACGTTACAAATACGGACTTTTTAAACAGGCGATAGAAAACGGTTTTCAAGTGGAACTGCCCGATGATTGGCAACGTTTCGGCGACCCGTGGTCTATCCGCCGCGATGATGAAAAACGGCTTATAGAGTTTGCAGATATGAAAGTTTATGCTGTGCCTTACGATATGCCTGTTTTCGGTAAGAAAATAAACAGGTTGCGTTTGTTTCAGGCCGAAGGAAGCGCCGAGGCGGAAAAAATCAGCGAGTATCTTTATCCTGCGGACGATACTGAAGACGGAAAAATTTTACGTCTTCGTCAGGAATACTTCTTTTCTGCGGCGGCTGTCGGCGAGCTCTTGGAAGGCTTCGTCGGGCAGCACGGAAAAGATTTCGTTAAATTCCCCGAGTTTAACGTAATTCAATTAAACGATACTCACCCTGTTATTGCAATAGCGGAATTTATAAGACTGCTTACTAAGAAATACGGTATGGATTTTGCGGATGCACTAATACTTGCAAAACAGACGTTTGCCTATACAAACCACACGATTTTGCCGGAAGCATTAGAGTGCTGGAACGATGATTATGTAAAAAAGATTTTGCCAGAAATCGCCGATATTATGATAAAAATCGGCGAATATGCCGTTCACGAATTTAAAGAATTGGGATGCAGAAAAGAGCAGATAACGGATATGGCGATATATTCAGAAGGCAGATTTTATATGGCTAACCTTGCCGTATATATTGCCAAAACGGTAAACGGTGTCGCTGCGTTGCATACGGAAATTTTAAAAAACAAATTGTTTTCTACAGCTCATAAATTTTATCCGCATAAATTGCAAAATAAAACCAACGGCATAACGCACCGCCGTTGGTTGGAATTGTGCAACAAAGAGTTATCGGAGCTTTTGGATAAAACTATTGGTCGCGGATGGAGAGTTGATATAACCTGTTTAGAACGTTTTAACGATTTTACAGAAGAAACGATAGACGAATTTATTCAAGTAAAGCAGACAAAAAAAGAACAATTATTAAAATATATTGCAAAAGCAGAGGGCGTAAAGATTTCTGCCGACTTTCTTGTGTTTGCGCAGGTCAAAAGATTGCACGAATATAAAAGACAGCTTATGACTGCGTTCGCCATTCTTGAAATTTACTACGCAATCAAAAGCGGCGAATTGCGCGATTTTACTCCGTCTGTTTTCATATTCGGGGCTAAGAGTGCTCCGGCGTATAAAAGAGCCAAAGCAATTATTAAGTTTATCAACGAGATTGCTGCAAAGGTTAACTCCGACAGCCAAACTAACGGTAAATTAAAAGTTGTGTTTGTGCAAAATTACAACGTGTCTTATGCGGAAAAGATTGTTGCGGGAACGGACGTTTCTTTGCAGGTTTCAACTGCGGGTCTTGAAGCGAGCGGAACGGGTAATATGAAATTTATGATGAACGGCGCGGTAACCTGCGGTACAATGGACGGAGCGAATATAGAAATTGTCGAGAAAGCAGGGAAAGAGAATAATTATATTTTCGGGGCAACCGTGGAAGAGCTCGCAAAACTCAAAGAAGAAGGATATAATCCGTCAAGCTTTTTGTCAAATGCTAATCATAAAAAAGCAGTGGAAAGTCTTATAGACGGAACTTTTTCTGACGGCGGTTCGGGAGAATTTAAGGAACTTTACGATAGTTTAACTGCGGGGGCAAGTTGGCACGAACCCGACAATTATTTCGTATTGTATGATTTGGAATGCTATGTTAATACGCTTATTAAAGTTTGCCGCGATTATTCGGATAAAAAATTATTCGCCCAAAAACAGTTGATAAATATTGCGAATTCGGCATATTTTTCGTCTGACAGAACTATAAAAGAATACGCGAAAGATATCTGGAAAATTTAGAATTATATTGCTGCATTTATAAACCCGACTGAATCCGTACACTGTTTCAGTCGGGTTTATTACTGCCTATTTTTTAGCATCGTTAACTTTAATTATGTTCAACGCTTGAAAAAATTACTGATTTTTGATATAATGTTTGTATGAAAAATGCATTAGACAAAAAGAAAAAAATATTGATAGGTATCATAACGCCGGTTTTTGCATTACTTTTGGCGTTCTTCATTTTATGCGTTACTACAACGTGTATGTATTCCCCGACTTTTTTAGGGAGGGTTCTCACGCATTGGGATTCAAAAGTTACCGATTATAAGGTTTTTCCCGAAAGAATTATTGAAAAAAGTGAAAAGCCTTATTCTTATATAAAAGATATAAATTCAGATTTAAGAAATATTACCGTCAAAAACTCAAATAAACAAAAATCACTTGCCGATTTTGTTAAGAAAACCGATACAACATCTTTCATTATCGTACAAAACGATAAAATTGTATACGAGCAATACGCAAACGGTTATAGCGAAAATTCAATCAACACTTCTTTTTCTATGGCAAAATCGGTTGTTTCGCTTTTAATTGGCAAAGCAATAGAAAACGGCAATATAAAAAGCGTTACCGAACCTATTTCGAATTATATACACGAATTTGAAAATAAAGAAATAGGTCAAATTACTATCGAAGATTTGTTGCTTATGCGCTCAGAAATCGTTTATGACGAAAATAAATTTTTATGGTTCGGAGACGACGCTTTAACGTATTGGTACGACGATTTGCGAGAACTTGCTTTGTCGCATATAAATTTAACGGATAAATATAGCGGACGTTTTCATTATAATAATTATCATCCTTTATTGCTCGGTTTGATACTGGAACACAGTACGGGACAAAGTGTTTCGCAATTTTTTGAGCTTGAAATATGGCAGAAAATAGGAGCGGAATATAACGCGTCTTGGAGTTTGGACAGCAAAAAATCGGGCTTTGAAAAAATGGAGAGCGGAATAAATTTTTGCGCCGTAGATTTTTTGAAAATCGGAAGTATGGTATTGCATAACGGTTATTTTAACGGAACGCAAATTATAGATGATAAATGGCTGACAAATTCAACTCTTTGTGATTTTCCTATAAATTCCGCAGAATACGAGAACACTTTTCTTTCCGGTAAGAATATAGGCTATAAATATATGTGGTATAGCACACCGTCGGCGCAATCGGGTTATGATATAATAGCTTGGGGCAAATCCGACCAAATTTTATATATTTCGCCTGCAAATAATATTGTAATTTTACGCACGGGTAAAACCGACGGCGGTGTGTCAAATTGGGTAGAAACGATTAAGGAAATTTTAACGGCTATCGTTACGTAAAATAAAACGCAAGTCAAACAAAGTGTTCAACTTGCGTCTATTTTGGCGCGCCAGTGGTGATAGCGTTTGAACGCCGAAAATGTGTTCAAGCGCTGTTTTCATTTCTTCAAGTCTTACGTTCTCAATTTCTTTCGTATTGCTTAAATTGATATATACAACAGTATCGCCGTCGCCCACTAATACCTTAACTACAAGGTTATCAATGATTTTTCGCTGATATTCCTTGTCGTTGGGGTCGCCTTTCAGTAGGTCGGCAATAAATGACATAAAGTCCTTTTCCGTAAACTGTCTGCCGCGCTCGCGTTCCAACTGCGCTTTTTGGCTCTGCAAGTCCTCGATTAGCTTTTCATAATCGTTCATTCGCTTTTCGATATTTGCCCGCAAAAGCGCGTTCTTCGCCTCGATAAACGCCGTTGTCATTTCCTCAATGTCTTTCTGAACTTTGGCTATTTTGCCGTCAATGCTCTTTATACTGTCCGCGCCCGTGCGCTTGGCATAATATGCAAGCGTATCGCGGACGGCAACGCTCACGTTCTCTTTGTCGCTTAAAAAGTCATACACCACCTGCGTAACAAACAATTCCAGCGTGTCTTTATCTTCTCGGCGTTTCTCGCAAACGCCTTTTTTCTTTCCCTTGCAAGCGTAATAATGGTGTTGTTGCCCCGTGTGGCTCGTGCCGCCGTCCGAAATCATAGGCGTAAGACAATGGGCGCAAAAGGCTTTCCCCGTCAAGAGGTACGGCACACGCGCCGTTGCCGTGCCGCCCGCAAAATAGCGGTTTGCTTGCAAACGCTTTTGCACTCGCTCGAACAAGTCTTTGTCTATAATGGCGGGGTATGTGTTCGTGCATAGCCTTTCGCCAAAATAAAACTCGCCCGTATACTTGGCGTTGTTCAACC
>CAJTNY010000003.1 GCA_910577875.1 uncultured Christensenella sp.
AAAGCTGTTTTAATACTAAAATTTACAAGTTACCCGAACGAGAACGGAAAAAGATTACTTTTATTTACGGAAATGAAGATATAGCAAGATTATGCAATGTAAGGTTAAAAGGTTGTAATGTTCACAAAATGAAAGGATACGGACACTGCGGCTATTATAGAGAAGCGCCTATCGAGTGGGCAAAGCGTTTCGTCTTAGCATAATTTCGTTTTAGGTTACCATCGCTCCACCAAATAAAAATAATCCGAACTCAATCATAATCACTCGTGATTGGTTCGGATTTATTTTTTATATAGTAAAATAATAAGCCGCCGACAGAGCGTTACCCTGTCGGCGGTACTTATTAAGCGTCTTTCGCAACTTGCACATCTCGATAATCATTTTTAACCAAGCCGTTCTTTGAACAAAGGAATTTTACTATCGGCAGCAATGCAAGCAAACCGCACCCTACGGCAGCATAAATATTTCCCGACATTCCGAGAACGGTACAGGTTACAACCGCAAAAACAACATAGACGATTATGCTTCTTATGGCGGCATTTTTAATTTTTATAACAGTAGAAAACAGTATATACAAAGCAGCCAACGTTACGAACGGTATATAAGTTACGGGCAAAAGTCCGAGCATAATCCCGAACGAAACCGCTATGCACTTTCCCCCGTTAAACCGATTAAACAGTCCTACGGCGTGTCCGAGCGCGGGCGCAAGCAATATAAACGAAAAAGCTATATTATGCGTATCCATTAAAAGACTTGCAAGCAATACGGGTATAAAACCTTTCAGCACGTCAAGTAGCAAACACGGTATTCCTATTTTCTTCCCGCAATGCTTAAATACGTTGAATGCGCCCGGATTGTTGTCAACGCTTATTTCGCAAATATCTTTATGTAAAACTTTCTTCGGGATTATCTCGCAAAACATAATACTGCCGAGAAGAAAGCTGCCGACAATCAAAAGCAACCAATAAAAATATTGCATTTATTTTATGCCGCCTTGTGTACGAGCGCATCGTCGGCTTGAAACTGAGAAACATACAAAATAGGCAATTCCTTTTCTTCAACGTTTTGCTTTTTGTTGTCAACCTCGGCAATCATCGCACTCATTCTCCGCATACAGTCCTCTTGTCTGTAAACTGCGGAACTTGCCAAATATTTGCTTTCGTATTCCGCGCGTTCTTCGGGGTGTTCGATCCAATAGTCTATAATGCGCGCAAGGTCTTTCGGATCCTTATGCTTGAAAATACATTTATCGTCGATTGCAAAATCTTTCGTTGCGCTGTTTTGGGAATCCGAAACAATCGTCATTTTTCCGCAAGCGATACTTTCAAGACAGGCTATTCCCTCCAACTCGTCAACGGCGGGGTGAACATATAAATCGCAGTAGTTAAGAACGTCTATTATTTCATTACGGGCATACAGCTTGAAAATGGGCTGTATGGGCAAATCCTTTGCAAGCTGTCTGTATTTCTTTTCCTTTAATCCCTGCCCCGCAAGAATAAGCTGTATTCTGTCTTTATAAGCCGAACGGGAAATTGCTTTGATAAGCGTATCCTGCGATTTTTCGCCCGAATATCTTCCCGTACTCAAAATTACGATTTTATCATTTAGTTCCGCGGGCTTTTCCGCATTACGCTTCTGAACGTAAGAATGTACGCCGTTCGATATAACGTAGCCCGGCGTTGTTTTTTTCGTGCGGCTCTCGAAAACGTTCTTGATAAATTCGGTAGGATAATGTATGCCGTCGCAATAACGGTAGAGGTATTTATAGATAAGCTTATAAACCAACGTGTTTACGGGGCGGATTTTTTTCAATCCGATATAGCTCGTAAGGTTTTCCGCCTGCATATGAAAACCTGCCGTAAGAGGAATGTTCATTTCGTGCGCCATTTTTGCAGCGGCTAACCCCAAGCCGAGCGGCAACATAATATGAACGTGGTCCGCTCCGTCAAGAGCTTCTGCCACTATGCTTTTATCTACCTTTGCAAGGCTTACCCCGACCTTTTTTACAAGCGCGTCCAACGCTTTTCCGAAGCTTTTATTCGGAACGACGTAAAAATTTTCCAAGCCCTGTTTGCTTTGGTCGGCGCAGAGAATACGCACGGTATGTCCTTCTTTTTTCAAATGACGGATAAGGTTCATCGTAACAACGGCTGTTCCGTTATTCTCTTCCCCTAAAATATCGCATACAACTGTAATAATCATAATACTACTGTCTCCTTAAAGTGATTTTGTACCCGTAGGATAACGCCGACTTATTAAGCGATTGTTAAGCAAACTTTTTTTGTTTGTTAAGAATATTTCTGCGCTTTTTAATTGCAACGAGCTTACGAATACCCGCATAAATAGCTGCAAAAAACAACGTTGTTCCAAACACGATTAAATATTTCAGTAACTCCGTACAATCCGCATAAGCATAATTGAGAACGGCAAGCACAACGGGGTGGAACAGATAAATTGCAAGGGATAATCCACCGAGAAACCCGAATAGTCTATTGATTGCAACATTCTTTATTTGGTTGCCCTTTCCCGAAAAAGTAATTGACAAAGCTATGAAAGTGCAAATTACGGCTATCACCATTCCTACGGGATAAAGCGAACTGCTCATAGGAACAAATCCGAATATAACGGGTGTGCAGTAGCATATAATTTCCGCAGATTTCAAAGCAATGCAACCCGCCTTACTTATTTCGCGCTTTCCGATTGCAACCGAAAGCCAATAAGCGATCATTCCTACGCACATTTCGCCCCAAGCTCTCAAATCATAGACAAAAGTAGTTGTAATTTTCCAATTCATACAAAAGCCGAGGACAACGGCGATAACACCGAGAACGCCGAGCAATACAGCGGGAATGAAAACGCCTTTGAGCTTTTTCCTTAAAAGCAATGCTATCGGTATCATTATCAGCATACAGATAAGCATAGCCGACAGATACCATTCCGGAATTATGAGTGCGTCTGCATAGGCTTCACTCCAAACAACAACTTCTTGCGCCAAAAAGATGCTCGGCAAACCTTTGAAAAGTACTCTGTCTGCATTGGCAAAATCAAAAATAATTACGACTACTATCATTGCGGCAATAGCCATTAAATGAACGGGCAAAATTCCTTTTATCTTGCCGCCCATAAATTTAAGACTGTTTTTACATACCCCGTAGCGTTCCTGAGTCGCTATCATTTCTACGGACTTTGCCATAAAGTATCCCGAAATCAAAAAGAAAAACTCCACGGCAAGCGAACCGCTTGCGAAAAAATTCAGTCCGCCGCCAAAGGTAAACTGAACGTGATATCCAACTACCAATAGACTGAATATAAATCTGAACAGTTCTACTAAATTATTTCTCTGTTTCATTGCCGTTCTCCTTATTACGCAATCAGAATATCAGAGAATTATTAAGCGTTCGTTAAGCTAATATTTTATGTTTGTTAAGAGTGAAAAATCCGCTCGGAAAATTCCGAGCGGATTTCAATTGTTTAATATTTAATCGAGTTTTATTTTAACGGTGAATATCGAGCCTTTGTCGGGCAAACTGTCAACCGTTATATCACCCTGAACCAAAGTAATAATTTCTTTCACAAGCGCAAGCCCAAGTCCGTTGCCTTTGGTGGCGTGTGAAGTATCTGCTTGATAAAATTTATCGAAAACGTGCTTAATATCGTGTTCGGTCATACCGCAACCGTTGTCTTTGACGGAAATAACAGCGTAACCGTCAACCCGTTTTGCCGTTACTTCGACAATACCGTTATCGGGAGTAAATTTCAATGCGTTTGATATGAGATTATTCCAGACAATATCCAATAAGTTCTCGTCTGAATTTAACTCTATATTTTCGTCCAAATCGGAATTCAATTCGATATTCTTATCCTCCCAAACCTGCTCGAAGCCGAGAATACAGCGGCACAGCTGTTCACTTAAATTGTAGCTCTTTTTATTAACTACAATCTTTTGATTTTCTAAACGGGAAAGCTGCAATATATCGATTACAAGTATCGACAGTCTTTTGGTCGCTTCGTGTATTTTCAACGCGTACTGTTTTCGTTCGTCATCCGTTATACCTTCGCTTTGCAACATTGCGGAAAAATTCTGTATGACCGAAATCGGCGTTTTCAATTCGTGCGATACGTTTGAAATAAAGTCGGTTTTCATTATTTCGGTGCTTGCAAGCTCTGTCGCCATCATATTGAAATCGTCGTACAATATCTGAAATTCGTCCTTTTTTCCGTCTTTACGGTGTTGTGGAATACGTACCGAAAAATCGCCTGCGGCAACTTGCTTTGCGGCAAGCCGCACTTTATCAAGCGGTTTAATAATAAACTGACGGTATATTATCCAAATGACAAAGACGAGAATGCCGCTTGAAAGAATTACAAACGCCCCCATAATACTGTAAATGAGCGGTCCCGGCAGCAGCATATTCCATAACTTTATATTCAAAAATAAAAACGCTGTATTCAACGCGCTCGTTACACATAAAATTATAACGTATAAAACCGTGCGCGTGCCGTTTACGGTTATACGCAAATCTCTATCTTCTTTTTTCATAAGAGTACCGCCTTATAGCCAAGCCCGCGGATAGTGTTTATCTTAAATCCGTTACAGGCTTCGAACTTTTGCCTTAAATTAGTAATATGAACGTCAACCGAACGTAAACCGCTTTCTTTTTCATATCCGCTGAACTCATCCAAAAGCTGACCTCTTGTAAAGGTTTTATTCGGATAGGATAACAGCTTATATATAATCTGAAACTCCCTTAAAGTTAAAATAACGGGCTGACCGTCAACCTCCGCGCTTACAGCGTCCTCGTCGAGAGTGAGATTGCCGACTACAAGTTTTTTGCTCGTTGCTATTTTTGCACGGCGCAAAAGCGCGGTTATCCGCAAAAGAAGCTCGTCCAAATCTATGGGCTTCGTCATATAATCGTCTATACCTATTTTGTAGCCCTTTTCCTTTGCCGAAAAATCGTCGCGGGCGGTCATAAAGAGAATAGGAATGTTTTTATCCAACTCACGTATGTTGCGGGCAAAATCGAAGCCGTCCATTTTAGGCATCATAATATCCGAAATAATCAAGTCGTACTTTCCCGCAGACATAACGTCTATTGCATTTATGGCGTTCAAACAACCTTTTGCCATATACCCGTGCGCCGATAAATGCTTACAGACCGACATATTAAGATTTTCGTCATCTTCAACCACAAGAATTTTAATCATAGTTATTCTCCCGAAATTTTTAACGATTATATTTTAACACATATTTGTTAATAGAGTGTTAATTTTGAAGTTTTATTTTTAAAATCGATTGCTTATTGTGAATTTGGATAACAAAAACAGCGGTTGCAAATTAACGCAACCGCTGTTTTGCCGTTGTTTAGGTTTATGATATTCGACGCAACCGCGCGTTCAAGCACCCGCAACAGTGCCATAGTCCTATTGTTTGTTTCAAATTCGCTGTTTGTGGGTAATACTTTTCCGTATTTATGTGCTATAATGGTGCTATCAAACGAAAGGAGATATTCATTATGGATATGCAAAAAATCGGTACGTTTTTAGCCGAATTGCGCAAAGAAAAAAATCTTACGCAAGAAGAATTGGGCGAACAAATTGGTGTAACAAATAAAACGGTTTCACGTTGGGAAAACGGCAATTATCTACCGCCCGTTGAAATGGTACAAATTTTAAGTGATTTATTTGATGTTAGCATAAACGAATTACTTTCGGGCGAACGTTTGGACGAAAAACATTATAAAGAAAATGCCGAAGAATATATTGTTACTGACTTAATGAAAAAAAGGAACGAAGCAAAAAAACGATTGGCTATTTCTTGCATTGTAGCCGCAATAACAATTCTTGCCGGTCTTTCGATAATTCTTTTGAGCGCTCTGCTTTCCGCACCTATTTGGTTGAAAATCGGTAGTATCATTTTCTCGCTTATTATCATAATTCTCGGCATAGGCGTATGTTGCGTTTTGACTGTTGATGCAGGGGTTTACGAATGTCCTAATTGCGGTGAAAAATTTGTGCCGTCAATGAAAGATTTTATCTGCGGCACACATACGTTGACAAAAAGAAATTTGAAATGCCCAAAATGCGGAAAAAAGAGTTTTTGTAAAAAAAGATTGAGTTAAAATTCGTTTTAGGTTTTCACCGCTCCACCAATAGGTAACCGATAAGAACCACTGTCTTATCGGTCATTTTTATATTCTTTGTAAGTAATCATAATGAGCCTTACTTGATTGCTTAATTAAATATTTTGTTTTGCTATAATAATTTTACGATAAACAGTAAATTAGAAGATAATTAAAATGATTTTACCCGCACCGCTTATCGTAAGAAGACGTATCATAAACAAATTGTTGAAAAAATGCTGTTTCAGGTGAAAATGCCATTACGTTAGAGGACGCGGGAATCGGAACCCCGATAATTTTCGAGCAATCAACTCACGTTTAATCGAACAAGGCGTTTTACATCAACTTGACATTAGATACTATCTTGATACGACAAAGTTATAAATTTCAATTCAGCATAGATTGGCGGGTATAAACCCGCCCTTTATATTTGAAAAATTATCAAATACTATTATAAAAGACAATCGGTAAATTTGTAGAGTTGTTATGAGTATAAACATCTTTTATTTTGCACTGATTTATCGTATAATTAAATTGCTGAAACTGTCAAAGGAGTTTGCTTATGGACTATAAGAAAATAGGATTATTTATCGCGCAAGAACGAAAAGCAAAAAATCTTACACAAGAGGCTCTTGCTAAAAAATTATATGTAAGTGCAAAAACAATTTCAAAATGGGAAAATGGCAACGGTTTACCTGATACAAGTATTTTGACAAATCTTTGTGCAATCCTAGAAATAACAATAAATGAACTTTTAAGCGGAGAGCATTTAGATGATGTCGTCTACAAGGAAAAAGCCGAAAATAACATTGCCGTTGTTTTTGAAGAAAGTGAACGAAAAATAAAAAAACATAACAAAATAATGAATTGGATAATTGCATTTGTTGTTGCTGCTATTTATCTAACCGTAAGCTTGATAACACAAAAATGGGAATACACTTGGATAATTTGGCTTGTATATTGTGTTTATCGAATTTTTGCCGAATATGTTTTTAAGTATATAAAAAATAAATAGCGTGTGATTAATTATTGACTTACTACACCGTATGCCGACTGTGGGTATAAACTTCAATTTGACGTGCAGTGAAGTCAGTCAAGCGGTTCGGCAATAAATATACGCGGCCGCGGCGACACGCCGCTAAATTGAAATTTAGCGGCGAATGTCTGATAAGACCAATCTTGTCAGTTATTCTTCTTTGTGCCGAGCGACTACTTTTTACAAGTTCTGGAGTATCAGTGAATTTGTTTTTTAAACGGTTCTTACGCGCACATTGTCGCCCACCAATAGCAACCTAAAACGAACCGATTTTTGTGATAGTTTAAGTTGCTTTTTCTATTGTCTTAAAACGGCTACTTTATACCGCAGAGACTTTTCTCTATGATTGACAAACGTCATTAATTTATGTAAAATTAAAATACTATGGTTGGTATCTATTTCAGCGGCACCGGAAACACAAAATATTGTGCGGAATATTTATTACGACAACTCGACAGTAACGGAACAGCGTATTCTATCGAGTATGAAAAATCGATAGACGCAATAAAATCAAACAATGAAATAGTTTTTGCGTATCCGATATACTACTCTTACTTGCCAAAAATCGTTAATGACTTTATCGTAAACAACAAAGCTATTTGGGCAAATAAAAAAATTTTTATTGTAGTAACTATGGGTTTGTTCAGCGGCGACGGTACGGGTTGTGCGGCAAGATTGTTTAAAAAGTACGGGGCAAAAGTTTTAGGCGGCTTACACATTAAAATGCCCGATTGCATAGGCGACGTAAAATTGCTCAAAAAGACTTTGGAAGAAAATCGTAAAATTGTTGCTAAAGCCGAAATCAAGTTAAATAATGCAATAAATAAAATTAAATCCGGAAATTATCCTAAAGACGGTTTAAGTTTTGCTTGCAGATTAGCCGGATTATTCGGTCAAAGACTCTACTTCCGCAAAAAAACCAAGAATTTTTATAACGGAATACAAGTAGACAATAAAAAGTGTATTTCTTGCGGATTGTGCGAGTCGGTATGTCCCATGAAAAATATAATCCTGAAAGACGGCAGAATATCATTTGACGAAAAGTGTACACTGTGTTACCGTTGCTTTTCCGATTGTCCTAAACAGGCAATTACGATATTAGGCAAACAGGTTTTTCAACAGTGCAAATTTGAAAATTTCAAATATTAGAAATTCATTATTTAATAAACAGCGAAAATTGACGAATTTATTATCCGGTTATTTTCAAAAGGCCTTTATTTTATGAATTATGCAGAAATAGAAAGCAAACTTATAGTGATAATTAAAAGGGCAGTAAATTATGCGCTTAAAAAAGAATACTCGATAACGCAAAAAGGTAATGAAGAGAATATCGTTACCTCTTCTGATTTTCTAATACAAGAATTCTTGATTAAAAATTTAAAAAAACTTTTACCGGAGTCCGGTTTTTTATGTGAAGAAAATAATTTCCTTGATTTTAACCATGAGTTCGTATGGGTAATAGATCCCATTGACGGAACCACTAATTTTTCAAGAAAAATAAAAAATTGTGCAGTCTCCGTTGCTCTTTTAAATAAACAAAAACCCATTATCGGCGTAGTGTATAATATTTTCAACAGAGAATTATTTTCCGCCCGTCAAGGGTGCGGAGCAAAGTTAAACGATAAAACAATCAAAGTTTCGGACAATCCTTTTAAGAATTCAATATTATGCACTGCTATGAGTCTTTACAATAAAGAATACGCTCCTATCTGTTCGGATATAATTAATGATGCTTATTTAAAATGTAATGATATCCGAAGGTTTGGCAGTTGCGCATTAGAATTATGCTATATTGCGGCGGGGATGTGCGATTTATATTTTGAAATCCGTGTTTTTCCATGGGATTATGCGGCGGGAATGCTTATTTTACAAGAAGCGGGCGGAATTTTAACTGGACTCAATTATGAAAAGCCAAACTACGCCAAGCCTACCGCTTTAATAGGAGCAAATTCTTCTGAAAATTATAATATTTTGAATTCAATCATTAATAAACATCTTAAAATATTGCCTTATGAGGAAAATTTGTAATGAAAAAAAATACGCAAGATAAAATATTCCAGCCTAAAACACTATCGCAATCATATATAAAAGAATTTCACAGTATAGATTTAATCAAATTACATGAACAAGCCCACAGCGAGCTTACTTTACAACAAGCGAAGAGAGATCATATTATTACCTTATATATATCTTTATTTTCTTTAATAGTGCCGTTAGCATTATCGCTTGCAGGTTTATCTCATTTAGAAAAGGGACTAATATTTTTTACTATCGGTTTTATAGGAATAATATTATCATTCATAGTTATAAGATATAGAATTTACAAGGAAGTTTATTGGATTTGTTGCGAAACTATCACATGTATGATGGGCATAAAGGAAGAAGCACTAAATAAAGAAACTGTTCAAACATTGTTTTATAATTCTTTAAAAAAGAAAGGTAATAACTTTTGCAAAAAAATAAATGATAATGAATTGAAATGGAGCTTTTGGTTATATTTCAAAAAGAATATATTCAGTTCCGAAACTCTACATTTCATCGTAATAGCGTTAATTACCTGCATTCTTTTATCTCTCGGAATATTTCTCGCAATTTATGATATAGCTATTTTCACATGGTTAAAAATTTTATTGAGCACAACCGCAGGATTAATAATATTACTAATTTTAATATTTGCGTATTTTATAAATTGCCAAAATATTTTTTCTGTATTGATAAATAAAAAAGACTCTTCTTTCAATAAGGCTTTCAGCAAAGCTTGGTTCTTGCATTGTTATATTGAATCAGACGATTTATCAAATTAGTTTTAAATTACTACCGCTTCGCAATATTATGCAATGCACAAACAAAACAAAAAATTACAACTATGCTTCATTTAGTACCGCAGTGAACAGGCGCGGACAAAGTCCGCGCCTGTTTTTAATTTGCCGTTAAACGACGTTATTTTTCTCTATACGCCAAGATAACGCCCTGCGCTTACTTTGACGACGGTGAATATGCAAACCATTTATATTGCGCCGTAGCAGGCAAAGCATTAGCGTCAAGAGCGCCGAGCCAATCGTCAACGCCTATTCCGTTCCACACATTCATCATAATTTGCATAGAATGCGACGGAAGCGCCTTTTGCGCTGTTGCCGTAGCGCGGTATACTGCCACCCCGTCAACGTACCATACGATGCCATTCGGCGTCCAATCGAAAGCGTATTCGTGGAAATCCAAAGAAGCGTCGAACCCGAGATTAAAAACAAATTCGCTGTTGCCCTTGCCGTTCGTATAGAAATTGAACTGAACGACTGACGTATCTTTGCCCAAAAATTCAATATCGATTTCATCCCATACGGGGTCGTTGGTATAAGTAAAAAACGACGAAACCACGCCGGAGCATTTCGCGGGCTTCATACAAACCGAATAAAAACCGTAAGAATATTTGCCTTTCGAACGGTATTCCGCTCCGGCGTAGCCGCTTCCCTCTTTGGAAACCGACATACTCATTATCCCGTTTTTGACAGTAGCGCTGTTTTTACGCCAGGTACAGTTAAACATACTGCCGTTGGAATAACCGTCCG
Organism: uncultured Christensenella sp.; assembly: GCA_910577875.1. Lineage (GTDB taxonomy): Bacteria > Bacillota > Clostridia > Christensenellales > Borkfalkiaceae > Coproplasma. The sequence goes on from CAJTNY010000003.1 coordinate 10,725, forward strand.
CCCAGATAAATTCGGGCGATGCGCCCTGCGAAAAACGCACGATTTTTTCTGTTTCCTTAGTAAGTCTGTCGGGAATTCCCGCCGCTGATTCGTGCGGGGTAAACGAGGGTTTATTTTGGTTACCGTTACCGTTACCGTTTCCATCGTCCTCGTCATTGTCGTTATCTTCCCCGACGTTATCATTATTGTTTCCGCCGTCATTGTTATCACCGCCGTTGAGTTCGTCGTCTTTATCCGAAGGCAGCTCCCCTTCGTTTGAAGGCGGGGTTACAGCCTCATTAAACAAACCGCAGCCTGCCGCGGAAGTTACGGCGGTGATTACGAATATGCACGAAAGTAGAGTAACGAACAATTTAAATAATTTTTTCATATTTACCTTTCCTGTTTATAAATAAAAACCGCTTGAAGTCAATTTATTTAATAAACGCTATTCCTTTCGAAATAGCGTTTATTTTTATCCTGTAATTGCGTTAAGCTTTTACGCTATCTTAATTTACTCTGCCGTCACGTTTTCAACCTTGATAGCAACGCAACCATAGTTGTACGCCTGACCCCAACTAGTTTCTTCGGTGCTCTCAAAATCTTCGCCTGCCTGATAATTGACGATTGAATACTTCTTGTCGCCTACGGTAATGCTTGCGCCGGGTACCGCGGCTTCCTTACCGAGTTTAAGGTCTCTGAGCTTGTTGTCGTCATAACCCTCTTCGCCGGGAAGTTTCTCAGTGAAGTGTGCGCTGTATGCGCCCGTACTTCCGTCGGAAGTAGAGTCAACGGTAAGACGGGTTATATCGTACTTAATTAAGAAAGTGCCTTCTTCTTCGTTTATGGTAACCGAAACTCTGGTAAAGCCCAACTGTTTCCAGCCGCCGCCGCATTCCTGAAGGTCGAAAGGAGTAGCGTTGAGCCAGTTTTTAGCCTCTTCTACGCTTTCGAACGCCTCTAATTTAACCGTACCCGCAAGATTGAAGATTGCCTTGTCTTCTTCCACGGTAAGGGTTACGCCCGTTGCAACGGCAACGTCGGGAGCAAGAGCTTCGGGAGCGTCGGGGATTACGGGAGCGTCGGGGTCCACGTAACCGTCGAGTTTGGTTTCGTCGTCAATCCACTTATGCGTGGATTCGCCCAAATCTTTATACTGAATATCGTAAATTGAAACTTTAACGACGTTGCCCGTTTCTTCGCCGTCCTGAGGAGCGGAAAGCAGACCGAGAAGAATATTAACCGCGGTTTCAACGTTGTCATATACCCCGTTAGCATAGATTGCTCCGCTGTCGCCGTGTCTGAAACGAACGGTTATTACTTTCTCTTCGTTTGCAACGACTTCGGACTTATGATTATCTTCATTGTCTTTGTCCATCTCATAACCTTTTTCGTTGTCGTCGTAGGGATTGACAACTACCGTACCGGCAGCGTTGGACAAAATTTTAAATTTAATTTCGTAGTTGTGGTTAGCTTCGAGCTTACCGCCGTTACTCTTACTGCTGCGATAGAAGAGCTGGATTGCCGCATCCTTAGGACCGGGCTGCACTGCACCTGCGTACTGGTCAACCGAGAAAGTAATATTCATTTTGCCTGCGCCGATATACTCGTAACCTTCGGAAGGTGTTTTTTCCTCAAAAGGTTCCGTATACGCGCTGTATATAGTCGTATTAGACCAGTTGTACGATTTATCGCCCCAATATCCCCAGGTATCTGCGGGACTCTTGTTCTGTTCGTAAGTTTCCATTAATTCGGAGCCTTCGATTTCTTTAACTGCTACCGTAACCGAAGCGGACTGCTCTGCACCGCCTACGCGCTTAGCCGTAATTACCGCTTCGCCGGGGTTAACCCCTTGGATAACACCGTTTTTAACGGATACTATTCCCTGATTGGAAGTAGACCAGGCAATCTGTTCGTTTTCCTGCTCAACGTCGTTTTTGAGAACCTTAGCGCTGAGATTCAAAGCACCGTCGATGTCGAGTTCGATTTTACCGTCTGCATTAAGCGTGTAGCCCGAAATCTTTACTTCGACAGAATTTACGGTTACATTACAGGTTGCCGTAACTCCCCCGTAAGTTGCGGTGATTTTAGCCGTACCTTTCGATTTACCAGAAACGATACCTCTCGTAACGGAGGCAACGTTCTGATTGTCGGAAGACCAAGTCACGTCGCCTGCTTTGATTTCTGCAGTGGTTTCGTCATCATAGGTAGCGGTTACCGCAATCTTAGCCGTGTCGCCCGTTTCAACTTCAATTGAAGTCGGGTTAACTGCGATAGCCGTAACTGCGGGAGTTTTGTCTTTTCCGCACGCCGCGAGCGAGAACACCATTACAAGTGAAAGCACGACGGCAAGCGAGGAGAAAAACAGCTTTTTAAGTTTCATAAATATATCTCCTTTTTAAAAATTTCAATTTAACCGTAAGCGAACTTTATTGTTCGTCTTTGGATATTTCGGCAGATTCGGTTTCATTAGCGGACGCGGAATTTGCCGTCTTTTTATTTTTCATTATGTTTTTAACTAAGAAGTAAGCCATTACCGCTATGCCTGCCGCCAAAACAAGTTCAACCGCCACGACAGCCGCAACCCAAGCAAGGTTGTACTGTGCTCCCTTGTTAATGTCGATAACCGCACTGGGGTCAAAGCTTTTAGCCGCATTCTGAGTGTCTACAAACGTCCACAAAACGTCGTGAGCGACTCTCTCGGCGACCTTATAACCCATATCGTTTTTAATGGTGTTAAACACGGTGTCGGTAAGACCGTTGGTCAGCCAAATGCTGTTGCCCGCCCAAATACCCCTGTAAGGAGGCATATAGCTTTCACCCGAGTTCATCCAGTCGGTTACCGCGCTTCCGCGGAAGCCCCATTCGTCCCTTACGATTTCGGTCATAACTCCGTAGTTCGCGCCCGACCAAACTCTGCCTAAGCGGTTCATACTCGTCATAAGAGCGTTGCCGCCGCCTTCCTTAATCATAATTTCAAAGGGTTTAAGGTAAATTTCACGTAGAGTCTGCTCGGTAAGGAAAGTGAACAAGCCCTCTCGGTTGTATTCCGTATCGTTAACGACGAAATGTTTAACGTACGAATACACGCCCATATCTTTTGCGCCCGAAACTGTTCCCGCGCAAATTTTACCCGCAAGAACTCCGTCCTCGGAATAATATTCGCCGTTTCTGCCGCCGAAAGGATTACGGTGCGTATTTGCGCCGGGCGCGTACCAGCCGTACAAACCGTCGACGGAATCTTTTTCTCTGCCCACGCTGCGACCAAATGCAACAGCCATATTGGTGCTCCAAGTCTGCGCAAGCATAGTTCCGCTGGGATAAGCCATAAATTCGCAGCTGGTGCCTTCACCGCCAGTTACACGGGTATTAAATCCGAGAGGTCCGTCCAAATCAACGAATTCTTTTTTGCCGATGCTGGGAATATCGTTGGTTTTGAAATAGCCGTCGCTGACCAATCCCGCAAGTTCGCTGTTGGTTATATTGGCAATCAACAAATCCCAGATATCGTCGTCGTAATCGGTCGTTTCCATAGCGTCTTCGAGTTTCAAGCCGTTGCCGCCAGCCGAAACGTCGCGTTTGGTGCCGAGTCCGCCTTCGGCGTCGGTATAACCTGCATACGCCAATTGTTTCTCGGTGGGCGCAACCATTTGGGCAATTCTCAATGCCTCGTCGGTCATATTTCTTGCGGTAGTTATCTTCTTGGGATAAGTAGATTTAAAATCCGCGCGCGATAAATATTTAACTCCGCCGTCGTTTTCGTGACTTCCGTCAAGGTCTGCTTCGTCGATGGTTTTATCGTTGTTTTTGCCGTCTTTATTTGTGAAACGGTTTTCGACGGTACTTCCCGTTGTTTCGTCTTTATCGTAAACATAGCCGTTTGCGGGAACCGTGTACTCCAATACAGACGAACCGCTTGACATAACTCCCGCCTCGTGAGAGTTTTTCATAAGGCGTAGCTGATAGTCGCCGCCGTCAAGCTCGTAACCTGTATGACCGTTATTATTTTTGTCGTAGCAGTCGTACGAAGCCATAGCCTGTGCGCTGACGGTAAGTGTTACTACATCGAAACTACCAGGCTGGATTATGTCGGTCTTTGCAAAATCTGCAAGGTTTACGTAAGCCTTTTCAATACCGCCCTTATTGTATTGAGGCGTGTAATACAGCTGTACAACGTCCGCACCGGGGTAAGTTTTGCTGTTGTTTTTTACTTTTACGGTAACTTCGATTTTATCGTCTTGTTTAAGTTCAGAACCCGAGGGTATGCTTACATCGGTAACTTCCCATTCGAAATCTGCATACGAGAGTCCGTAACCGAAAGGATATTGAACAACACCGTCGTAACCTTTGCCGTACTGATTATCAACGCCCGACCAATAACCTTCCGCGTCGGCGGTTTCAAACCATTTATAGCCGACGTAAATACCTTCGGAATAATCAACGTAAGCTTTAAAACGAGAATCTCTTTCGGCTTTACGGTTTTCGTAAATAGTTCCCGCGCCAACTTCGCCGTTGCCCTTATTTCCCTGGTTTACAGCCGAAGGTGTGGTGCCGATAATGTCGTAAGCGTATGTATCCACCGTTCTGCCCGAGGGAGAAACCAACTTCTTTTCGGTAATAACTTTGCCGTCCGCGTCCGTTTTATAAACGGGCGTACCGTCGTCGTTATATTTAACATTGCCGTCTGCGTCAAGCTCGGGAATAGCCTCTTCCTTCTCGCCGCGAAGAACGTTGATAAGTCCGTTTACGCCCGAAAGACCCGTAATACCGACGAGAAGCGCGCCGTCTATTTCTTCGCTCTCGATAAAGCCCGTTTCCATAGTGTTAGCCGTATTGAGCACGACTATGACTTTATCGCAAACCTCGGTTGCGGCTTTAATCATATTTTCTTCATCGGGCGAAAGTTGAAGATAGTGCCTGTCGCTGAAAGTTTTTTTAGTATTCTTTCCCGCTTCGGTCTGTCTTACCTGTTCGGATGCGGACAAGTCTTTGCTTTCACTGCCCGTTCTTCCGATAACCACAAGACCAACACCGCTTTCTATGACGTCACTCTTTACCGCCGCGGAAACATAATCGTTATAGCTCGGCTCGCGCAATACGAAAATTTCTTCCGAACCGAATCTGACGCCGCCTCTGTATTCCAGGTAGTCCTGTTCGCCGTAAATTTTTACGTGCGCGGTATAATAATCTTTGTATAAATTGTAAAGGTCTTCGTTATACTTGATGCCCGCCGCTTCCAAAGCAGGGAACAACTTGATTTTCGGAAGGTCGGTGTTTGCATAACCCGAACCGAACGCCATTGTCATCCAGTCGTAGCCCGCCCAACCGAACACGTTAACGCCCTTTTCGAGTTCCTGCGCGGTAAGGGGCAAAGCAGTATTGCCTTTGTCGTCTTTTTCGTTTTTCAAAAGCACTACGCCTTCTTCAACTATGTCCTCGCACAGCTCCGTTCCGCTTTCCAAAACAGCGGCGTCGGTATTTTGCGAACGACCGTACAGCCACAAGCTTATATCCTGCCAGAACATAGACGCGGCGATAATAAGCGCAAGCATTACAGCCACAACAGCAGAAATGCAGGGCACAAAAACAGCAAGCGATTTTTTTACGGACATTGCTTTTTTTTCCATTTACTTCTTCTCCTTAATAATTAATTTCGTAACTTCCACTGAACAGCTCGGCAAAAACCGTCTACGGAACTTAGCGTCGAAATTATAGAAGAATTGCAACCGGCAAACAAGATTAGTTTCTTAAACTGTTATTTTTTTTCGCATATTGTCAAAAATTAAAATTTACCTGCCCGTAAAGATGATGTTTAAATGGAATATTCCGTCCGCGGTAAACGCTTTGAGTTCGCCGCCGTATTTTTCGACAATCATCCCGATACTGCGCATGCCGAAGCCGTGACTGCTTTTATCGGATTTGGTGGTAAGCGGAATCCCGTCGGAAAACTGACGTTCGCCTATGAAATAGTTTTCCTCTTGCACTATTACGATGCCGCTCTTCGATTTGACGGAAACATTTACTATTCTGCGCTCCTTTTCCTCTATTTCTTTAACGGCTTCCAAAGCGTTGTCTATAAGATTACCGAAAAGACAGTACAAGTCGCCCGCCTCGATAAATTCCAACTTTTTGCCGTCAATCATACAGGACAGCGTAATACAGTTTTGTTCGCAATACAGGCTTTTTTCATTAATGAGCACGTTAAGCAAGCTGTTGCCGGTATCTTTTTTCAAATCATAAAATGATATACTGTCGCGCAATTCCTTTAATTCTTCGGCGCGCAGAGCGCCCTGAGCGCTCAGCGCGTCGAGCTTGTACTTTATATCGTGGCATTTAACGTTAATCAGTTCGATACTGTCTTTGGACATCTGATACTGCTTTTCACCCTGCTGTACTGCATATTTGAGATACTCAACCTCACGCAGAAGTTGACTCTCTATAATTGACTTTGAAGCAAGTAAAATTACTATCAGACAACAAACAGACGAAAATACATTGCCTGTCTGTCTGAGCACATAATATATGTAGTTATCGAACCTGTTCTCCCGCTCGACGCAGAGTTTTGAAAAATACACATCTTCGACCGAACATAAAAAAACCGTTATGCCCAAAATGAAAAACGTAATTAAAAGCATTTTGTAGTTTAATGACCTGTTTTGGAGCTTCGCCGCAATTCTCTTTATAAAAAGGAACCAAAAACTTACCGCGCAGATTATAAAAACCGTATAATAAACCAGTCGGTAAAACAGGTCGAAATGCACGCCCCAATTATCGTAGAGGCGAAGACGTTCGCCGAAAGTCCAAATTAACAAATAAACTTTATAGGCAAGGTTCTGAGCGGCATATGCCATACCGCAACCGATTAACACCGTAAAATAGCTTTCTTCGAAACAAAAATACGAAAAGAGCGTAAAAGTCAAAAAAAGGAACGTATAAACTAAAATGCGCCCCCATACCGTATTTCCGAAAACCGTATAAAAACAAGCAACAGGCAAGCCGATTGCAAAAATTGCAACAAAACCGAGCGCCGCGCGCAATACAAAATTATTTCTGCGGTTGAGTTTATACAAAAACAGCACGGCAAAAACCGAGTATTCGAATAAAAACTCGACGATTATAATGCCGTAAATATAAAGAACCTGCGAAAACGTCATAACTTTTCACCAAGCCCCGCATACCAAGCTGCAAGCTCTGACATAAACGCTTTTTTTCTGGGGCGGCTTATTGCAAGCTTTTCCGTACCGAGTTGAACGGTCGAACCGTCGACAGCCACAATAAACCGCGGATTCACAAGATAGCATTGATTGCAACGTAAAAAACCGTATTTTTTGAGTTCCGCTTCCACCTGCGAAAGCACGCCCGTCCTCTCCACTACACCGTCAACAGTTTTGTAATAAAGCCGATGGCGGACTATTTCCACATAAATCAGCTTGTCTGTGGAGATACGGCAAATACCCTTAGACGTATTCAGCACGAAATCCTGTTTTTCATTAATGACATACAAATCTAACGCCTTTCTGAATTTGAGCGCAAAATCGTAATATCGAACGGGCTTGATAATGTAAGCGGTAGCGTCCACTTCGTAACCCTTTTGCGCGTACTGTATTAAATTTGTAATAAATATCAATGAAACGGTTTTATCTAGAGTCCTCAGTTCAACGGAGGCGCTCATACCGTCTCGGTGCGGCATCTGTATGTCCATAAACACGACAGCATATTTTGCTTTGTAGCCGCTTAGAAAATCAACCGCGTCACGAAACCTGTCTATACAAAATTCCTGCCCCGTTTCGTCAGAAAACCGCTTTATAAATTCGCAAAGAATTTCCGCCGCGCCATCCTCGTCTTCCACAATAGCGATATTTCTCATCCCGTCCTCCTTTGCCGTTAAAAGTCGTCTCTTGCTTATGGAATAAGCAAGAGACGGGTATACCCGTCTGAAAGAATATTAAATTTATTTTATTCTAACATAGCTTTGAACTGTTTGCAATAGATAATTAAATTTTTTTAAAGCATATCGATACCGCATTTTATTTACTTTAAAGTCAAAGCCGTAACTCCTGACGGAATTACGGCTTTTTTTGTATAACGAAAACCACGCGATAGTCGCGTGGTTTTCGTTATACAAAAAAGCGTGTTCCTTTGAGAAACACGCCGAAAAACGCATCTCTCAATGTTGCGAACATCTTTTCCACGAAAAGGCTGAGAGTACGTTTTTGCCAAAAGTACTCCTTTTCGGGATATTCAGATGTTCGCATATGCACTATAACACATTTTCAAAGAAAATACAATCTTTCGCGGCAAATTGCGAATTTTATTTTATAAGGTTGTAAAAATCAGTCTTTTATGATACAATGACAACTGATATACAAAGTAGAGAAATATGCTTGATACGATACCTAACGAATAAAAAACGACAAAGTAAAACGGTAAATCTTTGTACGATATCCGGCATAAATTATGCGCTTAAAAGATTAAAACTACTATTATGTACGTATATGGAATAAAGGCGGAAAAGCATGGAATTACGAATACAAATCCATCTCGGAAGTTAAAACGCTATATGCATTGTAAAAACAAAACCGTATTTTGTTCGGACCGACGGACCGGTCGCTATTTATCAATTTTATTAAATTACTTGAAATAAAAAGAAAACCTAACAGAAAATAAATAGTTATTAAAAATTGAGGTATTTTTATGTCATTTAACACAACAGATATGCAATGGGAAAGAAAACCTGAGAATTTTACTATTACTAACGATGAGATTCGTATAATTACCGAACCGAATACAGATTTATGGCAAAGAACTTACTATGGTTTTCAGAATGATAATGCGCCCGTATTACAATTTTTAACAAAAGAAAAATACTTTTCTTTTATTGTTCAAACACAATTCAATAGTAATAAGCGATTTGACCAGTGCGGTATAGTTATTTACTTAAACAGCGATAATTGGCTGAAAGCATCAGTTGAATATGAAAATGAAAAATTCCAACGTTTAGGCAGCGTTGTTACGAATCACGGATATTCTGATTGGGCAACGACGGATATCGATGCATCGATTAAAAATATATGGTATAGGCTTAGTCGGAGAGAATCTGATTACTTTGTCGAATATTCATTTGACGGACTTAATTTTAAACAAATGCGGATTTGCCATTTGAATGAAGGTAATGAAACTATTCGTTTCGGCATATATGCCTGTTCCCCCGAAAACTCATCGTTTGAAGCAATTTTTAAAAATTTAAAAGTAACCGATTGTATTTGGAAAGAACATCGTTAAAATTCGTTTAGTTTAAAAGCCAATCCCGAACACGCCAGACTTAAATCATTCGTATGGATATGAAAAATCAAACACGGCAAAATATATATACAAACCGACAAATCGGAAATAGACGAAATCGAAGTTGACGGCAGAATTATACGGTTACAAACGGCATAAATTCGTTATACGGAAAAGGAGAAAAATATTGGCGATAAATTAAAAATTACTTATAATCCCTAAAAATGCAAGACTGTGTTTTTTAATTTCTACCAATAATGAGTTTATAATATTTTCCGCTGTGCTCGACAGTATTATTACGGTTATAGGTGCGTCGATAATCTAATATTACTGTCCACAGCGTTACGTTTGAAAAAACAAAGCATATGAAATAATTTACGGAGACGAAATTAAATGAAAGATAAAGCATTGGTTGTAATCGACATTCAAAACGACATAACCAAAAATTATAAAGATATAATCGGCAATTTCAACTCCGCCATAGATTGGGCAGTTGAAAACGATATTCATATCGTATACATAAAGCATTATAATTTATCGGCAGGAACCCGTACATTCAAGCCCGATACCCGCGGTGCCGAATTAGCCGCCGATATGAAAATCGCATCTGAAAACGTATTTGAAAAAAGCAAAAGCAATACTTTAACAAGCGAGGCATTTGCAGATTTCATAAATAAAAATAACATAAAAGAATTTTATGTGGCCGGTGCCGACGCTACGGTCTGCGTGAAATCGACTTGTTATAATATGGCAAAGAACGGGTATACCGTCCGCGTCCTTTCGGACTGCATTACAAGTTACGATAAAAAGAAAATCCCCGAAATGTTAAACTACTATGAGCGCAACGGTTGCATTATACAAACGCTGAAATAGCTGAATTCGGTTTTACAAGAAAAATATGCCTGTTGACAATTATGCCTTAATATATTAAAATATATTTGTTATGAAACTTAACAAGCTGACGGATATAGGGCTGAAAGTCTGCGCCGCGCTATTAATTGCGGTTTCGCTCGTACTTACATTCACCGTATCGGACTATTACATATTTAACCGAGTGTCGGAATACGGCTTTGTTTTCGTGTTCTGTCAATGGATGAAAAAAGCGGGACTACTTCTTATCCCTCTTGCCGTTTTTTATAACAAAAAAAGCTGTTCGGATATTACAAAATACTTTCTACCGGTTTTCGTAATAGTTTCCTGTTTCACATTCGGGGAATTTTTCAACGCTACCTCAATTACGGAAAACAGCACTCCCGCTGATTTCTGCTTTGCAGAAATAAACGAATTCATACCGAAAACGGTAAATATGTCGCTGTTTTTCATATCCAACGCGCTTTATCTCTTTATCTGCGCCGGGCTGTTTGTCCGCGACGGTTTCAAAGTCGGATTAAAAAGCTTTGCTTATCTGCCTTTTGCCGTAACGGCGTGTATACCGCTTAATATATTCGAAAACTTTTTCGATATAAACGACTACTCCCCCGCGCATTTTCTATGGTTCAGAAACTTTACCGTCTGGCATTTGCTTGCAGTGCTGACACTTGCAGGTTTCACCATAGGAGCATATTTTTTCCTCAAATATCAGAGCGAAAGCAAACGTCAGGACTATCTCGTTGCAACAGCGATAATTTTGCTTATACAGTACCACAGCAAGGACTCCGTTTTGCTAGGCGACGGTTACAACGTTTATAGTTACGTATTCTCCGCCGTACCGCTGTTTATATGCAACATAGGCGTTTATGTTGCATGTCTTTCCGTATTTTTAAAAAAACGCGTTCTGTACTCGATTTCTTTTTTCGTTCACGCGGTCGGAGCGCTGACGGTATTTATCTATTTCGGAAAAGACGAAATGTCGAATTACGGAATATTTTGCAGTTATTCGATACTCTTCTTCTGTCTTACGCACTGTCTGCTGTTTGCTCTGTGTGTTCTGCCAACGGCGCTCGGACAATACAAATTTAAAATCAAGGACTGCATAATACCGCTTGTTTACTATTTTATAGTAATCATACTCGCAACGGTTTCGAGCGGGCTTGTATCGTCTTTTCTCGAAGGCTACACACATAACGGTTATTCGTTAAGTTATGAAAACGGAGATTTCAATCTTCCGAACTACGCATTTACGCAGGTCAATCCTCTGCCCGTAAACGTGCCCGTTATTCCTTTGAAAATATGGAAATGGGAAATGAACCTTTTATACGTAGCTTTGGTTTACGTCGCTTATGTTTGCCTATTCTGGGCATTTAACGGCGCATACATCTTATTCCTGGCTATACATAAAAAAGTACTTTCAAGAACGCGCCACGAACTTGAACTTACCCACGAACTTTTAGCGGAAACCGCAGTTTCCGAAGACGAAAACAAAGAATAAAAAAACCGCGCATTTACCGTAGTTCCAATAGGGAATTTTAGGCAAACCGCAGGCGAACGAAACTTATGTAGCGCAGCGCAATAGGTATAGTGAGCTATACTTACCGCTTATTTTTTGATTGTAATATGCTATTATAAATTTACGATAAACAGTAATTTAAAATTATATGAGTTGGTTTAATTATTACGGATTGATTGCTGTCGCAATCATAATGATACCTAATATTATCTGTGCGGTAGTTGATAAAAGCACGTTTGAAAACAAGTGTAGCAATAAAGCAATAATTACTTTGGAGCAAATAGGACGTTACGGCTGTATGTCATTTATGGTATTTAATATTCCATATACTTACTTTAATTTTTGGTTTACTCACGCTTTAATAGTGTATCTAACTATAAATGGGGTATTACTTGTGCTGTATATATTAGGTTGGATAGTATTCAGAAAAGGACGTAATACGGTAAAAATGCTTTGGTTATCAATAATACCTACTACCCTGTTTTTATTTAGCGGAGTTATGCTTTTATCTGTTCCACTTATAATTTCGGCAGTAATATTCGGGATAGGACACATAACGGTCAGTTATTTGAATAGAAATTAACGATAAGTTTCAATTTGACGTGCAGTGAAGTCAGTCAAGCGATTCTGCAATAAAGATACACGGCCGCGGCGACACGCCGCTAAATTCCGATTTTTCTTTGCAAATATTTTATTCCACATGGGAAGTGCGCATTTGATGCGCGGTTTTTTATCATTATAATTCGGTATGTATTGCTCCGTGTCCGTATTCTTTTACGGAATTCGCTATGTTGTGCATATGGTCGCCGATGCGTTCCATATTGACGGCAAGCTGTAAAAACAGCGCGCCCGCTTCCGGCGTACACTTTCCTTCCGTCATACGCTTTAAATGCGATTGCTGCATTATGTTGTTCATACGGTCGGTTTCCTGTTCTTCGCGCTCGACGTCGGGAGTATAACTTAAATCGCTTCCCGAGAAAACGCTGTAAACGTATTTGTAAAGATTGGTTATATGCATATCCATTTCGTGAATTTCTTCTTTCGCCTCGTCGGTAAAATCGATGTGATTTTCAACAATCTTTTCCGCATACTCGACGATGTTTTCCGCATAGTCGCCAATTCTTTCAATATCCGAAACAACGCGGTAGAACGAACTTACTTTCTTTTCGTCTATCTCTGAAATTTCCGTCAGCGATAACCGAATAAGGAAAGAAACTATATATTTATTCGTTGCGTTGATACTGTTCTCCGTTTCGGCAAACTGCTGTTTTTTTGACAAATCGCCTTTCAAAAGCATTTCGAGAGACAATTTGTAGTTCGCGAAAGCGTCTTCGCCCATACGAATCAACTGTTTGCGCGCCTGTCCTACCGCTATGGCGGGAGTTTTCAAAAGACGTATATCGAGAGTTTCGGCGTCGTCGGTTTCCACGCCTTTGTTATCGCGGACAATAATGCAGGCGAGTTTTACGAGATATTTTAAGAACGGTAAAAGAATCGCCGTCGTCAATACGTTGAACACCATATGGAAAATCGCTATCTGCCACTGGGTATCTATTCCGCTTAATGCGCGGGCTATGTACTTTCCCGCAAACGCTACCGGCCAGATAAATATCAGACAGCCCATAACGTTGAACAACAGATGAACCATAGCGGCGCGTTTTGCGTTTACGTTGGTTCCGACCGAAGAAATGAGCGAAGTGACGCAAGTTCCGACGTTGGTGCCGAGAATTATGCACATAGCCATTTCGAGATTAATAAGATTTGCGCTTGCAAGAGAAATTACTATCGCCGTAAGCGCACCCGACGACTGCATAAGCCCCGTTAAAAGCGCGCCGAGAAGAAACAGAACGGGTATTTCCCACGAAAGCGCCTTGTCGCCGTTTCCGAGCGACGTAAACAAACCTTTTACTGCAGTTTCCACATTTGGATTGTCGAGCATACCGTTTACAGCGCTTGACATTACGTTAAGACCTACGAAGATTACTCCGACACCTTCCAAAATCGCGCCGATTTGTTTTAATTTTTCGTTTTTTCCCGCTATCGTAAAGACGAAACCGATAAACGCGACGAGCGCGAATACCGCCGCTATGGAAAGCTGTGTACCGCCGACAGAGGAAAGCGCCATTACAAACGCGGAAATAGTCGTGCCTATGTTCGCGCCCATAATCACCGAAGCCGCCTGTGTCAGCGTCATAAGACCCACGTTGACGAAACCTACTATCATAACGGTGGTCGCCGACGAGCTGTTACAGATAACCGTAATTGCCGCACCCGTGCCAACGCCTATGAAGCGGTTTTTCGTCGCTTTGCCCATAAGACGGCGCATAGATTTGCCCGCGGCTTTTTCGATATTGCTTCCCAGCATATTCATACCGAGCATAAATACCGCTATGCCTCCGAGGATAAAAAACGCGCTGTTTATTATCGTCAGAACGTCTCCGCCCGCGAGCATAAGTGAATTTATCATAAGTTATAATCTCCGAAACGTTTCAAGTTTTGTTCCAAAATAAATTTTAACAGTTTTTTTTTACGCTGTCAAATAAATTACAAAAAAACCGACGTCTGTTTCGATTGCATATTTTTATAGTTTATTTTAAAATAATAATATGTTTAATATTGTTTTGGTTGAGCCCGAAATTCCTCAGAACACGGGCAATATAGTCCGCACCTGTCGCGCAACAGGCTGTAAACTGCACCTTGTCCGTCCGCTCGGCTTCGAAATAACCGACAGATATTTAAAAAGGGCGGGACTCGACTACTGGGACGAAGTAGAAATTTTTTATTACGACGGCTTTCGCGAACTCGAAAAAAAATTTCCAGATGCACGTTTTTGGTATTTTACGACAAAGGGACTTAAAAAACATTCGGACGCGAGTTTCTCGGAAAACGATTTTCTGGTTTTCGGAAAAGAAACTAAAGGACTACCCGAGGAACTTTTAAAATCAAATAAAGAACAATGTCTTAGAATACCTATGCTCGGCGAAACGCGAAGTCTAAACCTTTCCAACTCGGTTGCAGTCGCGGTGTACGAAGGATTAAGACAGCTCGGCTTCGAAGGTTTCAGAACGGAAGGCAGGCTGCATAATTCCGAGTGGTGATTACTTTACATTTTTATTTATATAATGTATAATACTTATATGGAACTCACTAAAATTGCCGTTGCAAGCGGAAATGCAAACAAAATACGCGAAATCAGACAGATTTTCAAAGGTACGGAAATCATTTCTATGCAAGAGCTCGGTTTTGACGGCGAAATTCCGGAAACCGGAACATCATTTAAGGAAAACGCTAAAATCAAGGCAAAGTTCATCGCCGAAAATTTCGGCATCCCCGCACTCGGCGACGATTCGGGACTTTGCGTTGACGCTCTTAAAGGCGGACCCGGCATTTATTCCGCGCGGTTCTCTGGCGAAGGCGACAAAGGAAACAGGAAACTGCTTCTAAAGCGTTTAGAAGGCATAACCGACCGTAAAGCACATTTCGAAAGCGCGGTATGTCTTTGTTTTCCCGACGGCAAGACTTATTTCGGTTTCGGCGCGACCGAAGGCACTATTTTACAGGAAGAAATCGGAGACAACGGTTTCGGTTACGACTGTCTGTTTTTCTCGAAAGACCTCAATAAAAGTTTCGGGCTTGCGAGCGCAAAAGAAAAAAATTCGGTATCCCACCGCTTCCGCGCTCTGTGCGATTTGAGGAGTAAAATTTGAAAACCATAATAGTTTTATCCGACACTCACGGATATAAACGAGGAATAGAAAAACTCGACAAAATCTTTGCGGAAAGCGATTTGATAATACATCTCGGAGACACTTCCGCCGACGGAAATTATATTGCCGCGAAATATCCCGATAAAACGTATGTAATCAACGGAAACTGCGATTTACAAAAGCTCGGCAGCGACGAAGAAATCATACAGGTCGAAGACGTAAAAATTTTCGCCTGTCACGGACACCGCTATTCCGTTAAAACCACACTCGCTAAAATAGCTGAAAGGGCCAAAAATCTCGGCTGTAAGCTTGCGCTGTACGGACACACGCACATCATGCGCGAGGACGAAATTGACGGCATTACGGTAGTCAATCCGGGTTCGATTTCGAGATACGGTGCACAAAGCTATCTCTACGTTGTCATTAACGCCGATAAAATAATTACCAAATGCGTAACGACAGGATAAAAATATGAAATTCAAACATACCTTTCACGTATTCGTCGACAATTTCACGGTCACGTATAAACAGCTTTTATACAGGTTTATCATAGCGTTAATCAGTATAGGTCTGACTGCCGCGGTGCTACATCCGTTTATTAAAGAATTGACCGGTTCGGTCGATTTCATAAAACTGACCGAAGGCGTAAAATCGTTTTTGAAAAATCTCGTCGAAGGCAACTCCATTGACGTCGGAAAAGCTACGGAGCAGATTAAAAACGCTTTTACAGCTTTAATGAATCTTATCGCCGAAAACAGAGCGAACATAGCCTGGGGCGTTGTCGGAGTAGTGTTTATAAAACTCGTGGATAAATTTTTCGCGGGGCTCGGCAACTACGCGACAGCGGCAATAATCAACGATAAGATGGCTTTACATGCAAACTCTCTGTTTATGGTTACGCTTGTGCGTAATCTGAAAGAGGCGTGTCTTTATAATCTTATCTACGTTCCGCTCTCTTTCGCTTACGACATTGCCTGCTGCATAATAGGTTACCTGATTATTTTCAAACTGTTCGCGCTCATACCGTTTTTGTACCTGCCGATAAAAATTTTTCTGTTTATAACAGCTATAGTCTTAGCTATTTCGGTCAAAATGACTTTCACCACCGACTGGCTTCCCGCGCTTATCCGCGGAAAAACAGGGCAGAAAAAAGCGTTTGTATTTACGTTTGACAGACGGCGCAAAAAGACTTTAAACGTGCTTTCCAATTTTATCGTACTCGTACTCATAATATTTGCCCTCAACGTCGGAGCCATAATCTGTACGTTCGGCGTCGCGGGACTTATTACCGTACCTTCGAGCTATGTAATACTGTTAAGTTTTGAATTCGTAAACTATTACGACCGCGAAGAACTAAAATACTTCATCGATAAAAAAACCATTATCAAACCCGAGAAAGAACGTACGCTCACGCGCGAAGAGTTTTTCAAAGGAGAATAAAGTTTACATCGAAATGCGCGTACCGCTTTTGCGGTATGCGCATTTTTCTTATTTAAAAGACGAAATCGATAAAAAATACGAAAATTTGAAAATTTTTTACTTTTCGCACTTTACATTGAATAGATTATTTTATATAATAATGTCAGAAGTTTAAATTCGGAGTATAATAATGAATTATTTTAATATATATGAAAACTGGCTCAACGACGAGCGTTTGAACGCCGAAGGCAGAAACGAACTAGAAAGCATAAAAAATAATAAAGAAGAAATCGAATACCGCTTCGGAGCCGAGCTTGAATTCGGCACGGCGGGTATGCGCGGAATTATAGGTTACGGCACGAATATGATGAATATTTACACCGTAAAACGTGCGACACGGGGATTAGCTGAATTTATCAAAACGCTCGGCGCGGAAGCTATGGCGCGTGGAGTTGTTATCTCTTACGACACACGCCTTAAAAGCGACGAATTTGCAAAAGCCGCCGCAGAAGTACTTGCCGCAAACGAAATAAAGGCGTGCGTCTTTTCCGACGTTCACCCCGTTCCTATGCTCTCCTTTGCCGTAAGAAAGCTTAACGCCGCAGCGGGCGTTATGATAACCGCTTCGCACAATCCCAAACAATATAACGGCTATAAAGTTTACGGAGCGGACGGCGCTCAGATGAGTCCGGAGGATACCGCCGTCGTGGTCGAATTCATAAAGAAATCTGAAGATTATTTCAACACTCCTTCTCCTTCTGCAGAACAGATTAAAAAGTTTATTAAAGCCGTCCCCGAAAAGATAGACGCAAAGTATTATAAGGAACTTAAAAAACTTGCGCTTTCGAAAAAGGCGGTTAAAACCTGCGGAAAAGATTTAAAACTCGTATACACTCCCGTGCACGGTTCGGGTTATATTCCCGTTACTTCTATTTTAAAAAAGATAGGCATAAACGCGACGGTTGTCAAAGCCCAGACAGTAAAGGACACGGATTTTTCTACGGTTGAAGTTCCCAATCCCGAATATAAGGAAACGCTTTCCATGGGCATTGCGCTCGCACAGAAAATAGGCGCAACAGTTGTATTCGGAACCGACCCCGACAGCGACAGACTCGGCGTTGCGGTTAAAAACAATTCGGGAGAATTCGAAGCACTTTCGGGAAATCAGGTCGGAATACTCTTACTCGACTACATTCTTACCAGACTTAAAGAAGAAGGAAAACTGCCCGCAAACGCAGCTGTCGTGAAATCGTTCGTAACGACAGGTATGGCGAAAGCTATTTGCAGACAGTTCGGCGTAGAAATGTTCGAAGTTCCCGTAGGCTTTAAATTTATAGGCGAAAAAATCAAGCTTTGGGAAACAGAACGCTCATATACTTTTGTTTTCGGTTTCGAAGAGAGTTGCGGTTATCTGCGCGGCACGCACGCGAGAGATAAGGACGCGGTAGTCGCTTCAATGCTTTGCGCTGAAATGGTCTGCTATTACACCTCTATAAATAAGACCGTTTACCAGCGTCTTATGGAAATTT
This sequence comes from uncultured Christensenella sp., assembly GCA_910577875.1. Classification (GTDB taxonomy): domain Bacteria; phylum Bacillota; class Clostridia; order Christensenellales; family Borkfalkiaceae; genus Coproplasma. The sequence continues at coordinate 29,027 of CAJTNY010000003.1, forward strand.
ACGATACTTACGGTTATGTTTTAGACTGCAATATTTCCATTCCGTTCAAAGGTCTTAACGCTATGAAAGATATGAACGCGGTTGTTGACTCGCTCAAAACAACCCCCGTTTCGAAATTCGATATATACGACGTAGCCGTTATACGCGATTATTCCAAAAACCTTAAAACCGACATTGCTTCGGGCACGGTATCAGAGATAGGTTCTCCGCTTACCAACTGCATTTATTACGAACTCGAAAACGGAAGCTTTATTTGCGTAAGACCATCCGGTACTGAACCTAAACTGAAAATATACTTCTCCGTAAAAGCGCATCACAGAGCCGACGCCGAAACCGCACTCGAAAAAATGAAGGCAGCTGTCAGCGAAATAGTAAAAGTCAGATAAATTAAAAATTCCTCCGAATACATTCGGAGGAATTTTTTAAATCATTATAATCGTAAGAACAATCAGAACCGAAACCTTGATTGAGAAATTTATCACGCGTTTTACGTAATAAATCATATTACTCTGCGAAAGGTTTGCCTTTCTTTCTTATTAAGGCCTTTCAGTCCGCAAAGGTCGTTCAGTAATTTTTCGCTCTCGTTCAATGGTATGGTTTCACCCCTCTGTACAAGAAAAGTTTCACCCTCGTGTCTGCTTCTTATGATATTTTTCTGTCTTTCTATATAAGCCGTAAACGTCATTTTACGTCCTCCTTCATTCTGCAATCATAATTATAATCTAAATACTTGACAGCAATTGTCATATATGATAAAATTTTTTAAATTAATTTTAACGGTTTATATTATTATCGTAAAATCTTAATTATGACTAAAAAAACCGAGGTTACATATGAAATATCAGGTAATGATTAATATTATGATGCTGTTGTTGTCGAAACGCAAACTTACGGCTCAGCAAATCGCAAGGCGTTACGATATTTCGACTCGAAGCGTATACAGATACATAGACGAACTTAATGTATGCGGAGTGCCTATCGACGTGACGCGAGGCAGATACGGCGGAATTACAATTCCCGATACTTTTCGACTCCCGGCAGGTTATTTTACGCGCGAGGAATACTCTTCCGCTATTAACGCTTTGAACGCTATGGCGTCGCAGGTATCTGATGACAGCATAATTTCCGCACTTGAAAAATTACAAAGACAGCAAAAAAACGAAAAGCGCGAGCTTTCCGTTTGCGGTAATTTTATTGTGGACGGCGGGACTTGGGGCGGTAGCAAAAAGTTTTCGGAAAAGATGCGGGTCTGCGAAACAGCTGTCAACGATAAAAAATGTATTTCAATTGATTATATTTCTCGCGGGGGAGAACATTCAAAACGCATTATAGAACCGCATGTTCTCATATATAAACAAAACGTTTGGTACGTTTACGCATTCTGTCATACCAAACAGACTTTCAGAACATTTAAAATCGGTAGAATAAAGAACGCTGCTTTTACTGGCGAAAATTTTATCAAGAGGGAATTCACGAGGGACGATATCGATTTAAACTTCTACTATTCCGCCGAAAATCTTACGGAAGTTACTCTAGAAATAAACAAAAACTCGCTTGCGGAAGCCGAAGAATGGCTTGGCATAGATAATATCGAACCGCGTGGACAGGCTTTCGTTGCGCGTTTAACAATGCCGGACGACGACGGACTCGTAAATAAAATTTTAAGTTACGGCGGAGCGGTAAAAGTTTTGGAACCGCAAGAACTCAAAAGCAAAGTAATTGCCGCCGCAAAAAGAATTGCAAACGGCATTTGATTTTTTTATTTATCGTTTGTCTATCGTCAACGAGTACGAAAAACTTTTTCCTTTTTCATCGGTAAAATTTATAAACGGTTTGTCTTTGAGTTCTTTCGGCGCACCATCAAAGTCGTTTATGCCCCACCAAGGTTCCACGCATATATATTCGCCGCCTTCTTCATTGCTCCAAAAAGCAAAAACTGGACAATCGGATTTATAGGTATATCTGTAACCGTCGCCGGTAAGTGCGTGAATATTTCCACCCGAAAGTTCTGCAAGCTGGAAAGTCTTGCATTCACGGAAAAACGCTTTGTTTGCAATAAAGCTTTTAAGTCTGTCAAGACGGACGGCTTCACCCTTTCCGACGGGATATAATAAAGGAGTTTCTTCGTTTTCAAACTCGATAACCGCGTCGCCGTCAGGCGCAAACATTCCCGGATGACCGCCTATGTAAAAAGGAATTGTACCGTTTTTCGAAAATACCGTGTAAGTTATCTTCACGGTATTTTTTTCGAGTTTGTAGTTTACCGTAAGTTCGAAATCATAAGGATAAGTTTGTTTGGTGAATTCATCCGAAACAAGATTTAAAGTCAAGGCGTCGGAAGCAATTTTTGAAAGTCCGAGCTCGGAATACCTTGCAACGCCGTGCGATTTCGGTTTATAAGTCTTTCCGCCGACGGTATATTCGCCCGCGTGTCCTATTATCGGAAAAATAACTACGTCCTGACTTTTCCAGAATTCGTTTCCCTGCCACTGACGTTCTTCGCCGAGATACTTTACGGATATCATATTTCCGCCCGCGTCGGTTACAGAAATTTCCAAAAATTCGTTTTTAATTGTATATACCATTTCGTCACCAATCTAAAATCTGACCGCCGAGTATGTGTATATGCAGATGGAATACGGTCTGTCCCGCGTCCTCGCCCTGATTTATAACAAGGCGGTATCCGTTTCCACAGCCGTTGTTCTCTGCGATTTCTGGAATTTTTACGAGCATATACTTTACGAGTTCGGACTGTTCGTCATCCATCTCGGACAGCGATTTGAAATGGTTCTTAGCGACCGCTAAAAGGTGAACCTTTGCTTTGGGTTCAATGTCTTTGAATACGAGCATTTTTTCATCCTCGTATACTTTTGCAGACTGTATCGCTCCGTCGATTATCTTACAAAAAAGACAGTCGTTATTCTTCATCTTTTACTCTCCCTAATTTAATTTTAAAAGAAACGAGAATCACAGTGCATGCAACCATAATTGCACAGCCTCCCGCGCTTAACCCTATCAAAAGATTATATCCCTCAAACTCTTCCGCATCTATAACCGCAGTAACAGTACCGTCTGAATTATAAGAATAATCTATAAGCTTGGTATTTACGGCAAAAGCCCATACTCTTTCTTTTCCGAATTCGAATTCAGTACAGTTAATTCTGCTACTCTCTGTTTCGAGTTCGACCGAGATGCTGTCGGGTTCCGATTCGGGTTCGCTATCGTAGAAATAGTAACCGAAATAATACTCGCCGTCATAACCGTCGAACGTTACTTTCTGAATTGCGTAAGTAAGCTCGCCTTCGATTTTGCGCTCTTCGTAGTTACCTAAACTTTTATCGTACTCTCTGTCCAAATCGGTTTTTAAGTTATAACCTTTTTGGACAAATGAGATAAATTCATCTTTACCGTCAAAAATCTCCGACGTAAATTCCATACCTATCGGCATCGCGCACAGAATAAGTATTATAACCGAAAGCAAAGTACAGCTTAATGAAAACGTTAAATTACCAGCATTTCTGAATCTCATCAGCTCGCCCATTTTCTTCGCTTCTCGGATAATTTTATCGTTAAGACGCGTAAGATTTATTTCCTGTTCGAGCATATTGATGCGCGATTTATGAATTATAGTAATATTCAGCGCGGCAGCTACTATTATGCACAGCAAAATATCGAGAGCCTTTGCCCAGCCTTCGAAAGGCAAGTCCCAGCATATGTGAAGCGCTATGCTTAACAGGAAAATAACTAGTCCCGCCGATCTTAAAGGTCTTTTAGCAAGACTGTACGACCAGCCTACCGCACCCGTCCAGACAATATGAGTGCAGAACGAAGACAATCCCCTGTCTACGAACATAGCGATTGTCGCCTGAATATCGCTGTGGAAAAAGAATACGTATTTATCGGAATAATAGAAAATATATCCCATATCTTCTATTATTGAAAATCCTGCGCCTACTGCCGCGGCGAACAGAAAACAAGCGTACGGATTTTTCTGTTTGAAAAGTATAATCGCAATTATCGCGGGTATAGTCTTGCAAATTTCTTCGAGAACTCCCGCTACAATTGCACCGAGCCATTTATTGTTGACAGGCAAAAACGCATAACCAAGCTGAGATAATAAACAAGCCGCCGTTCCGCCGCCGACGAGCACTGCGAGTATCAAAAGTAAACTTATTCCGCGCTTTGGATAGAGCTCGTACAGAAGAATTATAAAAGGAATAGTAAAAGTAACCCCGCCTAAAAAAGTTACCGACGGCACGAAAAGCGTGTTATTGGTAAGGCGCAGTACTAAAACGTTTACCGTAAAAAGAATAAACAGCGCGAAAAAGGCTCGGACGTAAAGCCAAGGGAAAGTGCCGGTTACTCCTTCAGTATTCTTTGTAAGACCGCGCGAAAAGATTTCGCGATACTCGGCTTTTGAGTGAGCGCGGAAAGTTTCCTTGAAATAGTATGTAATTTTTGCCCGCACGATTGCGCTTTTGGATTTAACCATCTGTTTCGGCGATTACTCCGTCCTTATATATATTCTTTATTTTAACAGTATATTTTTTACCAGTTTTCAAATTACCCGATACATAAACGCGGATATAATTGCCCGTATAACCGCTCGTGTAACCGTCAACAAATTCCTCTGCGATTATGCTTTGGTTTTTTCCTATAAACCGAGAAGCAAAAGTTACCGACGTCCGCTCCGCCGCTTTGAGTAAACGGTGAAGGCGTTCGGACTTTATCTCGGCAGGAATATCTTTTAGTTTATACGCCGCGGTTCCTTCCCTCGGCGAAAACGCAAATGCGTGAACGCGGGCAAACCCGATTTCGTCTATTATGGAAAGACTTTGTAAAAAGTCTTCTTCCGTTTCAGTAGCGAAGCCCGCTATAATATCAGTAGTTATAGCAGCATCGGGGAAATATTCAAAAACTTTACGGCACTTTTCTATATATTCAGCACGTGTATAGCGTCTGTTCATAGCTTTTAACACCCTGTCGCTGCCGCTTTGCAAAGACAAATGAAACTGCGGAGCAAAATCTCTCAGTTCTTTGAGCGCGGACAAAAAAGCGTCCGTAATTATACCGCACTCCAAAGAACCGAGCCTTATTCGTTTATCTGCGTCTTTAAGCGCAGAAACAAGTCTTTCGAGGCCGCCTTCATACGACGAAATATTAATTCCGTTCAAAACTATCTCCGTACAGTCCGTTTTATCTATTTCGTTTAAAATATCTTCCACGGGACGCGAAACCTCGCGTCCTCGTAGATACGGAATTATACAGTACGAACAAAAATTATTACAGCCGTCCTGAATTTTTATAAATGCGCGCGTTTTCGTCTGTTTTGGATACGGAAGCCCGTTAACGTGTCCGCCGTAAATATCCGTAAATGCCTTTATTATTTCCTGTTTTTTCTGCGCGCCTGTAACGAACGTAACCGCCCTGTCTTCAAAGCTTTGTTTATCCTTTTCGGATGCACACCCGCAGACGAAAATTTTCGCATCCGGATTGAATTTTCTGACCCTAGCAATTAATTGACGACTCTTTTTCTCCGCTTCGCGCGTGACGGCGCAGGTATTGAGAACATAAACGTCGGCAAAAGATAACTTATCACCGACTTCTAATCCTAAGATTTCGAGAGCGGACATAATTGAAGCCGATTCCACCTCGTTAACTTTACAGCCGAGCGTGAATACCACCGCCCTCATTTGAGTTCTCCGAGCGCGTATGAAACGAGCGCTGTAAGAGCCACGGCGGCGGTTTCGGCTCGCAGTATTCTTTTGCCGAGGGTTATGCCTGAAAAACCGAGCTCCTGCGAAAGCGCAAATTCCTTTTCCGAAAAACCGCCCTCGCTTCCTACCGCAAGCGCGGCGGAACCGTTTATACCTATTATATCCGTCTGCGACTGTTTGGCAAATTCGCAGGCGAAAAGTTTGTTTTTATAATCTTTCGCGGAATTAAGCGCGTCCGCGAATTTATCGAAATAGACGACTTCCGGCGCGCGTGAACGCATACATTGTTTAGCCGCCTCGCGCGCGACTTTATTAAGGCGTTCTATTTTGTTTGAGTTTATAAAAGCCGAACAGTATTCCGAAGAAAAAACTCCTATTCTGCCGGCTCCGAGCTCTGTGGCTTTCTGGACTACGAGTTCGGTTTTGTCGCCTTTGAGCGCACCGCACAAAAGATAAATTTCCGCAGAAGGTTCGCGCCAGCCATCCTCCGCGCCCGTTATATGCGCAATAAGGCTGTGTTTGAAAATTTTTGCAACGATTGCGGAATACTCCTTTCCGCTACCGTCGAGAAGTATTATTTCAGTCCCTTCTTCGACGCGCTGTACAGTCTTTGCGTGAATGAATTCTTCGCCGTCGAGAACAACTTCGCTTACATCGGGATAATCTATCTCCCGAACAAAAAATCTCTTACGTCCGCTCATAATCTGAAAGATAAGGCGTACCACTCGCCCTCTTTTATGCTTTTTTCCAATGTCAGCCCCTGCGCGCCGAACGCGTCTTTAACCGTTTGCAGACGGCTTTCGATTATACCGCTTAAAATAAGCGTTCCGCCGTCTTTGAGATTTTTCGGAATCGACGGGGCAAGACGGCATAATATCTCAGCCGTAATATTCGCGAGCATAATATCCCCTTTTATTTCCGCGTCGCTTAAAAGGTCGGAATGAGCCACTTTGACTTTATCCGTTACACCGTTTATTTTGCAGTTGTGCGTTGCGCTCTTTACCGCTATATCGTCTATATCCGTCAGATACGCGAACTCCGCGCCGAGCTTTATTGCGGAAATCCCCAAAATTCCGCTTCCGCAACCGACGTCTATGCAAACGGAACGCGGCGTTAAATATTCCTGTAAAAGTTTCAGACACATCGACGTGGTTTCGTGTTCGCCGGTACCGAAAGCCATATTGCTGTCGAGCTTTACTACCTTTTCGTTCGGCTGTTTTTCGTAATTTATCCACTCAGGACAGACGACTATTCTTTCGCCTATATGCAGGGGACGGAAATGCTTGCGCCAGATTTCCAACCAGTCGTCGCCCTCGACTTCCCTGCACGTGGTTTCGAGAGTTCCGAAGTTCAAAAAACCTTTTCCGCGCTCATTCAGCTTTTCTAAGTCTTCTCTTATGAGCGGTAAAGTTTTCGGCGTATCTTCCAAAGTTATAAAAGCCTTTACGAGAACGTCGCCGTTATCCAAAAGACTTTCGTCCATATAGTCCCAATACATAGCTTTATCGCGTTGTAGGGCGATTACGTCCTTGACGTCTGAAATAGCTACGCCGTAGTTAGTATAATTCCAAAGCGCGTCCGCGATAAGTTCGCTTGCTTCGCTTGTCGTATGAACAGTAATTTCCGTGAATTTCATAATAATTAAATTTATCTGTCGCTCTCCGTCTTTTCTACCGATATAACGAACGGATATTCGTTTACCATATTGTAAATAATTTCCGCGTTGATTTCTTTCTTAGTGTGAAGTACCGCATAATAGATTATATCGTCGCCTTTACGTTCCGCTTTAAATTCCGTAAAACTTGTTATAGCAAAAATTTTCTTAATAACCGTAGGGCTATCTTCTGTCGGGCTTTTGAAAACTATTCTAACTTCGGTATAGTGTTTTTCCTTGAATAGTCCGAAAGGCAGATGCAAAAACAACTGTATGAGAATAATAAGCACCGCCGCGCCTATAGCGATATAGTACATACCCGCCGCAGCCGCCATTGCAATAGCCGCAGTCAGCCAGATACCCGCGGCGGAAGTAAGTCCGTGAACCGCATTCTGTCTGTGTAAAATCATACCTGCGCCGATGAAACCTATACCCGAAACTACCTGGGCCGCAACCTGAGCCGCATTAAAGTAATCGGTATCGGTAAATCCGTATTTGGATACGATTGTAAAGAGCGCCGCGCCGGTCGCAACTACTACGTGCGTTCGTATGCCTGCGACTTTTAAACGTAGCTGCCTTTCGACACCGAGCGCAAATCCGAGACATATGGCCAATAAAATTCTCAAAAGACATTCGAGCCATAAAAGATTTTCAGGCAAGAGATTTATATCAGGCATTATTTCACCTCGTCAAACGTTCGTTAATATATCTTATTATGATTTTAACACGAACAGACTTTAAACGCAAGTAATTGAGAAAGCAATAAAACGGGGATATAGTAAAACAAAATCCCCGTTTTATTATTTCAAACCCGCAATATACTCTACCGCCGAATGAGCGGCGACGTTGCCTTCGCCCGTCGCTTTCGCATACTGGTAAGGTCTGCCAGTACAGTCGCCGGCGGCAAAGATTCCCGCGATATTGGTCGAACAATCGCGCTCAGCCGATATATGACCGTCTGCAACGGACAGTCCGCGCATAAGAACGGTCGGCGATACTGCGCCCTTTAATATAAAAAGTCCGTCCGCTTCCGTCTCCCCGCCCTTATATTCGATTTTTTTCAATTTCGTATCGCCAGTAAGACGGGTCGGCTGTTTGAGTATTATCTGTGCGTTCGCGCTCTTTATTTCGTAATTCTTATACATTGGAAAAACATAAGCGGTTTTTGCCAAACCGCAAAGAAATTCGATTTCGTGTTCGAATTTCTTATCCGTGCAATATATTGCGATAGTTTTGCCTTTATATAGAAAGCCATCGCACGTCGCGCAGTAACTTACTCCGCGCCCGACGAATTTTTCTTCGCCTTCAAGAGGTTTTTTATCCTCCGTTCCTATACAAAGTATAACAGCTTTTGCCTCGTAAGCATTATCCTGCGCAAGCAAAGTAAAATGCCCGTCTGTTTCATAAATACCGGTTACTATCTTTTCCTCAGGCTTTATCCCCATACATTCGCAGTGTTCAAGAAAACTTTTTTCCAAACCCTCGCCCGATATTTCGGGAAGTCCCGGGTAATTTTTCACGAGCTGAGCCTGAGAGACTTTTTTTGAAACTTTACGGCTAGAAAACCATATAAAATTTTTACCGAGTATCTTTAAGTTTATCACGGCGGAAATTCCCGCAGGTCCGCTTCCGATAACCGCTATATCGTACATATAATAATTATTAACTCCAAAATTATATTTCAACCCCGCTTTAAGCGGGGTCAGTTTCAGTCCATTTTAGTAAGTTTTTCGGCAAGGTCTTCCATCTCCTTGGGAGGTATAGACTGTTCGCTCTCTTTAACTATCTGTTCGACAGCCGTCTTGGCGCGTTCGGGCGGAATAATCGTTCCCACGCCCGCAACGCACCCGCCGGGGCAGCCCATACCTTCAATCATATAACCGTTGAATTTACCCGCCTTTGCAAGCGTCAGTATCTTCTTGCACTCGAAAAGCCCTTCGGCGTGCTGAATTTTAACCTCTGTTTCCGGATAGTATTCATTTATACAGTTTTCGATAGCGCTCGCGACTCCGCCCGAGCAAGCGTAACCTCTGCCCGCGCCCGTCGCGCCGAGTTTAACAGGTAATTCTTCTATTTCCTCGGGATTAATATTTTTCGCGTCGAACATACCTGCAAGTTCTTCAAACGTTATGACGAAATCGACATAGCTTCTTACCGTTCTTCTCGAAGCTTCGAGCTTTTTAGCCGCACAAGGTCCTATAAACACCACGCGCGCGTTTGGACGGTTCACCTTTATAGAACGCGCCGTCGCCACCATAGGCGTAAGTTCTTCCGAAACTTCGGAAGCCAAATCGGGGAACTGTTTTTTTACGAGAACAGCCCACGCGGGACAACAGCTCGTGAACAAAAACGGAAGTTTACCTGTCGATACTTCTTTTACGTAATGGTGAGCCTCTGCGATACACCCTACGTCGGCTCCGACTGCGACTTCATAAACGTCCTTAAATCCGAGCGCGAGAAGCGCGGATTTCATTTTTCCTACCGTTGCCTTTGCGCCGAACTGACCTATAATTGCGGGAGCTACGGCGGCTACTACCTCGTCGCCTTTCTTTATCGCCTGTATGAGCTGGAAAATCTGAGACTTGTCCGCAATAGCGCCGAACGGACACGCGGACATACATTGACCGCACGCGACACATTTTTCATTGTCTATATGCGCTCTGCCGTATTCGTCGGAAGAAATAGCTTTCACCCCGCAAGCCGCAGCACAGGGACGTTTATGATGCGCTATCGCGTCGTAAGGACAAGCTGCTTTGCATTTGCCGCATTTAATACATTTGGACTGGTCTATATAAGACTTGCCGTTAACAATCGATACCGCGCCCTTAGGACAAACTTTAACGCAGGCGCGAGAAAGGCAGTTTCTGCACTGGTCCGAAACGCAGTATTCGTTGTCGGGACATTTATCGCAGGCAGACGGAATAACCTGCATAAGCGGCGGTTCGTAATACTTATCGGCTATAGTGCTCTTATCCATACCCGCGGTAATGCTTACCGGTTTGTTTGCGGGACGAAGCGACAACCCCATTGCAAGACGGACGCGCTCCGCCGCAATCTGTCTTTCGCGGTAGACGCTTTCCCTGTATTTAGGCTTTTCGTCGGGCGTAATTACATACGGTATCTCTTCCAAATCGCTTGCGGGATTTTCCGATTCATATGCTATTCTTGCAACCTCGGCAAACACTTTTCTTCTTAAATTCGTAACTCTCTGGCTCTTCATATTATCTCCAAAATAATTAATCGATAAAATTATATCATTATAATGGGTGTTTGTCAAAATTTTTAACTTGGAAATTGTCCGCGCGGTTTAGAAAACCGCGCGGACTGAATTTCTTACTCTATAGCTTTCAGACTGTCGTTCATTTTTATTTTAACTATCTTACGGCGAAGTATTAACGTTATAAGCAGTGTAAACAATACGACAATTACGGGAGCTATAAGCCACATAAACCAGCTTACTTCGCTGAGCAACCCCATACCCATAACTTTAAATACTAACCATATGAGCAATGCGGACAGCGGATAACCGAATACTATACCGACAGCAGAATTAATATAAATTTCCCTGTAAATATATCCCGCAACCTCTCTGTCGTGATAACCGAGAACCATGAGAGTCGCTATTTCGCGGTTTCTCTCGCTTATGTTAATATTTGTCAGAGTATATATTACCACCGCGGTCAGAAGCCCCGCGAAAATTACTACAATCAGCGAAACCCCGATAATAGCCGCCGAACCGAAATCGTGGAAAAGGCACAAATCGAGGAGTGCAAGTCCCGCCATTACTAGCGCGGTAGAAACCGCGACTGCGAACACAGTCATTATAAATCTGCTCTTATATCTTAAAACGTTGCGCACTGTAGATTTATACTTGAATGGAAGTTTATTCCATATAAAGGGTATCTTTTCGAGAATAACTTTTTTGCCCGCTTTTGGCGGTTTGGGTCTTAAAAGGTTTGCGGGCTTTTCCCTCGTCAGTTTAATTCCCGATACAGCCGTCGCTGTAATAGTCGCAAGCACAATAAGCGTGAACGTAATTAAATAGAACACCATTGCCACATGCGAAGATATAGGAGGCATCGCGAAACTGTAATTGAATACGTAATACAAAAGTCGCGCAATACCGAGTCCAACGAAATATGCGCCTGCCCCGCCTACACCCGTTGCGATGAGCGCGAACAGTAAATATTTTGAAATTATGCCCGAAGGCGAATAACCGAGCGTTTTAAGGCAGGCTATCTGAGAGCGTTCTTCTTCAAGCAGTCTAGTCATAGTCGAAAGCGTTACAAGCGCCGTAACCATTAAAAACGCAACCATTAAAACATAACCTAACGCGGCTACATTTTCGCTGTAAGCATCGAGCGATTTGAAACTGTAATTTTCGTAAAGGGTAATTACTTCCGCGCCGTCGCCGAACATTTCCGCAATCTGACGCTTACCGTTTTCTATAAGAGTTTTATATGTCGCAGAAAAGCAATTGAAAACCGTTCTGTCCTTTACCGCGACGTATATATCGCCGACGACGGGCATTAAATCTTTCGATATATAAAGTATATTTTCAAGGCAGTCGAGATTTTCCGTTCCCGTTGTGTTGAACCCGACTTCCATATCTTCCGGATTGTTATAGCTCGGCTCGCCGTCGTTGGCGAACGTTAGAGGGCTCTTTATTATTCCGCTTACTTTTAATTTAAAAAGTATGCCCGAGACCTCTATTTCCTCGCCGACTTCATAGCCCTTAATAACGTTGTCCGCACACTCCGTGTAAACTTCCTTAATGTTAGACGGCTTTTCGCCTTCAATAATATCAGGCTTGTTCACGTTCCAATTATCTAAATCGAGAAAATAATATCTAATTGAACGCCTTGCTTCAACATCGGTCTGTAAATCGAAAGACATTCCCGTATCGACGGACGCGCCCGAAAAAATTTCTTTAACCGCCGAAACTTCATCTTCGGTAAAACCGTACTGCGATTTGCTTTTTATTATGAAATCGCTGACGTTATTTGCCTTGTAATAATCGTTCATCGAATAATTTATCTTATCCGTAGCGGTACCTATACCCGATATAAAACCTACCGATATAAGAACCATAAATATGAGCGATAAAAGGCGAGTTAAATGTTTTCTAAACATTCTCCATAACGTCTTTAAATAGGTCTTTATCACCACTCTATCTCCTCGATTGGCACGGGTTCGGGATTGGTTTCTATTCGTTCTATTTGTCCGCTCTTTATGTAAATAACTTTGTCTGCCATATCCTTTAAAGCAGAGTTATGTGTAACGACTATGACAAGACGCTTGCGCTGTTTTGAAACGTCGTGCAAAAGTTTCAATATCTTTTTGCCCGTCGCATAATCGAGCGCGCCCGTCGGTTCGTCGCATAAAAGAAGTTTTGGATTTTTCGCTATCGCGCGGGCGATCGAAACGCGCTGCTGTTCACCACCTGAAAGCTGTGCGGGAAAGTTGTTAAGTCTGTCGCTTAAACCGACCTCCTCTAAAACTTCTTCGGGTTTCAGATGGTTCTTGCAAATCTCGACGGCTATTTCAACGTTTTCAAGCGCGGTTAGGTTAGGCATCAGATTATAGAACTGAAACACGAAACCTATGTCGTTGCGGCGGTAATCGGTCAGTCCGCGTCTGTCAAGCGAAGTAACAATCTTTCCGTCGAGAATTATTTCCCCGTCAGTCGCGGAATCCATTCCGCCGAGAAGATTCAAAAGCGTGGTCTTACCCGCGCCCGACGAGCCTAACACGACGGCGAATTCTCCGTCTTCAAGCTCGAAAGATACGTCTTTCAAAGCTTCTACGGTAATGCTTCCGACTTTGAATTTTTTGCTTACGTCAGATAATTTAAGAAAGCTCATACCGCCACCTTCATTTTAAATCGTCGATTTGGTTTTCATTAATCTGCGAGTCTGAATTTTCCGATTTCTCCTGTGTTTTAACTTCCGTATCGGCGTCGGGGACGGGAGCCGCGGCAAGATTTACTATACCGCGCTTGACGTTACGGCTGAAATTGCATTTCAAGGTTTCGATTTCAGGTTTAGTAAGTTCCGATTTTGCAACGGGACAGGCGGCAACCGTATTGACGTAGAAAAACAGATAATTTTTGGTTTCCTTGAATTTTACAACCTGGTTGTTATAAAATTTTGCAGTTGTTACTATTTCTCCGTTCAGAGTTTCAGTTGCGGTAAAATAGTCCTTAAAAAATTCGTAAGTGTATTCCTTGTTTGCATTGACGGCAGTTTTAACCGTTTTGTTTAAGAGCACCATAATTACTATACCGCAAACTAAAATTACGGCAAAAAGTATCAGAAACGTAAAATATAAGCCTTCAAATTCAAGTATTAACGAAAGTATAGAAAGAGCGAGGAAAATAGAAACGCCTGTTGCGCCGAGAATAATACAAAACAGCGACATCATATAAGTTTCGCGCATAAGCTCTTTCTGCATCTTTTCATTGAGCGAAGCGACAGTTTTTATACTTCCGTTTTCCGTTATCATAATTCCCCTCCCTTATTAAAAAAATGGTGCGGATAATAGGATTTGCGCTTTGAGCAGCGCGCACGGTTGACAGTACAATCCGAGTGCTGTCAAGTCTGCGGTGGTTTCCGCAGACTGCCCTCCCCTCAAATCCTATATTACCGCACGGAAATAAATCCCGTGCCTTAACTTTGTTAAGCCACGATATTTGGTGCGGATAATAGGATTTGAACCTACACGATTGCTCACCGGATTCTAAGTCCGGCGCGTCTGCCGTTCCGCCATATCCGCATTATATTGCTCTGTTTATATTTTAGTAAATTTTTCCTTGAAAGTCAATACCTAATTTTTTCTTCGGAATAAATTTACTATTTTATCGGTTACTTTGTTGTTGAAGACAATGAATTTATCCCATAAAAATTCAGTTACGAAATTTATAACCATCATCAGAACGGTTACAACTATTCCGTACTTTTCGCCCCAAGCGGCTTCAAGCGCGTTTCCGCCGAATACCGAAGCGGGAATAAACGCCGCGTAATATAATGCGACGAGTAGCATAGCGACGGAAACGTTGTTAGCGACGCGGAAAGTAAATTTCCTGTTGAAAGTAAAATTCCAAATTACGGAAAGCACTATACTTATAAGGTATGCAGGCCACCATTTAAGCCACGCGCCCCATTCGTATAAAACCGTAAAACTCAGAAGCTGTATCACTCCGGCGGAAATTGAAAAGCCCGTAAAAATCAGTATCTGCAAAAATTGCTTTTTCGCGCTGTTTTCCGGCTTTTCTTCCGCCTGGACTTGTGCTTCGGGTTCTTCTTTGGAAAAGTTCTCGTCCATATTTTCTATTCTCCCGCAAACTGTGAATTGTATAACCCAGCGTAAAAACCGTTTAAGTTTATAAGTTCTTCGTGGTTGCCCTGTTCGACTATATTTCCGTCGCGCATTACAAGTATCAAATCAGCATTCTTTATTGTAGAAAGCCTGTGCGCGATTACGAAACTCGTACGCCCCTGCGTCAATTTATCCATAGCTGTCTGTATGATTTCTTCAGTTCGCGTATCGACGTTCGAAGTAGCTTCGTCAAGTATCAGAAGCGGAGAATTCTCAGACATCGCTCTCGCAATAGTAATGAGTTGTTTCTGTCCGCCCGAGATATTCGACTCATTTTCCATATAGTATTCGAGACCGTTCGGTAAAGTATTTATATAGTGCGAAATACCCGCTTCTTTTAAAATTCCGTCAAGTCGTTCCTTTGACACGTCGGTTTTAGAGAACAGAATATTTTCTTTTATCGTTCCTTCGAACATCCATGTGTCCTGCAATACCATTCCGAAAATATCGTGAATTTCCGAACGCGGCATATCTTTGATTGAAACGCCGTCGATTGTAATGTCCCCTCCGTCAAGTTCATAGAAACGCATCAATAAATTTACAAGCGTAGTTTTGCCTGCGCCCGTAGGGCCGACAATAGCAACTTTCATTCCGGGAGCAATCTTAGCGGAAAAATCAGAGATTATAATTTTATCGGGTGTATAGCCGAAGCGCACGTTTTTAAACTCTACTTCGCCGCGAATTTCGCCTTTTCCGTCCTCGGATAAGAGTTTACGCTGCTTTCCGCTTTCATCGGATAATTCTTCCTCTTCCGTAAACCCGTATATTCTGCCCGCCGCCGCTGCAGCCATTTGAAGACTGTTCATAGCTTGCGCCATCTGGCTCATAGGGCTTTGAAATAAATTAATATACAACAAAAATGCGGAAATAGTACCGAAAGTCACACCTGCGCCGCTATTCATCAAAAGTCCGCCGACTACACACACAGCCGCGTATGCAAAATAAGAAATGAACGTCATCGCAGGCATCATAAGCCCCGCGACCGCCTGAGCTTTAAAGACCGAACCTCGAAGCCTTGAATTCTGTTCTTCGAAATGCCCCGTCATTCTTTCTCCTGCGTTGAAAGCCTGAATAACCGCGTGTCCTGTATAATTTTCTTCAACCGTTCCGTTGAGTTCCGCTAGATACTGCTGGTTTTTCTGGAACTGCGGCATAGCTATTTTAGTTATAATCATAATCAAAACAAGCATTAACGGAACAATAAGTAAAACCGTAAGCGCCATCTGCCAAGCCGTAACGAACATAGCGATAAGCACGCCCGTAAGCATAAACACTGACGAGAAAAACATAGAAATCGCCTGGTCCACAGACTGGGTAATCGTATCTACGTCGTTTGTAATAATCGAAAGCGTATCGCCGTACTGGTGCGAATCGAAATAGCCCAAAGGAACCGCGTTTATTTTCTTCGAAATATTGCTTCTTATCCCGCGAGCATATTTCTGAGTGACGGTAACCATTATAAAATTCGCCGCGTAATTGCAAATTGCATTGCTTCCGTAAAACACTATTAAAATTATCGAAAGCTTAGATACCTTTTGCAAATCTATTACTGCGTTTGCAGGAACCGCGATTTCGTCAGTGAACTTTGAAAAAACCTGAGGAGCGTAGACCGAAAGGACGGTTGAAAACGCTATAAACAGCAGAGAAATCAGTATATTTATTTTATAAGGCGCGAGCGCTTTGATAAGGTTTTTTATATTACCCTTACCGCCGTTTGCAACAGCGCCCATTTTTCCGTGTCCCATCATAAACCGAGTTCCTCCTTTGAAAGTTGCGAAAGCGCTATTTCGCGGTATACGGGACAGCTTTGCAATAATTCTTTATGAGTGCCCGTTCCCACGGCTTTACCGCTGTCGAGAACGATTATTTTATCAGCGTCTATAATAGTGCCGATTCTCTGCGCGACTATCAATTTCGTAGCTCCGCCTACCGAAGCTTTCAAGTTTTCGCGCACTTTTTTATCGGTTTTATAGTCAAGCGCCGAGAACGAATCGTCAAAAATTAATATCTGAGGTTCGACCGCTACCGCGCGAGCTATTGAAAGACGCTGTTTCTGTCCGCCCGATACATTTTTACCGCCCTGTGAAATTTCCGAATCGTAACCTTTTTCCATATTGTTTATGAATTCGTCGGCTTCGGCTGTCTTTGCCGCCGCGATTATTTTTTCGTCGGAAATTTCGGGATTGCCGAAAGCTATATTTTCCTTTACAGTGCCCGTAAACAAAACTCCTTTCTGCGGAACATAGCCTATAAGACTGCGCAGAGTTTTCTGTTTAACCTTCCTTACGTCCGTACCGTTTATCAGCACCTCTCCCTCTGTTGCGTCGAAAAATCTGGGCACGAGATTTATGAGCGTAGATTTTCCGCTTCCGGTAGAACCGATAAACGCAACCGTTTCGCCCTTTTCGGCTTTGAAAGTTATATCCTGAATTACGAACGCTTCCGAATCGGGATAACCGAACGACACGTTTTTAAACTCGACCGTTCCCTCTTCTGTAAACTCCTCTTCCGTTTCAGGGTCGCAGACG
Organism: uncultured Christensenella sp.; assembly: GCA_910577875.1. Classification (GTDB taxonomy): domain Bacteria; phylum Bacillota; class Clostridia; order Christensenellales; family Borkfalkiaceae; genus Coproplasma. The sequence continues at coordinate 46,303 of CAJTNY010000003.1, forward strand.
GATAGCGGAGTTTCCAAAATTTCGTTGATACGCGTCGCGGAAACCTGCGCTCTCGGCATAAGCACGAACATCATCATAAGCATCATAAACGCCATTATTATCTGCGAAGACAATTGGGTGAACGCCATAACCGTCGCATAATCGGTTTCTCCCTTATTTATAAGAGATGCACCTATCCAGTATATGGCAAGCGCGACGCCGTTCATAATAAGCATCATTACAGGCGACATAAGCGCCATCATTCTGCCTGTAAACAACTGTGTTTTAGTTATTTCGGTATTCGCTTTTTCGAATTTCGCCATCTGATAATCTTCGGCGTTATAAGCTCTTATAACGCGCAGTCCCGTCAAATTTTCACGCGAGACGCCGTTCAGTTTGTCTACGAGTTTTTGCATAAGTTTAAACTTAGGCATTACAAAAAGCATTAAAATTAACAGGAACAATACCAAGAATATTACCGCGACTACGGTTGCGAGCGTAAGCTGCCAGCTAGTCGCCTGTATTTTACAAATAGCCCATATAACCGTAACGGGCGCGGCAAAAGCCATACGCAGCATAAGTATGTTCGCAATCTGAACCTGCTGGACGTCGTTTGTCGTACGTGTTATAAGCGACGGAGTCGAGAATCTGTCGCGTTCCGCAATCGAAAATCCGTCGACTTTCGTATACACCGCCGTGCGCAGTCTTAAAGAAAGTCCCGAAGCTACATAAGACGCAATAAGCCCCACGGCGGATTGGCACGCCATACAGCCGAGCGCGACTAAAAGCATCATACCGCCGTCATTCCAAATATCGCCTGCCGACGCGACTGCTATATCTCTTATAAGATTTACCGCTTCCGCCGGCAATCCGGCTCCGTTATTCGCTATAAAGTATTCAGCCGTATATTCCCAGCCGTTAGCAGATACCATTCCCGCGAGCATTCCGCCGAGTTCTGGAATACTTGCGGGATTATTGTGATAATTTAGGTACATAATCGAATTGATTATATTCCGCGTAAAATCAACCAAAGTTATAGTGCAGTATACCTGCAATACGGTAAGCCCCGCAAGAAGAACCAAAAGCACCCAATCTTTGGCACGCAATTTTTTGTAAAGCTTGAACATCGCTAGTTAAATCCTTTTTCGTAATTAATTCAGATACGTTTTATCATATCATAATAATATTATTATGTAAAATTCGATACGCCGCTAAAACCAAAAATCATTAAAATTTCACGCGATAAACAAATAATACCAAAAAATATCGGAATAAAACGCTTAATACTTCTCAAAATAATTTTGACGGAGGAAAATATGCAATTTGACGAAACTAAGACTTACAGAAATCTTGCAAGGAGTTTTGCGGGCGAAAGCCAGGCGGGTATGAGATACCAGCTCATTGCCAAACTTGCAACCAAGCAGGGTTACGCTACTCTTGCAAACGCTATCAAGGTGCTTGCAAAAAACGAAACGGAACACGCGAGAAGGTTCTTTGAAGAGCTTTCAAAGCGCGGCGAAAAACTCGACAATATCGATTTGGACGCGGGTTATCCCTTTCACAGCGGTGATTTGGGAGAGAGTTTGGCTCTCGCCGCCGACGACGAACACGAGGAACATTCCGTAATTTATCCTGCTTTTGCAAAAGACGCGGAAGACGAAGGTTTTAAAGATATTGCCGCACTTTATAGACTTGTTGCGCAAGTCGAAGTCAGGCACGAAATGATTTTCAGATACCTCCACGAAGCGTTTTCAAAGGGTGTGCTTTTCAGCAACGAAACGCCTATACTCTATATTTGCAGCGAGTGCGGTTATATGCACACTTCGACCAAGGCTTGGGACGTATGCCCCTTGTGCAAACATAGTCAGGGTTACGTTGAATTGCATATCCCGTTTCAAAAGGAGAAAATATGAAAAAAACTAACGAAAACACCAAGAACCAGAAGAACAACAAGGTAAGCGGGACGAAGAACTGTGGCAAAAACAGCACGAAGAACTGTAAATAATTTTAAAGACAGTTACGACCCCAACGGAAGTTACACGGGAACGCCCTTAGACGGCGGAAAGCCTATTCAGGACGCGGACGATTTATAAGAGCCGTGTAACGAAAAAAAAGGGCGCGGGACGAATTTTCGTCCCGCGCTTTTATTTCGTTTCTAATATTTAAGCGTTAATTCGATTTTCGTTCGGACACCCGCTATTTTCAGTTGATATCTCCCTTCGGGGATACCGCTTAAATCGAGCGCGCCGCCAAAACTGCCTTCGGCGACGGTATACACGGTTTTATCTTTTACGAGAACGACCTTGCCTTTCCACCAGACTGCCAACGCGCATATGACAAAACATAAATTTGCGAGAAATCCCGAGAATATCGAATTTTACTTTTTAAATCAACGCGTCGATAAAGTCTTCGGCTGAGAATTTCTCCAAATCTTCGAGCTTTTCGCCCGTTCCGACGAAAGCAACGGGGATTTGAAGTTCGCTGCAAAGCGAGATTACGAAACCGCCCTTTGCCGAACTGTCGAGTTTTGTCAGAACTATTCCGTCAAGCTCCACAGCTCCGTCGAACACTTCCGCCTGATTTATTGCGTTTCCGCCCGTGGTAGCGTCGAGTATTAAAAGTTTATAGAAATTAGCTTGAGGGCATTCGCGTTCAACAACGCGCGACATCTTTTTCAGCTCTTCCATAAGGTTTGCTTTAACGTGAAGCCTGCCAGCCGTGTCAATAATGACGACATCGGTTCCCTTTGCTTTCGCCGAAGAAAGAGCGTCGAAAACAACAGCCGAAGGGTCGCTCCCTTCCTCGTGTTTGACTATTCTTACTTTTGCCCTGTCCGCCCATACGGTAAGCTGGTCGGCTGCCGCCGCTCGGAAAGTATCCGCCGCCGCTACGGTCACGCTTTTTTTCCGACTTAAAAAATAATTCGCAAGCTTGCCGACGGTAGTCGTCTTACCGACGCCGTTCACTCCGACGAGCATTATTACGGCGGGATATTTTATTTCGAGTTCTTCCGCTTCGGTAAGTTTCTCTTCCAAAACGTCCTTTAACAAATCTGTGACGAACTCTTTATCTTTAAGTTTCTCTTTTTTAGCTTCGAGGCGCAATTCTTCGACCACTTCTTCCGCAGTCTTAACCGAAATATCCGCGCCTATTAAAATTTCTTCGAGTTCGTCATAAAATTCATTGCCGAGTTTATTTTTAGAAAACAAATTAGAAAGCGCGCCCGCAAGTCCGTCGCGCGTCTTTTTAAGCGCGTTTTTTATCTTCGAAAAAATTCCCATAGTTACACCTTTATCAAAATTTATTAATACACTGCGTTTAAGCGACAGTATCCCCGCCGAGTTTCGACTCGACTTCGGAAAGTTTAACCGAAACTATCTTTGATACGCCTTTTTCTTCCATTGTAACGCCGAACAGAATATCCGCGTTCTCCATAGTGGGCTTTCTGTGGGTTATTACGATAAACTGTGTATCGCTTGCGAACTTTTTAAGGTATTTTGCATACCTTGCAACGTTAGCTTCGTCGAGCGCCGCCTCTATTTCGTCGAGAACGCAGAACGGCATAGGACGCATTCCTATGATCGCGAAAAGAATCGCAATAGCCGTAAGCGCGCGCTCGCCGCCCGAAAGGAGCGAAATTTTAGTAAGCTTTTTGCCCGGGGGACAAGCGATGATTTCGACGCCCGCATTCAAAGGATCTTCGCAGTCGGTGTAATCGAGTTGAAGCTCTGCTTTACCGCCGCCGAACAATTCTTTGAACGTCTTTTTAAAGTTCTCGTTTATGAGATTAAATCCGTCGTCGAAAATTTTCTGCATTTCTGAGCGTATATCGTCGAGCGCGGAAGTCAAATCTGCGATAGCCTTTTCCAAATCTTCCTTCTCCGCCGTCATCTTTTCGTAGCGACGGGAAAGTTCGTCGTACTCCTCGACCGCGTTATGGTTTACCGGTCCCAAGACCGTTATAGCTCTTTTAAGATTTGCGATAGTCTGTCCTGCCGTCGCAGTGTCGTAACCTTCTTCCTTATATTTCAGACAGCCTTCGTAATCTTCTCCGTACTCTTCCGAAATTCGCGTCTGCAAATATTCGAGGTCGCTGTCTATTTTTTGAAGCGCGAGCGCGAGCATACTCTGCTCTTTTGTAAGTTCTTCCTTTTCCTTATAAGCCGAAAGTCTTTCACTGTCGTACTGCATAACGCGCTTGTTGAGCTCGTCCTTTTTCGCGTGCACCTCCGCAACCTGCCTGTTGAGGTCCGCGACAACTTCCTGTTCTTCCTTCGAGAGCGCCGCCTGCTGAGCCTGACGGGTAAACATCTGCATTTCTTCCTCTATCTGAGGAATGCTTGCTTTTGTCTTTTCAAGCCTGATTGAAAGACTTTCCCTTTCCGTATTCAGTCTCGCAACGTTCTCTGCGCCAGATTTCAACGCGCTTTCCAAAGACGCTATTTCCACTAAAAGCGCATTTAATTTTTCCGTCTTCTGCGCGCGCTCCGCCGCAAGTTTATCGTATTCGGCGCTCATATCGTCTATTGCCGACGAAGCCTTATCCGACTGGGCGGACAAATCGCTCGCACCCTTGCTCACTCCCGTAAACTCGCTATCAAGGCTCGAAAGTCTGTCTTCGAGCGCTTTCAACGACTGACCGTAAGCCGCATACTCGCTTTCGGCGCTTGTTACGCCGTTTAACAACTGCGATTGTTTTTCGGTTACGGCGGCAAGTTCAAGCCTCGAATCCTGCAATCTCTTAATGAGAAGCTGTAATTCCGAGTTTGCCTCCGTTTTCTTTTCTTCGTATTCTTTACGCTTTATTTCCGAACGGCTCAAAATCGATTTTTTGGTATCTATACCTTCCTCGATTTCCTTGATGCGCCTTTCGTTTGCAAGAAGGTTCCCTGCTATTTCTCGCTTTGAACCGCCGGTCATAGAACCCGAAGTCGAAATCACGTCACCGTCCAAAGTCACTATTTTAAACGCTCGCGGGTATCTTCTCGCAATCTGCGTTGCGTTCTGAATATTGTCTACGATAAGAGTATTCCCGAGCAGATTATGTATGACGTTTTCAAATTTCTTATCGAAGCGTACCAAATTAATCGCAAATCCGAGCGCGCCGTGTTCGCGGACGGCAGATTTAATCTGCTCGTTTTCCGTTCTCGGTCTTAACGCGTCTATCGGAAGGAACGTTACCTGACCGGAGCGTGTGCGTTTCAGATACTCGATTAAATATCTAGCGTCGTCGCGCGTGCGGGTTATGACGTTCTGCATAGCGCCGCCGAACGCGGTTTCTATCGCGACCTCGTAATCTCCGTCGCACCTGACTATATCCGCAATCAGACCCTCGATTTTTTCGGAGAGAACCAAATCCCCTCTCGCGTCGCTTAAAAGTTTTTTAACCGAATAAATATATCCGTCGAACCTGTCGCGCAGGGCTTTGCAGGTAGTCAAACTGTCGTTGAGGCTGGCAATCTGCGCCTGAGTATCGTACGTCTGTCTAATGAGCTGTTGTATCTTTTCTTCTAGTTCACGCGTCTTGGTTTCGGCTTGTTCCAAAAGCTCGTTCTCACTGCCGAGAAAGCCGTTTAAAACTTTGCCGCGTTCTAAACACCCGTCGTATTCTCCGCGAAAATTATCGCGGCGGACGCGGATTTTTTCCATTTCCGCCTTAATCTCAGACAGTCTTTCTTTCAATAAATCTTTCTGCGCCGAAAGCGAACCCATATTCTGGCGCATATCCGAAAGGTCTTTGAACGTATCCATTACTTTCTTGCGGTGCTCGCCCGTCATATATTCGTAATCGGCAATGCGTTTTGAAAGTTCTTCTATATCTTTTCTGAACTCTTCCGTGGAACAGCGCAAAGTATTCATTCTTTCCGTGTTCTTCGAAGCGTATGCGTCGTTTCTTCTTATTTCTCTTTCTATGTCGTCGATACGCTTCGCGGAGTATGCAATGTCTTCCTGCGCCGCGGCAAGCTTTGCCTTGACGGAACGCGCCTTTTCGGTAAAGAGCTTCGACTCTCCGCTTCTGTGCTCGATACCGACTTCGTAACGGCGTAGCCTTTCGTTCAAATCCTGCAACTGCAAATCCGCCGAAGCAATCTCATCGCGTCTGACCTGATACTCGGAAAGAAGTTTTTCCGAAAGCGCGGTCACCTCGGCTATACGCAAAGCTACTGCGTAAGCTTTTTCGTTCAGCGCTTCTTTTTCGCCCGCGGCGCTGTCGTGGCGGGATATGTAAAGATTCATTTCGTGACGGCGGAGCTGGTCGTAAAGCTCTCTGTATCTGAGCGCGTTTTCCGAAGCCTTTTTCAAGGGTCCTATCTGTCTTTCTACTTCCGACATACGCTGCGCGAAAACGTAGAGGTTGTCCGTAGACGCCTTTAACTTTCTCTCCGCTTCGGCTTTTCTGTCCTTGAATACGACTATACCCGTTGCCTCTTCGAATATTGAACGCCTGTCCTCGGGTTTGGCGTTCATTATCTGCTCTATTCTTCCCTGACCGATAATGGAGTAGCCCTCTTTCGCAGCGCCTGCGCCGTGCAAAAGTCCCGTAAGTATTTTCATTCGCGAGGGCTGTTTGTTTAAAAGATATTCGCTGTCTCCGCTTCTGTAAAGTCTTCTTGTCATTTCGACTTCGTCGCAGTCTATATCGAATATGCGCTTCGTATTGTCGAAAGTCAAAGTGACTTCGCAAAAAGACATCTGACGTCTGGCTTCCGTCCCTCCGAAAATTACGTCCATCATCTGCGAACCGCGCATCATTTTAGCCGACTGTTCGCCGAGAACCCAGCGGATAGAATCCGCAACATTAGACTTTCCGCATCCGTTCGGACCGACTATACAAGTTACGCCGTCGCCAAGAGGAATAGTCGTCTTGTCCGCAAAAGATTTAAAACCTACCAATTGTATTTGTTTGAATGAGCCCATATAAACCTTGTCTTAAATTTTTTGAAATTTGGTTTCGTAGTATTTTAAAGCCGATTCCGCGGCTGCCTGTTCCGCAGATTTCACGTTGTCCGCCTCGCCTTCGAAAATTTTCCCGAAAGCTTTGACGCTAACCGAAAATCTATGGTTCCGCTCGTTGCCTATATCCTTGCGGATATATTCGGGACAGGCTCCCCCGCCCGACTGCAAAAGCTCCTGCAATTTTCCTTTGTAATTTATCACCGTTTCACCTACGGAGAAATCCAACGTAGACAGAACGAATTTTTTTGCTTCTTCCATTCCGCCGTCAAGATATATTGCCGCGGTAACCGCCTCATATGCCGACGGGACCGCCTTTTTATTGAATATATCGCGTTTGCCTTTTATAAGCAGTTTATCCAGTCCGAGCCTTTCCGAAACGGGCGCAAGCGCGCTATCGGCAACGAGATTTTTGCGACGTTCGGTAAGCGCACCCTCGGTTATTTCTTCGCTGTAAATTCTTTCGGATACTATAAATTCGAGTATCGCGTCGCCGAAGAATTCCAAAAGCTGATTATTGTCCTCGGAAGCCGAAGCAAGCGTTAAAGCACGCTTTAAGAGCGCTTTATCTTTAAACGTATATCCTATCGCTTTCTCCGCGCTTTCAATCCTCATTGCCAGACACCGTAAAAGAATCTATATCCGCGTCAGCAAGCAGTTTTTCAACTGCGGGAACAAGTTCGTTGCGGTATATGCCCGCAGCATTGGATATCGAATTCGCAATCGTCGCAGGTTTCGACGAACCGTGGCTTTTTATAACCGGCTTTTTAAGTCCGAGCAAAAGCGCACCTCCGACCTTATCGAAATCGAGTTGCGCGCGCATTTTCTTTATTGCTTTGCGCATAAACAAATAACCTATTTTAGAACCCAAAGTCGCGGAAAATTCTTTCTTCATAACGCCGAGAATCATTTTGCCGCAGCCCTCAATCGACTTCAAAGCGATATTGCCCGAAAAACCGTCGGCAACGACAACGTCGCATTCGCCTAGCATTATGTCGCGTCCTTCGACGTTTCCGATGAAATTTACTCCTTTCATTTCGGACATAAATTTATAAGTTTCCTGTCTTAAAGGGTCACCTTTGTGATCCTCGGTACCGTTATTCAATAGTCCTACTCTGGGGTTTTCTATCCCGAATCCCGCTTTTGCGTAAGCCGCTCCGAGCACGGCGAACTGGCAAAGCATCGCAGGTTTACATTCGGCGTTCGCACCGCAGTCGATAAGAAGCGTCTGTCCTCCGCGCGAATTCGGAATCGCCGGACAGAGCGCGGGACGCTTTATCCCTCTAATTCTACCGAGTATAAGCTGACCGCCGACAATCGTCGCTCCCGTAGAACCCGCAGTAACGAAAGCGCAAATGTCGTCCTGCTTTTTCAGCATCCAGTAAGCCGCAATGAGTGAAGACTGTTTACGCTTAATCGCCTCAGTCGGAACGTCGTTCATATCTATAACGTCGGGACAGTCGACGATTTCTATGCGGGAAACGTCGTATTTGTATTTATCGAGTTCCGCCTGCACTTCGGTTTGTCTGCCCGTAAGTATTATATAAAGTTCCTTATCCTTGTTTACCGCCTGCACCGCGCCGGCGACAGTCGCGTAAGGGGCATTGTCACCGCCCATCGCGTCCACTAAAATTTTAATCATCTATGCTCCTTAAACGACAAAAATTGATACCGCGTTAAATTATAACATAACCGTTTGAAAAACACAAATAAAAATACGGAAATGTAAAATCCGTTTTAAATTTCTCAGGCTTCGTCCGTTGCTTCGGTTTCTTCTTCCTCTGCAGTCTGTAAAACCACGCGTTTTATCGGCGCGTATTTGTCGCGTCGGAAAAGTTTCGTTACAGATACGCCGTTTCTCGTTACCGTGAGGTAGCCTTCGCTGACGGTACCGTCTCTCCCCTCTTTTACAAGCGATTCGTCGTCCGTAATTTCTTCGGGCGCGGGAATACTGTTTTTTACAACAGACTGATAGCCGTAACTCGCCCCGTCGCCCCTGCCGTAAATATTGAAAGTTACATAATCGCCGCCCGTTATCGCGCGGATATACAACGTATATCCCGTATGGTTTTCGAATTTCAAATCAAAATAAGTCCCGCTCACCATAGCGTCGAATGACGGCGGAACGTAGCTTACCGCAAGCGAGTGCTGGTGAAACTCAGTCATATCGCAACCGGAAAGAAGCGCGGCGTTGAACAGCGTAGTACTGACTTGACACACTCCTCCGCCGACTCCGTCAACGAACTCGCCGCGTTCGATTATTTTCGCCTGTCTGAACCCGCGCTCGATTGTTCTCTGTCCGACGGTATCATTGAACGAAAACGCTTCACCATAATCGAGCACTGTGCCGTTTATTTTCTCTGAAGCAAGACGTATATTATGCGCCCGCGGAGCATTGGAGCCGTCATATCTCGTGGTGAACGTGCTTAAAAGACGGGTATTGTATCTGACTGCGTTCATAGAAAGAGTTCTTTTTACCGTCTTTACGTCAACGAAAACATCATTGAAATTTCCGTCGAGCGAAGCACGCAAATCGCGTATTAGTTTCGCCGCATCCGCCGTTTTTCCATCGCTGCCCTCAAAGTAAGTAAACGGTTCTCCTTCAGTATTGAAAACCGCGTAAGGTTCGATTACGGGAGCGCTTTCGCCGCAGCATATCATAGAGGCAATTTCGTTAAGACCGTTTAAATAATAACTTATCTTTGCGGTATATACACCGTCTTTTTGTACGGTTTTCAAAAGATTTTGAAGATTATCCTTATAGCCTATTTCGGGGTACGAGAAGACGTATTTTTCCTGCTGTCCTAAAACCGTGATGCTTTTTTTCTTTAATTCTTTTTCAATATTTCCGCGCAGAATACGAATTGCTTCCGCTCGGGTTTTGCCTCCTACGTCCGTACCGTTCACAGTTATGTTTTTAGGCAGCTTATTTAAAAAACCGCACGCAAAAAAAATTAAGCCCGCCGAAAAAGCGAGCATAACCATCATTATATTAAATCTGTTAAAAATTCCTTTCTTCAAAGTCCGAGTTTTTCCGCAAGAGCTTCGTCCATATAGAACGCGGGCGTGCCTATCTCCTTTTTTCCGCCTTTGATATGCGTATCGGAACCGCCCGTAACCAATAAATTGAAAGCTTTTGCCGTCTCCTTATAGTATGCCGTTTCCTTAGCAGTATGTGTAGAATATACGCCTTCTATCCCGCAAAGACCGTAGTCTTTGAGTTTTCTGATAAGACGCAGTTTATCTTCCTCGCCCAGTTCTATTCTCGCAGGGTGCGCAAGAGAGGCAAAACCTCCGCACGCATTGACCGCCTCTATCGCTTCCTGCGGTTCGGGCCTGCCGATATCCGAAAACGCACATTTCCCAACAGCGAGAAATTGGGTGTAAAAAGCAAACGCGGATTCGGCATAACCTTTCGCCGCTCCCGCGCGCGCAATGTGCATTCCGTGAACGGGTGCGGACGGACACGCACGCTGTTTTAAAACTTCTTCAGCACAAAGCCTTATCCCGCTCTTATTAAGCTTGAAAATAATGTCTTCCGTCCGTATTAAAGAACCATCGTACAGCTTTTGCAAAAACCGTTTGAAATCCGCATTTCCACAGTCCATTTTGTATCCGAGAGTATGAATTTTTACTCCGTTGTCGTAAGCCGAAATTTCAATGCCGCTTACCGCTCTTATCCCCTTATCCCTGCAAAGTTCATAAACTTGCGGATACGCGAGCGCGCAATCGTGGTCCGTTACCGCAAGTACGCCGACGCCTTTTGCCGCCGCTTCCGAAACCGCTTCGGCAGGACTCATAAGTCCGTCCGAATAGAAAGTATGAATGTGTAAATCAGCTTTTAATTTTACCATTGTCGATTTTTATTTTGTTCACTTCTTTACCGTATAATACACGCTCCGCGTGGGTACAGGTAAGTATAGTCTGCAACCCTTGTGTGCGCGCGGCGAGTTTTTTACGCCTCGGCAGGTCAAGTTCGCTCATAACGTCGTCGAGTATCAGAACCGGATATTCGCCCGAAAGCCGTTTAAAAATTTCAACTTCCGAAAGTTTTACGGAAAGCGCGGCGGTACGCGTCTGCCCCTGTGAAGCAAAAGTCTTTGCGTCCGTACCGTTGATTAAAATATCCAAGTCGTCGCGGTGCGGTCCAGAACCCGTATAACCGAGTCTTACATCTCTCTCGTAGTTTGCCGACAATTCGTTAAACAGCCTTTCGGCAAGCTGTTTTTCGTCGCCCTTGTATTTTTTTTCGGGCGAGATTTCAAGCTGTTCCGCACCATCCGTAAGTTCGGCGTGAATGCTTTTTGCAATCGGTGAAAGCATTGAAGCAAACTCCGCGCGCTTGAAAGCGATTACCGCCGCATATTTACACAACTGCTCGTCCCATACGGGCAGAGTTTCGTATACGAGCGAAACATCTCTGTTTTTTAAAAGGTTGTTCCTCTGTTCCAAAATTTTATTGTAGCGCATAAGCGCGACGTAATACGGCTTTGAAAGCTGGCTTATGGAAACGTTTAAAAATCTCCGTCTTTCGTCTGGTCCGTCCTGAATAAGTCTCAATTCGTGCGGAGAAAAAAACACGCTGTATATGTTGCCGAGAATATCTGCGTTCTTCGTAATTTTACTGCCGTTTACTCGCACTTCCCTGCCGTTTTCCGTAATGCGGGCGCTTATTTCGATTTCGCCGTATCTGCCTTCGGCGAGCGCGGAAATTTCTGCAAAATCGCAGCCGTGGCGGATTAGCTGTTTGTCGCGGCGGCACCTCGGCGAAGTTCCCGTACAAAGATAAAAAACTGCCTCCGCGCAATTGGTTTTTCCCTGCGCGTTTCTTCCGAAAAGCACATTGAGTCCCTCGGAAAAATTCACAGACTCATTTTCGTAATTTCTGAAATTTTTTAAATTTATTTTTTTTATGCGCATTTATCTTAAAAACACTTTATTTTAAAGCTTAATTGTATTATAATGATTATAACAAATTTTTTGGAAAAACTCAAAGGATTAAACGGCTCAATTATGTCAGAAAAGGGGAATTTCGATTTTTTATACAATCCCATCAAAGAAAAAATGCAGGAACTCGTTTCCCACATTAATTACACGACTTACATCGAGAAGCTCGTGCCCGTCGACGTCGACGGGAGATTTATAGTACTCGAAACTCCCACCGAAAGTTTTGCAAAATACATTACGGGCACCCTTGCGGAAAAAATGCGCGAAGCCATCATCAAAGCCGACGTCGGTTTAACCGATTTCCGCTTGAAAGTCGAAGGCAGCGATAATTTCGCATACAACGCTCCCGACGACGATAATTATTCCCCGCCTGCAAACCTCGACCCGAAATACACGTTCGACAGTTTCGTTATAGGAAACAATAAGTTCGTGCACGCCGCCGCTCTCTCAGTTGCGGAAGACCCCGCAGGAACTTACAATCCATTATTTATTTACGGCGGAACGGGACTTGGCAAAACCCACCTGATTCAGGCTATCGCAAACAAAGTCGTAAAGGAGAAGCCGAATTTAAAAGTCATATACGTCACCTGCGAACAATTCGTAAACGAAATTATAGACACTATGTTTACGGGACGCGGACCGGACGCGCGCGACAAGGGCAACCGTTTGCGCCATTACTACCGTAACGCCGACGTTCTTATTATTGACGATATACAATTTATAGAAAACAAAAAAGCCGTTCAGGAAGAATTTTTCCATACCTTCAACGAGCTTGTTTCAAAGGGCAAACAGATTGTAATTTCTTCCGACCATCCGCCGAAAGAACTGCCTGCGCTCGAAGAAAGATTGAGAACTCGCTTCTCGGGTGGGCTGTTGTTCGACATACTGCCTCCCGATTTCGAAACTAAAATCGCAATTTTAAAACGCAAAGCTTTCGAGAAAAAATGCTTTGTTCCCGACGACGTTTTAACTTTCCTCGCTCAGGACTCCGGCGAAGACGTAAGAACGCTCGAAGGCAGACTTACGAAAGTTATTTTCGCATCCCGACTGCACGAGGAGCCCATTTCCGTCGCGCTTGCGAGAAGCGCGCTCAACGAAGCGGTTTCCGAAACGGGCAAGGAAGAAATAACTCCCGAAAGCGTTATTTCCGCGGTGACAAGCTATTACAGAATTTCAAAGACCGATATGACGGGAAAATCAAAGAAAAAGGAAATAGTGATACCAAGACAGATTTGCTGTTATCTTATGTGCGAGCTTTTGTCGCTTCCACTTATCTCGATAGGCAAAGTGCTCGGCGGAAGAGACCACACCACTATCCTCTACTCGCGTGACAAGGTTGACGAAATGTGCCGCGTAAACGATAAAATAGCAAAAGACGTCGACGATATAAAAAATATAATTTTGAAAAAATAATTTTATCGCCCGACGCTATCGGGCGATAAATTATACAGGATTAAATAGTTTTGCATACTTTTATTGAAGGACAATTCGATATAGTCGTCATAGGCGCGGGACACGCAGGTTGCGAAGCCGCGCTTTGCTCCGCGCGTTCGGGGCTTAAAACCGCCTTACTCACGCTTAACTTAGACAGCATAGCTTTTCTGGCTTGCAACCCGTCTATCGGCGGTACCGCAAAAGGTCATCTCGTCCGCGAAATTGACGCGCTCGGCGGAGAAATGGCTTTCAACGCTGATAAAACGGCTTTGCAGATACGTATGCTCAACGAGGGCAAAGGCGAAGCTGTTCAGTCGCTCAGGTGCCAATGCGACAAAAACGCATACCACCGCGAAATGAAACGCACGCTCGAAAACACTGAAAATTTACGCATTATCCAAGGCGAAGCTGAAGAGATTTTGACACAAAATTCAAAGGTATGCGGCGTTAAAACGACTTACGGCGGAATATTCGAAGCAAAAGCTGTTATAATCGCAACAGGCGTATATCTAAATGCCGAAACCATAACGGGAGTTGTACGTAAAAAAAGCGGACCGAGCGGATTCGCACCGGCAAACGCTTTGACGAAAAATCTGATTGCGCTCGGTTTCAACGTAAGACGGTTTAAGACGGGTACTCCCGCCCGCCTTGACAAAAGAACGATAGACTTCGGGAAATGCACCGTTCAGGAAGGCGAAGACGGCATTCCCGCGTTTTCGTTTTTAAACGAAACCCCTCCCGAAAACAAAAGCGTTTGCCACTTAACCTATACGAATGCGGAAACGCATAAAATTATTTTGGATAATCTCGACCGTTCACCTCTGTATAACGGCGAAATCAAATCGACGGGGCCGAGATACTGCCCTTCCATTGAAACGAAAGTAGTTCGCTTCGCTGATAAGGAACGACACCAGATTTTCCTCGAACCCGAGGGAGCTGACACCAACGAGATTTACGCACAGGGACTTTCATCATCTATGCCCCACGATATTCAGCGCTCTATGTACAAAAGCGTACAAGGTTTGGAACACTGCGATATTATGCGCTACGCTTACGCGATAGAGTACGACTGTATCGATACGCTCGACGTATTCCCCACACTCGAATTCAAAAAAATCGCAGGTCTTTATACCGCAGGTCAGATTAACGGCACGTCCGGCTACGAGGAAGCGGCCGCACAGGGGCTTATGGCAGGACTTAACGCCGTATTTAAAATTCAAGGCAAGCCCCCTCTTATTCTTGGCAGAGATGAAGCTTACATCGGCGTGCTTATAGACGATTTAACCACAAAAGGCACAGAAGAGCCGTACCGTATGATGACTTCCCGAGCTGAATACAGAATTAATTTGAGACAGGATACCGCAGACTTCCGCCTAACTCCGAAGATTGCCGACACTCCGCTGTTCACACCTGAACGCGAAAAAGCGTTCAATAAACGCAAACTCTTATACGAACAGACGATAAATACGCTAAACTTACGCGCCGATAAACAGAAAGCGGAAAACTTTATAAAAGAACACGCTATTGCCGGAAACGCGTACGCACTGACTTACGCGGATTTGATAAGACGCGGAGCAGGTTTATCCGATATTTGCCAAGCTTTCGGAATACTTGGCGGAATACCGAAAGAAATTATAAAATGTGCGGAAGCCACTATAAAATACGAGGGCTATTTAAAGAAAAACGCTCATCAAATCGAAAAGGCCAAAAAGCTCGAAAGCAAAGCTATTCCCGACGACGTAGACTACGACGAAATCAAAGGTTTAAGACTTGAAGCGCGCGAACAGCTTAAACGTGTCCGCCCTCTCACCTTAGGGCAGGCGGGCAGAATTTACGGCGTTAACCCCGCCGACGTAACGGTTTTGATAGTCTGGCTGGCGACAAGAAAATAAAACCAATGCGGAGGACGCAGAAAGCGTCCTCCGCATTTATTTATAAAAAAATCAATTATTCATATCCGATTCCGTTATATCACCGTCAGTACAGTGAATTATATAATCTCTCGTACCATAAGCCCAATTTGCATTACTGTTGGAAGTATCAAGTTTAATTGAACGCCATTGCTCCATAGTCCCTCCGTATACAAAATCAATTTTACTATTGCAAAAAGCGAAAGCTTCTCTGGATATTTCAGTGACGCTTACCGGGATTGTTACGCTTATCAGAGAACCGCAACCGTAGAAAGCTTCATAATCAATTTTCGTCACTCCATCCGGTATCACCACTTCCTTGAGAGATTTGCAATATTCAAAAGTCTCGCTCCAAATTGATTTTACTCCGTCCGGTATAGTAATTGACGTGAGCGATTTACAATTGCGGAAAGCGTCTCTGCGTATAATCGAAACATTTTCGGGAATAGATATTTCTTTCAAATTTTCACAATCGTAAAATCCGCCGATGATACAGCATTGATTATTTATTTTAATATCCGTTAAATCTTTATTCTTTACAGCATAAAGCATTATATAAGGATTTTCTTTTGTTCCGAGATAATATGCATTTTCATATTCGTTCAAATAATGAAGATAATCGTCAATACTGAAGCCGTGAAAATCCGTAACTACCCCGTTTTCTTCATACGTCAATTCCCATTTAATACCGCCGTTCGCCTTGCCTGATATGCTGTTTAATATCTTAAAATCGAACGTCCGGCTGTATTTACCCCATTCGTCCTGCCACTCGATATTTTGTTCTCCGTTTATTATCTTTTCCGTAACCGTTTGCGGAAGTACCGAACGTCTGTAACTTCCATCTCCGTAATAATATTCGCAACTCAGTTTTAAATTTGAAAGGTTTTCAAAGAAATACGCGCTGTCTTTTGACAGCTTAACGTCTTCGAGCTGTTTTTTATCCGCATTCTCTTCGCCGTCTTTATGGTTTGTATCGAATAATACGCTCGTTACCCTGTATTCGGGTTTATTCTCGGTATTCAAGCTCGGCGCAAAATTTACTTCTATGTATTTGCACGTCAAACCTTCGAGTTCTTTTAACAGCTTCTCCTCTTCCTCAACGAGCGCAATAAGTTTGCTCTCGTCGTCGCTTAATATCGCTTTTTCCTGCGCTTTCGAATTCTCCGACAGCTTCCCCAATATCTTCATATATTTCCCGTCGTAGTATTCCCATTTATAATCTTCCTTGGTATCCTCGTACGGTTCGCCCAATATTTCCAATACCTGTTCCTGAGTATACCCTATCTCTATC
This sequence comes from uncultured Christensenella sp., assembly GCA_910577875.1. Classification (GTDB taxonomy): domain Bacteria; phylum Bacillota; class Clostridia; order Christensenellales; family Borkfalkiaceae; genus Coproplasma. The sequence goes on from CAJTNY010000003.1 coordinate 62,818, forward strand.
TTCGATACTTTCCCCACGCGGAACTTATTCGACAGTACGCTCGTCAACACGCACGATACGGTTATTATCATCACTAACGCCGACGCAACGGGTATTACTATTTTCAGATGCGACTTTATCCATCTTCCCGCGCTTTTGAACCATTCTCCTATTCTCGCGCCCGTTCCGCTCTTTTTTTCTTTTCCGCTTTTCCCGAACGAATACCCGCATTCCGTACAGAATTTTGCGCTGCCCGAAAGTTTTGCTCCGCACTGCGGACACTCCTTTTCTTCAAGCCATTCCTCTCCGCACTCGGGACAATATCTTCCCTCGTATTCCTTTCCACAGTTTCCGCATTTCCTCATTTATCTGTTCCTCCGTTTATAGATTGCGGAGTTATTTTAACATAGGCAAGTATACTTGCGCAAGTGTTTTTACATAATTAGATATAATTTAGTTATGAAAAACATTATGAACGTCAATAAAGCCGTTGCTTTAAGGATAAGCGAACTGCTTTTGCAAAAAGGTATGACGCTGTACCGGTTGGAAAGAAACAGCGGACTTTCGCACAGCAGGCTCGGCTGTATTATGGGAGAAAAAAATAAAACCGTTACGCTTTCGACAGTTATGCTTGTTGCGCAAGGTTTTAATATGAGCTTGATTGAATTTTTAGACAGTTCTTATTTTGATTTCGATAAATTGGAAATAAATTGAGACGCGGGGCGGTAATCACCGCCCCGCGTCCGTATATCAGATTATTTTTTATCCGACGCGTCCTGCGCGGAATAATTGTGAGATTTTAAAAGCTCGTAATATGGGTCGTCGGAAAAGTCGCGTTCGTTTTCGTAAGTCCCGCCCAAACTCTCTATTGCCAGAAGCAGTTCTTTGTATTCAAGATACGAAACTCCTTCTTCGTCTATCTTTTCAAGCAGACAGCCGAGCGCACGTTCGTCACCGTAACGCGCAAGTAAATTCGCGTTTACGGAAACTCTTTCGGGATTGCTTCTGAATTCTTTTACGAGTATATCGAAAATCTTGTCGCTGCGAATTACCGAACACGCAAGAATTTCGAGCATCAGGTCGACTTCTTCGCCACATTCGTAAAATTTTAACGCGTCGTCCGCGACAATATCGGCTTTTTCCTTTATAAGTTCCAAAAGAGTAATTTTAAGTTCTTCGCTGCAGTCTGGCGAAACGAGCATATTTAAATATTTTTTCAAAACTCTGCCGTCCGCACCGATAAGATTTACCGCAAATTCTTTTTCGGCGTCACTACCGTCAAGAAGCGGGGTCAATAGTTCCGCCGAACCGGTTCTCTCTAATGCATTTAATAAAAATTTCGAAACGGGTATGTTCTTTTTAATATGAGCAGAAAGCGCGCTTATAAGTTCTTTATCGGTAAATTTTGAATAAAATCCGTTAGGCGTATCGCCGATGGATTTTATAAAAGTATTGCCGAATGCTTCGTAAAACTTCGGAATTAAATCTTCCCACTCGCTTTCGGTATACTTATCAGGATTTTTACGGATATATTCGCTGAGCTTCGAATCGAACATTCCGTCAAAGTCGTAAAGTTTCATAAATCGCCTAAAATATTCTTAGTTTTATTTTCGGTAGTATCAAAGAACGAAAATATATCTTCTTTTTTCATAAGAGAACGTTCCAATTCCGCGTTAAAATAAACCGCAGCGGTAAGTGCGTCAACGTCCGAAGCACAAGAAAGTCTGTTTTCGCTTTCGAGCTTTTTATATAAATTTTCTGCCGATACTGCGAACTTTTCACTTAAACTTCCGTCAAGAAACGCAAAATGTGCTACAAGCCTCGCATAAGCCGAAACAAAACTTTTTTTCTTTAATCTTCCCAAATCAAGAGCGCGGAATTCTATTCTCCTGTATAAATGACATAACACGACGCCGAAAGAGTTGTATTCGTTTCGCTCGCCAAGCAAAACAAGAACACGAGTTTTAAGAAGATCTGACAGAAAGGCATTTAAAAGTACGTCGCTTACAATTCCGTCCATACCGGCTTTTAATGCGCAAAGACAGCCGAGAAACTGCAACTCAATATCGTCGTAACTGTCGGTTTCGTCAAAACACCAGGCAATGCAGTCCGTTGCGTCCGCGACTTCAAACAGTTTTTTTAATTCTCCCGTCTTGAATTTTACGAATGCCGAAAGCGTTTTTAGCAGATTTTCACGCATTTCTATCGGAAGGCGGTAAAAATAGCTGAGTTCTTTTTGTTCGCCGCTTTCTGCGTATTCGCGCGCTTTCTCATAATGATGACGCGCTGTTACCGAGTCCGGATATATGGTTAAAATTTTATCGAACTCTGTAAAACTTTCTTCATAGTTGCCGCTGTTGAAAGCAGATACAGCTTTAAAATACATAACAGAACGGTCGTATAAAAGTTCATTTTCAAGTTTACAAAACAGCTCGAAAGCTTCCGCGTGCATCTTGTTTTCACAACAGACCGTAGCTATTTTATACCTCTCTTCCGACGACGTTAAATCGAGCGACAAAAGTTTTTGCGCGATTTTACGGCTTTCTTCGTTTTTGCCCTGTTCTGTTTTGACAGCCGCAAGAGTTATAAGCGCATCGACGCTGTCGGGTTTTTTCTCTAAAATAGCCAGACATTCCTGTTCCGCCTGTTCGTTTCTGTCTGTGATTATATCGCACATAGCAATATAATTGCGTGCGGAAATATAAGCATCGTTTTCTTCTTCGACCTGCTCGAATTCTTCGATAGCTTTATCGTACTCGCCTTCGCGCATACACGCCATTCCGCTTGTGATTACGTCCGAATAGTCGGCAAGCTTCGGAGGATAAACGAATTTTAAAGGATTTTGTTCCTTGCTTATAAAAGTACCGAATATCTCCCTGCGCGTTTGAGCATCCAACTCTGCGGAATTTTTCAAAAGTTTATCGTAATAACACGCGGAAATCTCTTCTTCGCCTATGTTCATATAAGCGACGGCAAGCCCTTCGTAAGCTTCCGAAAGGTCGTCAGATAAAGTGCTGTCGATGTACTTGAACCAGCCGTTTATACATTTTTCGTACAAACCCATATCGTCGAAGATTTCAGCGTAAAGCATATACGAATCTTCGTCGTTGACGTTGCGTTCCGCGTTTTTATTCAACATTTTAAGAGCGCTTATATAGTTGTGTTCTTCGACTAAGTCAGCGGCGATTGCAATAAGTCTGTCGCTGCTTAAATCGATTTTCATAGTTTTCTTCATAATTTAAATAATTCGTCGATATCGCCGCGCGTAAATTCATAGTCGGTATTACAGTAGTGACAATGTACCTTTACGCTTCCCTGTTCTTCTATGATATTGTAAAGCTCTTCCTTGCCGACGGGCAAAACTATGCTCTCGATTTTTTTACGCGAGCAGTTGCATTTATATTCGGGGAAAGTCAAATATACTTCGCCGTCTTTGACTAAACCGTCGAAAAATTCGGCTAGTATCCCGTCCGCACCGTATTTTTCCACAACGTCGGCGGCATTTACGAAAGCCTGCATACGCTCTTCCGCCCTGTCCATATTTTCTTCGGTTGTCCCGGGCAGAAGCTGCATAACCACTCCGCCTGCGGCGATACAGCGGTCGCCGTCCATTTTAACCCCGAACGCGACTGCGGTGTCGATTTGTTCGCTCATCTGAAAATACTGCATAAGATTATGCGAAACGTCGTCGCCTCTGAGCTCGCAGGTACCTACGAACGGACGGTAAAAACCGTCGTCTTTTATTACGGTGAGATAACCTCCGTTCAGTTTACCGCCGCAAGTTCCGTCGATATAGCCGCGTATGTGGAGATTTTTGTCTCCAGACACGCTGACCGTACCGGCATCGCCGTCGGCTTTGACAGTCAAAGAAACTGCGCCCCTGTCGTTCTTCAAACAGCCCGCCATATAAGCGGCGCAAGTGAGCATACCGCCGAGCGTAACAGCCGAACGCGCATCGAGATTGTGAGTTTTAATCGCGTCGTTCACGAGTTCGGTTGTTTCGAGTACGGACAGCGAAATCTGCCTGTCGTATATCAATGCTTTGTAAAGTTTATTCATAGCCGCGTACAGATAAAATTTATCCTCTCCCGTTTTTCTTGTCCTAGATGTCCCTCGCTTTTGACATCGAATCCCGCTTCTACGAGCGCGGAAATTACGTCTTTTTCTTCGTGGATATACTGGACGTGCGTTTCGTCCGAACGCAAATAACTTCCGTCAGCGCGTCTTTCGAAAACCGTTAAGTCCATAACTACTTTATCATCTTCAAGAGTATTGAACCAAAGATAAGTTATTTCCTCCCTATCCTCTGCAAAAAAGTTGTTGCCGATAACGGTTTTCAGTTTTTCGGAAGAGCTTATATCGAATATAAAAACTCCGCCCTTTTTAAGACAAGCCGCGACGCGTGAAAATGCGGTTTTCAGTTTATTCTTCGGAACGTAATTCAGACAATCGTTGACTGAAACGCTGAAATCGATTTTGGCATTTAATTTTAGTTTGGTAATATCGCCTAGTAAAAATTCCGCGCGGACGCCCTCTTTTAAAGAAATTTCCTGCGCGCGGTTAAGCATTTCCGCAGAAATATCCACGCCGAGCATAGAATATCCCGCCTTGGCGAGCGCACGAGTAAAATAACCGTTTCCGCAGCCTATATCGACTCCTGAAGCTCCTGCTCCGAGCTTTTTAAGCTTGTCAATTAAATACTGCGACCATTGTTCATAGCCGCAGTCGTCATTCAGATATTCAAACCATCTGCCGAGCGCAGAGTAAGAATTTGCCATAATTTTACCTGCTCAAAAGATTGTTAGCGCTTATTTTCTTTTTCTTTTTGCCTTTCTTGTCGGTTTCGGGTTGAAGCGCCTTTTCGCGTTCCGCAAAAAGTTTGTTATACTCCGCGTAGACTTTTTCGTTTTTATGCTTGTTTTCGAAAGCCGAAATTTCGTCCGAAAGCGTTTCCCTGTCTTGTGAAACCTTCTCAATATCCGCGCGTGTAAAAGTTTTTCCTATCCTGCATAAAGCCGCGTTTTCGGCAATAGGCAATATGGGCTTTCCAATAAGTTCGCTTCTGCCCGCGGTCAAAAGTTCACGAACGGCATCTCTTTCGTCCTTAGGTTCGTCCGATTGTTTCGCGCTCTTTTTGGACTTTTCTTCCGTCTTGATTTTCGGAGTAATGTAAGCATCATAAACTCCTTGCGTAAAACTCATCCATACAATCAAAATAAACGATATGCCTATCAGACAGAAAATACCGTATGAGATAAAAAGAACGAACTGAACCGCAGTCCCTATAAGATATATCCATACAGGAATTAAAGCGAAAGCCGCAATAAATATTGTCTGTAACGGGTTATGCAACAAAAACAATAAAGAGTTTTTCAAAATTTTTGAAAACTTTGCTCTGTAACTTACCCCCGTAGCCGTAAGCCACGCGCAATATAAACCTATTAGCACCGTCGCGATAATAATAAACACATAAGCTGTTATAGGTCCCGCGCCGTTTCCTCCCTCGGCTATAACGAGGTCTTTCCAGTCCCCTACAGCAACAACCGCGAAATAAAATAACAAAAACAAAGTTACCGGCAGTACCGTCTTGAAATATCCCGTTTTCACGCCTTTAAAATAACCTTTTAATGTAAAACCGCCTTCGGTATTCAGAAGTTTTTTAATGCTGTACGCGCCGCCGGCGACGCCTATCGAAGCGATTAACCCGCAACCGACGAGAATAGCCGTAAACACAAGGTCGGCATACAGATAAATGCTTTCCGTAAGCCCCGCCGAATTTATGTTTGCGGGATACCCAAGTCCCGTATTTGCGTTGAACGGATATATAAGCCCGCTGTAATTTATAGCTACGTTGCGCATAACGAGCGCCGTTATTGCGGGAGCGAAGAAAACGAGCGTCAGAAGATTTATTGCAACAAGCTTCCAGAACGATTTTTTAAAAACGTTCCAGGTAGCCGCCATTCTGCCCTCGGTTCCCGCCGTTCTTACATAATCGTCTGCTATTTCTTTTCCTTCAAGACTTTTTACGTCAACCGCCATAAAGCATACCTTTTAATAATTAATTTAAGCTGATTTATAATACCACATATTTCTAAATAATTCAACTGTTTTATTTCATATCGGGCAAAAAAACTCTTTACAATCAAACGGTGTTGTGTTATTATATTTTTAAGAATTAGAGGAGCGGACGAGCATCATTAACCGCAGGCAAGGAATTTGAAGGGAATTCCGTTAAAAGCCTCGGCGAAAGGGCGTCGCCGCCGAGATTCGGCTTTCCTTAACGCCGCGTCGGGCGCACGGGTTAATACCTTTGCGACTGTCACTTTATGTGTTGCGCTAATTACCGTTTTATTATCGGCAGTGCGGCGCACTGTCTGTTTTTATTTTAAAGGAGTTATTATGAAAAAATTCAACGTCGGAATAATCGGCGCTACTGGTATGGTCGGTCAAAGATTTTTATTGCTTTTAAAAAACCATCCTTGGTTTAATGTAAAAGTTCTTGCGGCTTCTTCTTCGTCAGCAGGTAAAAAATACCGCGACGCAGTAAGAAAATGGCATTTAAGCGAACCTATGCCGGACAAATTCGCAGACTTTATAGTGCTTGATGCCGCTGCCGACAAAGAGGAAATAGCGCGTTCCGTAGATTTCTGTTTCTGCGCCGTCAATATGAAAAAGGACGAAATCAAAGAACTCGAATACGCTTATGCAAAACTCGAATGCCCAGTCGTTTCAAACAATTCCGCACACCGAGGTACCGACGACGTTCCTATGATTATTCCCGAAATCAACCCGGAGCATCTCGAAGTAATCCCCGCTCAGAGAACAAGGCTCGGTACGAAACACGGTTTTATCGCGGTAAAGAGCAATTGTTCGCTTCAATCTTACGTACCTCTTCTCCACCCTTTGAAAAAATTCGGCATAAAACAGGTCGCCGTAACTACTTATCAGGCGATTTCCGGCGCGGGCAAAACTTTTGATACTATGCCCGAAATTTTCGACAATGTTATCCCGTATATAGGCGGTGAAGAACAAAAGAGCGAAATCGAACCGCTCAAAATATGGGGCGAAGTAAAGAACGGAAAAATCGTACCCGCCGCCGCGCCAGCAATAACGGCGCAGTGTCTGAGAGTTCCGGTATCCGACGGACATACCGCGGCTTGTTTCGTTTCGTTCGAACGCAAACCCGAAAAACATGAAATTTTAAAAGCCTGGTCGGAATTTTCGGGCGAACCGCAGTCGCTGTTCCTCCCCTCCGCTCCTAGACAGTTTATACATTATTTCAACGAGGACGACAGACCTCAGCCCAAACTCGACAGAAACACAGAACTCGGTATGTCAGTCTGTGCCGGAAGACTCAGAGAAGACAGCGTGTTCGATTATAAATTTATCGGCTTTTCCCACAACACTTTGCGCGGCGCGGCGGGCGGAGCGGTTCTTCTTGCCGAGCTGTTAGCTTCAAAAGGATATTTCGATTAACTAAACGAATTATTTCGCCTATTATGTGGCGAAATAATAAAAAAACGCATATTACGGTATATAGAGGTAAAATAAAGTGACAGGATTTTTCAGCGGAATAGCAACGGCAATGATTACGCCGTTCAACAAAGACGGTGTAAACTTCGACGCGTTCGGCAAAATGATAGAATACCAGATTGACGGAGGAACGGACGCGTTAGTCGTTCTCGGAACTACGGGCGAGCCCGCCACTATGACCGAAGACGAAAAAGAACAGACTATCCGTTACGCGGTAAAAAGGGCTAACAGACGCATAAAAATTATAATCGGTACGGGCAGCAACGACACGGCGAAAGCCGTCGCTTCTTCTATCCGCGCGGAAAAACTCGGCGCGGACGGAATTCTCGCCGTTACTCCATATTATAACAAATGTACGCAAAAAGGTCTGTATGATTATTACAAGACTATATGCGAATCGGTGCATATTCCCGTAATAGCATATAACGTTCCTTCCCGCACGGCGGTAAACATACTGCCCGAAACGGCGGAAAAACTTTCTTACATACCCAATATGGCGGGCATCAAAGAAGCGAGCGGAAACATGGCGCAAGTCTGCGAAACGATGCGCAGAATACGCGGAAAAATGGACCTGTACTCGGGCGAAGACTTTTTAAATCTGCCTATGCTCGCGATAGGCGGCGCAGGACTTATATCGGTCGCATCGAACATCGCTCCCGCCCTTCTTAAAAAGATGTACACGCTCGTAACCCTAAACAAACTCAAAGAAGCCAATGAAATACAAGATTTCCTGCTTCCTTTCGAGGACGCCTGTTTTCTCGAAGTCAATCCTATTCCCGTAAAAGCGGCTTACAATATGATAGGCTTCGACGCTGGAATTCCCCGTTCGCCTTTAACCGAACTCGAAGATTGCAATAAAGTAAAACTTGCCGAAGCTATTAAACACGCGGGGATTAAAATAATATGAACAAAGTCTTGGTTTGCGGAATAGGCGGAAAAATGGGTGCAAATATCACCGCTCTTTTAAACGGCGATAATCAGGCGCAAGCAGTGTGCGGAGTAGATTTGCACGCGCCCGAAAACTGTCAAATTCCCGTTTATTCCTCTTTCGGCGGCGTAAAAGAAAACGTAGACGTAATTATCGATTTCTCTTCCCCGAAAGTTATACGCGAAGAACTCGGTTGGGCTGTAAAGCACAACGTCCCCGCCGTTCTCGCATCTACCGGTTACAGCGCGGAAGATTTGAAGTTCATCGAAGAATGTTCCGAAAAAATTGCAATTTTCAGAACCGCGAATTTTTCGCTCGGCGTCAATCTCCTCGTTAAACTCGTAAGACAAGCCGCGTTGGTTTTGGGAGAAAACTTCGATATAGAGATTATCGAAAAGCACCATAACAAAAAAGCCGACGCACCGTCGGGAACTGCGCTTATGCTTGCGGACAGTGCGAATTCGGCTTTCGCCGAAAAAAAGAAATATCTTAACGGCAGAGAAGGAATAATCGGACAGCGCGGAAACGAAATAGGTATTCACGCCGTGCGCGGCGGAACCATAGTCGGCGAACACGACGTACTGTTTGCTGGCGAGGACGAAATCATCACCCTCTCTCATTCGGCGCGTTCTAAAAGCGTATTTGCCTCAGGCGCAATAAAAGCGGCGAAATGGCTCGTCGGTAAACCCGCGGGAAAATACGATATGTTCGACGTTTTGGAAAATCTGTAAAGCACAAGCGGAGCGCAAATACGCTCCGCTTTATTATTTTTATTATTTCAAAAAACCGTTGACAACCTTTCTTTTTAGTGGTAAAATAAAAACACAGCAAGGGAATAACCTTATAAACAGTTAGCCCTAAGCATAGTTAAAAATAACCGCTCTCGGGTGCTAAACGGGGCGGTTATTTTTTTATGGTTATGTAAATTTTGTCCTTTGTAACTCTGAAAGAGGTTATCGCGCCGCACTCTATAAGATTATAGAGAAAGCGCAGGAAAGAAATTTCCATTTTACCACCCCCTAAAAAAATAGTTCTCACCATTTTTCCCTAAGGGGCTAACCGCCTAAAAGGCTTTATCTTGCTGCGGGTAACTTACGCTACCGTGCTCATATTAACATATTTGAAATTATCAGTCAATCAAAACCTGTTCCTTAAATATGGAACGGGTCTTTATTATTCTTCGTTTCTTAATAACTCCGCAATTTCATTTATTTGTTTTGACATATTAATCAAAATATATTTCAATTTTTCGTCAACTTGCACGTTTTCCGCTTTTCTTTCTTTCCATTTACTGCAAATATCAGAATAATAAAGCATTACTCCTCTGTTGCGCAGAGAAAGTTTAAGAACGCAATGTCCTATTATCGTTTTAGAGAATTTATAACTTGTTTTAGTGTAGTGTTGTATGAAAAACTCACAATCGGAACAAGTATGTTTTTGTTTTTCGTCCATTTTTTTACTCCTATGATTAATAATCATATTAATGATTATATGATTATTAATCATAAGTCAAGCATTTTATGAGTTTTAATCATATAATTAAATTATGGGAAAACTTGAAATAATTAAAGAAAGAATTAGAACGGCAATTACTCAAAGTGAACTAAATCAAACGGAAATAGCAAAACTTATTTCTGTTTCACAGTCTTGCGTCGCACATTATTTAAAAGGAGATATAGTACCTGCAATTGATACTTTCGCAACTTTATGTGAAGTTTTAAACGAAGACGCTAATTATTTATTAGGAATAATCGATAAATAATAACTATCACAAAATACGTTGCGGAGCGCTTAAAAGCGCTCCGCAACGTTTAATTTTACGATATTAAATTATATAATCGCAATATTAATATTACACCAAAGAAATTTTGTCGGAGATACTGCGAATAAACAGACCTCTCTTTACTCCCTCGTCAATACAGTTGGAAACGAAAGATATAAGTTTGTCGCTCGAACGGGGAACTTTCAGTTCCTTTAATACGAACGAAATAAGTTCGTCTGCGTATACGCTGACCTTATTTATGAGTATGCCCTTTATAAGCGAAATCACGTCGTAAGGAGTATAATCGGTATCCGCAGAGCGTACGCAGGTATTTTCTTCAACGCGGTATCTGTCGAAAGACGAATATTTGTCGTTCTTGAAATAATACGTCGTGCCGAGTACAAGACTTCTCGAAAGCCCGCAGGAATCGATAAGAGAGCCGAGCTTGTTTTCGAGCTTTACTCCGTAACGCTGAATGCCGAACAGCGCAAGCGTGCGTTTTAACAGGAACTGTTCCGAAATGGGTTCTTCCGCTGCCACTACCGCTTTTATAACGCGCATTACTTCCGCATCGTTTTCTCCGCTTAAAATATATTCGGGAGTACGGGGTTTCGTTTCAGCTTTCGCGAAACGGTAAGGCTTTCTGAAATTAATACTTTCGGGTTTGCCGTCGGAAGTGAGTTTGTCGAGATAGTCCTTTATCTTCTTTATTTCACGTTTGGGGTTATTAAAGAAATTGAGCACGTAAAGCCTTACCACGTTCCAGTTGTTGCGCTTGAGCGTCTGGACCTGTAAAACCGTTCTGTCCTTGACAGAGAAATTACTTTGCGAACCGTCGCAGAGAACAGCTAAAATAAAATTGTGTTTGTTCTTGGGGTCCACGACGGCTACGTCGATTTTGAAGTCCGAAACACCGACGTCGCAACGGCACTCGTAACCGTATGCGGAAAGCTCTTCGGCGATAAACTTACCTATACCGTGCTTGTTTAAAATAATTTCATTATTTTTAACGGAGATGTTAGTTCTTCCTTTCTCGGCAAATTCAAGGAACGCTTTAAGACCCGCGACTCCTCGCGAAGTGGTTCTCGAAGTGTCTATCATAGAATAGCGCATCGACGCGAAAACTATCATTTCCTCTCTTGCCCGCGAAACCGCGACATTGAGCCTGCGCCAGCCGCCGTGCTGGTTGATAGGTCCGAAGTTGAGCGAGATTTTTCCGTTTTTATCGGGTCCGTAGCAGACCGAGAATAAGATTACGTCTCTTTCGTCGCCCTGAACGTTTTCAAGGTTTTTGACGAACAGCGGTTCTTCACGCTCGTAGGCGATTTCTTCGAGATGATTTTCCGAGATTTTTTTGGAAAGTAATCTTTCTATATACACCTGCTGCGGAGTCGAGAAAGTTACGACTCCGATACTCGAATTTTTCAAACGTTCGTCTTTCAAACGTCTAATCACTTCATCGACGAGAGCTTCCGCTTCTCTTTTATTGCATTTCGTATCGCCTCTGTCGTATACTCCGTCCTCGAACAGTTTTAAGCTTACCTTGCTGTCGAGCGCGTCGGGCGAGGGATAAGTGCAGAGCCTGCTCGAATAATACATAATATTCGAGAACGCAATCAGGCTCTCGTGCTTGGAACGGTAATGCCAGACGAGATGTTTCTCGGGCACGCCGAGCGCAAGACAGTCGTCGAGTACAGATTCCAAATCTTCCGTTTCGGGGCTGTCCTCGTCCTGTCCCGTAGTAGTAAAGAACGTCGTAGGCGGCATCTGTTTGGGGTCGCCGACGATAATCGCGCTCTTCGCGCGGGCAAGCGACGGAACCGCTTCGCAAGTGGGCATCTGCGACGCTTCGTCGAAAATAACCAAATCGAATAATTCGGGATCCGCGGGAAGATACTGGGATACGGTAATCGGGCTCATAAGCATACACGGCGCAACCGCGCGCATAAGCGAAGGAATTTCCGTAAAAAGCGAACGCAGATTCATACCGCGCATATTTCCTTTTATACTGCGTCTGAACGTCATAAGTTCGAGCGCGAGCGGTCCTTCCGTTTCCTCTGCGGGAAGACGCGAAATCAGCTCGGAACGGAGCTTTTCGCGCGTGAGCGAGGAAAATTCTTCAAGTATCTGATTGAAGTTCGCCGAGTTTGCTTCCTGTACGCTTGCCGAGAAATTAGCCAAGGTTTCGTCCGCGGGGATATTCGTCTGAATAAAATTGCGGTAAACGTTTTTGCGGAACGAAGAAAGTACGCCGTTTCCGCTGATTCTTCCGCTCTCCATTGCATCTGTAATGAAAGTAAGTCCGTTTTCGTTGAGCTTTTTGGCGGTAGCCTTATACATACACCAGCCCGGGAGCATATCGATATTGTCGATAAGCGCGCCGCATTTGGCGGTAAAGTAATCGAAAATATCTCCGTCCTGAATTTCGGATTTATCGGCTTTGACGGTTTTAAGGAAGCTGTCACAACTTCTGTTGAACGCATTAGCCGCGGAAATCAGACCCGCTGCAAGCGGTTTCAAATGTCCGTCCGCCGCGCCTATACAAACACTGTTGAAAGCGTCGGCATTATAGTCCATAAATATCTGCGCGTTGATTTTATGAAGATTGTTCAAAGGCTTTAAGAATTCGTCGCGCTTTTTGTCGTTGATGCCTCCTCCGAGACCGAGGAAACAGTCGCTCAGGTCGGTATTCGATACAATGCGCGATTTCGCCTGTTCTATCTCGTAGGCACGTTTTATCCATTCGAGTTCTTCGCTTTCTTTTAAAGGTTTATCCGCGCACTTGTTGATTTTTCTGATGACGCTTAAAAGGACTTTCGAAGAACGGTAATTCTGTCCCCAGTTTTCAAGCTCGTCTTCGATTTTGTCCGCAAGTTTCCCGAGTTCGGGCAGAACTTTGAAATGCGAAAGCCAATGCCTTACCGCATTGTCGTATTTTAAATTAGCGTTGAAGAATTTATAAAACTCGTTTTCGTCGCATTCGAAAAAATCGCATAAATCGTCGCTCTTCAATATTCCGGCGACTTCCGTAAGACTCTTTAATTTTTTGTAAGTGAAAGTGCTTACCCTCTGATTGAAAGTATCGAGGAAAAGACCTAAATAATTTTTAAGGTGTTTAAGTTCTGCAAGAACTATTTCCGCAGAACACAAAACCGCTCCCTGTGTATTTTTATCCCATTCGGTAAGGTTTACTCCCGAAAACGGCGAACGGTGCACTCCTCCGCACTCTTCCGCCGCCGCCTGAGCGGTCAAAAGCATTTTCTCGCACTCTTCCAATTTGCTCTTGGTAAGCGTGTCATAGAAAGTGCTCTCGATATTGACGAGTTCTGGAGCGTTCTTGTTCTGTAAATAATATATTATACCCTCGTAAACAGAGCAGCCGAGCCTACGTTTTTTATGAAGGGCTTGGAGCGGAGCTTTCAATGCGTTGCGCGTTTGCTTTATGCGTTCGCCTGTATCGTTGAATTTTTCGCCGTCGCATCTGCCGATAAGCGAAAGAGTATTTTCTATTGTCCTGATTATTTCGCCTTTGTCGGCGGCTTTGCCAGAGTGAAGTTCCAAACAGAATTCGCCGATACCTATTTCCGAAAGACGTTTTTTAACGACTTGGAGTGCGGCTTGTTTTTCTGCAACGAACAGCACGCGCTTGCCGTTATAGACGGCGTTGGCGATTATGTTAGTAATCGTCTGGCTCTTGCCCGTTCCGGGAGGGCCGTGCAGAACGAAAGTCGTTCCCTTTGCTGACTCTGCAACCGCAGCATACTGGGTACTGTCGCAAGGCAGAGGAGTTATTACTTTGCACGGTTCGCAGTCGTCCTCGTTCACACCCGAAATTTTATTGTTTACGAGTTTGTTCGAGTTCGTAAGAAGGCTCGCGATAAGCGGGTTTTTTCTGTACTCGTTTACGTTATTTTTCACGTCCGCCCACATAGCATAGCGTGCGAAAGTAAACTGTGCGAGATATATATCGTCGTACACCGTCCAGCCTTTCATATTAGCCGTCTTTGCACGGAATACAGCCAGTATCTCTTTGGGAGTAAGACCTTTTCCGTCGACCCCGCGAACGTCTATTCCGAACTCCTGTTTGAGAAACTCCAATAAAGTCGTGTTTACTTCGAATTCCTCTCCAGCCTCTATGGAAACTCCCGAAGTTTTAGTGCGTTTTACGTTTACGGGCAAAAGTACGAGCGGAGCGTATTTATCTTCCTTCTCGTTTTTGGAACGCCATTTCAAAAACCCGAAAGCAAAGTAAAGCGTTTTTGCGCCCGTTTCCTCCTCTGCGGAGCGCGATTTTCTTATGAGCGTTCCCGCAATGTCGGACATTCTTTCCTGACTCGAATAACAGCGTATCGTGCCCGATTTCATTTCAATTGCGATAAGCTCTTCCATACTCTTGACGCCCGAACAGCCGAAATACTCCGCGTCCTTTATAGGCGCGGCAAGGGGCATAAGTTTATATTTGTCCCTGCCTTCGAGCCTTGTGCAGAACGCGGAAATGTCCGAAGAGAGTATATGCAGACAATCGCGGGTATATCTGAAATTCAAAAGATTGTTTCTGAGCGATAAATCGAGAAGACGGCGCTGCCAAGTCGTATCTTTGGACGCGGTTTTTTCGAGTTCGAATTTGCTCGCGTCTATAACGTCGCGCGGTTTTTCGCTGTAAGAAAGTTGTTTATCGCTCAAAAGCTCGTAGCCCGAAGAAGTTTTGACCTTTAAAGGCAATGCGAAAACTCCGCCGATACGGCAACGTTTAATATCGATGCATATATCGTATTCGCTGTTTCCGAGCGACGACAAAAAATGCGATGCGCTTGTCGTGAAGCTCGCGTTCTTATGCGTAAACAAGTCGTCCGCATCGAATATCGCAAGGTTGTTTACCCCGTCTGCGACATATTTTTCTATAACGGACATATCGTCTTGAATGGGCGAGGAAAAACAGCTTTCATAGAGCCATACGCCTATTCCGACTTTATTTTTGCCTATAACGAGCACGGGATTTAATTTCGTAGCTTCGAAACAGGACGCGGCGAACACCGCGATTTCGAGCGCGGTGGCTTTTTTGTCTTTCAATAATTTGCTTATATCTCCTGCGCGGACGGTCTGGGTTAAATCCACGCACTCTTCGCGTTCGATATTGAGATGACGGATAGCGGCATATACTGCGGCAGCCGCATTGCGTACGCCGTTTTTATCGTTGCCGGAGTACCCGCTCCATTCGGAAGAATAGCCCCACGTTTTTAACTGCAAACCCGCTTCCGCGAGTATTTTCTGACAGTCGGCAAGTTTGGGACGCACGAAAGACGCAAGCATTTCGGCATTGCCGGAAAGACCGCTCCAACAGTCTATGGGAAGCGCGAGAACTTCCGCCTTAAACGAACAAATTACGTCTTTGCCGTGAGTAAGCTTTATCTGTACAATACAAGGCGCGGGTTCTTCGAGGTCCGCAAGGTATTTGGGATTTAAAAGGTTGTCTGCGGAAAGCTCCATACTGCTCACTGCCGGAATTTCGTCGATGAAAATTTCGGAGGGCATTATAAGCTGGGTTGAACCCGTTATATGGACGACTATTTCCCCCGCGCTTTCCTCGGCGCGGTTGAAAATTCTAAGCGACGTAAACAAAGATATGCGGTTAAAGTATCCTGCATAACTTACCGTGTTCAAAAGTTCGCCTTCGAGTTCGATGGTATCAAATTGTTTTTTAGTTTTAGTTGCCATAATTATCCAAATTATATCACTTTTTTTATTTTCAGGCAAGCGAAGTTATCTAACTTATCGTTTATTGCCAATTATTCGCTATCTTATCAGTACGAGTTCTTTAAGCGCGCGTGTACAGGCAATATATTTTTCGTTTTCTGTCATATCCTCGTCTGCAACCGCAACCGCAGTAAATTCGAGCCCTTTACTCTCGTATACCGTCATAATATTTATTTTATTTTTCGATATTCTGCCGCTCTTTTTCAATATATTGTAACTTTTACGGGCATATTTTTCAAGCCCCGCTTCCGAAGTTATTACCGCCCGTAGTCCGTTTTTGTCGGAAAGATACCGCGTAACTGAACGCGCGTCTATCGCTTTTACGCTGCTTCCGTCAAAACCTATCGCCTGCATATCGACGTTCAATTCCCTTGATACGTATTCTACTATCTGATTTGTATTACGGTAATTCAGATTTAGATTATAAACTTCGTAGCCAAGTTCCGACCAGTCTTTCAAGCCGCGAAAAGAAGTCATATTTTGCTTCAAGTCCCCGAACACGTTAAAAGACGCTCTTTCGTTCACGGCTTTTAAAACCGCATACTCCGCAGGAGAAATATCCTGAGCCTCGTCTACGAAAACGAACGAATATTTCGGCGACGGCGAAAAACCGAGTTCTATTAGCAGAAGACAGAGCGCGAAAGGGTCGCAACGGCAGAGTTTTTTAGACGGAAGCGCAAATTTGTTTTTAACTTTTTTTACCGTTTCACGATAGAAAAACCGCAATATATCGTAAGTCGACTCGCATTTACCTATTAAAACGAGATAGTTTTCTCCGCGTAAGACGTCTGCAAAATCGTAAACGGACGAGAAATCGTGAAGAATTTTGTTTATACGTCCGCTAATCGAAATTATTTCTTTTTTCAACTGTTCGCGTTTTGCTATTCTGTCTGCGTAAGTGAGCGTTTCCTTTCCGCCCGCCATAGTCTTGTAACGTTTAAGTTCGGATATTTCTTTATCGACAGTGTTGTAAAGTTCGTCCAAATCCGCGACGGCGGTCGTACATATTTTTTCGGAGTAACGACGCAAAAATTTCAAAGATTTATAGAACGATAAAAGCTGTTTGTAAAAATACGCATAACCGTTCATTCTGGCGTCGGGCAATAGCTCTAAAAATTCGCGCACGTCAGAGATACAGTTAAACATATTGCGGAACTGCTTCGTATAGTAAAGTCCGCCGTCGGGTTTTTCCTTTATCTCGCCGAGCACACACCTGCGCACGCGCAGTCCCGCATTTTTTATGAACTCGTATTCCTCTTCCTGTTCTTTCAAAGCTTTGGTTACGTTTTGCGAAAATTCTTTGCAGTCATCGGACGCAAACAGTCCGTGCACGCCGTCGAAAATCACAGCAAGTTTTTTACGTACGTCAAAGGTGAATTTTTCCGAATATATATAACTCAGAAACTCTTCCGTAACCGTCTGAGAATAATCGATTTTTCCTATTAAGTCTACGCCGGAATTTTTAAGCAGATTCAGAAAATAAGCGTCTATTGTCGATGTCTTTACCTTTTCAAGTTCTAATATCGCGGAAAGTTCGTCGATAAACGCATTAAACGAGTCCGACGGAGTTATAACGAGTACATCGGAAGGGCGCAGCTTTTCGTTGTTATACAGAATATACGACAGGCGGTGAAGCATTATCATCGTCTTTCCGCTACCGGCAACGCCTTGCAGAACGAACTCGGCGCGCTCGGGTAAAGTAATGATTTCGTACTGTTTTTCCTGAATAGTTTCTATTATATCGGTTATTTCACGCTTTTCCTTGCGCGTTTCCAATATTTCTTTTAAGAACGGGTCAAAAATAACACTTTCGTCGCGTCCGCCTATCTCTTCGGGCGAAAGGTATTCGCCGACCGAAAGATACTCGTTTTTCATATCGAGGACTTTTCCGTTGCGGGTGCGGACAGCGCGACGCAGAACGAGTTTATAATCGTATTCGTTTATGGAAAACGACGTTTTGCTCTTCTGATAATATTTACGCGCGAGCGGGGCGCGCCAATCGACTATTTCTAGCCCTTCGTCTCCGCGCTTGCCTATATAATAACTGTTATAACCTTCTTTCTCATCACTTAGGTCCATACGCGCAAAATACGTTTCGTCAAAAAAAGGCTTATAGGAATTAATCTTTTCGTTCAACGATTTTATAAGCGCGTTAAGTTCGAGAACCCTCCTGTAATTTTCCGCGCCGTGGTCGGGAGCGGAATTGAGCATACGTCGCTCTTCTTTTGCAGAAGCGATTTTAGTTTTCAGCTTGTTTATATAAAGAACTTTGAGCACAAGCATTACGGCTTTTATGCGCTCGTCCTCATAGTTTCTTTGCAAGTCAAAATCAAGCAGTTCGATAAAAAACTGCTTATCCGCAAGTTTATGCGGTTCTATTAATTTTTTGAGTTTTTCGAAACCGTCCGTAAAGTCCGCCATAAATATATTAAGTATAACATATAGTCCTTAAAAATGCAATAATAGGAACAAAACAAAAAAACAGCTCTTTTAAGAGCTGTTTTTATACTGTATATTTATATTATTCGGTTTTAATTTCAAGCTGAACTGCTTCGCCGCTCTCCGTTTTCGCAGCGGCTTTTTTCTTCTTTATCCAGCCGACTATGAAAGATACTATCATTGCGGTAACAAGACCTATTATGAAACTTATCGCGAGCGACATAGGCAGACCCGTAACACCCTTAGTAACGATAACGTTCGAATCGGAGTAACTTACAACGGCGACTTTCGTGTATAAACTGGAAACGACTTCTTTGAATTCATCTGTAAATTCTTCGACGATAGTATACGCTTCTTGAAGATCATCTATGAAATCCTTATGACCTTGCGTTTTATTTACGCCGTAGTCATTGCTTACCATAAACACTTCTTTGATTTCTTTTATCTGTTTTTCGAGTTCTATTACCAAGTCGGACTGGGCTTTGAATACTTCTGCCGAAATAGATTCCGAATCGCCTTTGTTTTTAAGGTTTTCCAAAGTAAACGAAGCAATGTCGTACTGTCTTTCAAGCTTAACGAGTTCTATTTCGTATCTGTTTTTTAATTCCTCGCTCTTTATATAACCGTTTTTCCTTACCTCTGTCCGAAGGATGTCGAGTTCCGCCGTATTGTTCAAATACGATTTAACGTCCTGGCAATACGAACGCAGCGTTCTTCCGTCGATTGAAAGGTCGCTGTATATCTCGATAAACATTTCATATCTTTGAATAATGTAACTTATCTGGTCGATAAGCTGGGAAATTTCCGTGACGTAATCGGGAGCTTTTCTCGCCGAATTTATGCTTACGTCGTAGTTTATATCCATTAAACGCAGATAATCTATAGGAGTGTTAGTAAGACTTGTCACGAATTCGCGCGCAATATCGATGTTAGGAAAATAATTTGCTTTTACTCTGAGGCTGTAAATAGCTTCATATGCGCCCGAGTTCGCCGCAGTTTCGCTTACGGAACGCGCAACGGATATATCGCCCTTGGTCGACATCGTTTCAATATCGATATTTTTATACTTATCCTTATTCTTATCGGAATATTTTACGTTCCTCAAAGTCTGTATAGAAACCATATCGGTATAATAGAAAGGTTTTCCGTCGGGATAATAGACAACCGCCGCGGAAGTGCTTGTCCCCGACGCAGAAGGCTCTTCTTTGACTTCGGTCTTAGGCAGTTCGAGAGTAAACGATACTTCGTAAACACGCGACCCGATATTTTTTCCGTAATAAATTCCAAGTGTTCCGCCTATCGTGAGTACAACCAAAATAGTTATCAATATCCATTTCTGTGAAAATATAATATGGAAAATATCGCTTAAAGCAATTCCGCCCTCTTCTTTTTCGTTCTCCGACATAGCATCTCCAATTAATTTTTTTATTTAGTATACCTAATTTTACGCTTTTAATCAATTTATGTCAATCGTTCGTTTGAAGTTTATTAAAACTCGGAAAAAATTTTTACGGTTTTAAAATTTTTCGTCTTTTGATTTTTTATTATTTTACAATTTGTTTTATTAATAGACAAATTATTTAACACACCGAGATATATAATGAACCTATGACTTTGAAAATAAACGCAAAAAGCGTTTTACTTTACGCATTTTTCTCGGCGGCTCTCGTATTTATGAATAAAGCCGTGGACGGAGTTCCGCTGTCAATCGGGCTCTGTTTTTCAATGCTTCTTTGCGGCACGAACATAATTATAACGCCTGTACTTTACTGTCTTGCGTCGATAGTTCACCTCAATTGGTTAATGAGTCTATTAAGTTTGTTCGAAGCGGGATTTTTAAGCCTTGTTACTCTTATTTACAGACGCTCCAAACGAAAAATACGGTTCGAAGCGGCGGCGTATCTATTAATCGCGCTTGCACCTTACATAGCGTTCGCGCCATGGTCGGGCGTAGAAGTCTCGGTTATCGGAAACGCATATGCGTTAAAAGGCATTGCCGCCGGCGCAATGCTGATATTTACTTTTTTCTGTTTTAAAACCGTTTACGCGATAATTTACAGAGCAATGCGGTGCCGGCTTAAAGAAGACGAACTCGTCTGCTGCGCCGTAACCTATGCCGCGGCAGGCGCGGGACTCTATAATCTGACCGGTTTTTTTGTCTATACTTCGCTTGCCGCAGGTATGCTTATATTCACAGTAAGACTTGCAAAATCGCCGTCAGCGCTTATAGCTTCGCTCTTACTCGCAATACCGCCTTCCGTCGCAACACTTTCGCCCGTTCCTCTTACCGCTTATCTTATAGCCGCAACGTCGGC
Organism: uncultured Christensenella sp.; assembly: GCA_910577875.1. Taxonomy (GTDB): domain Bacteria; phylum Bacillota; class Clostridia; order Christensenellales; family Borkfalkiaceae; genus Coproplasma. The sequence goes on from CAJTNY010000003.1 coordinate 83,528, forward strand.
GCTTCTTTTTTGCTATGCGGGAAGATTTGCTCCGAGCGTGATAATAACGGCGCTCTGTACTCTTTACTGTTATTTCAAAGGCAGTTTCGACTGCGCCGTCGTTTTAATCGTATTCCGTTCGCTGCTGCTTTTCGTGACCTGCGTTGCACCTTCTCTGCCGTCCGACGGCTATTTAAAATCGCTTAAACGAAGACTGCTCGTAAAAGAAGTACTTCCAGATACGGCAGTCGAAAGAAGCAGACGGCGGACAGGCGAAAAACTTTACCGAATATCCGAAGTTTTCAGAGAAATCGAGTGCGCTTTCAATGCGCTTGACGACGACGTAAACGATGCGTCTTCGCGCGAGAGAATGCTTTCGGAATTAAAAGAAAAATGCTGTAAAAACTGCGAACGCGCAAAACGGTGCGCCAAAACGAACGTTTACGCAGGGTTTAAAAAACTTATAGACGCGGGCTGTGTAAAAGGCAAAGTAAATTTAATCGACCTGCCATCGGAAATCACAGTAAACTGCGCGAACCCGACGGACGTTCTGGTCAGACTTAACGCGTTGCTGATTGAATACAGGCGGTTCATGACAGAAGCCGAAAACGCTAAAAGCGGACGCGTTCTCCTTGCCGACCAGGCGCGGGGCGTCGCGGAAGTTATGAAAAGCTGTGCAGTCGAGCTGTGCAGAACGTACAGCGAATACTCGGGGCTTGAAGAGAGAGTAAAAACCGCACTTTCCTCTCACGGCATCGCCTGCCCGGAACTCTATGTAAACGGCGAGGATATGGAAATAAGCGCTGTTGTCTGCGGAAAAGTAAACGTCAAAGCAATGAAAGAAATTATTTCCGAAACCGTCGAAAAAAATTATATATTGAAAGACAAGCTTTGTTACGACAACGAAAAAAGTTGTTACGTGTTCGGCGCGCCGCCGCGGCTTGACGCGGCGTTCGGAGTAGCTTACGCGATAAAAAGCGGGGAAAAAGTTTCCGGAGATACTCATTCGGTTATAAAGATAAACGAGCACAGTTTCTTAATGGCATTATCCGACGGTATGGGAAGCGGTGAATACGCTAAGAAAGTTTCGGCTACGGCAATCTCGCTTATAGAAGCTTTCTACCGCGCAGAAATGCCAGAAGGCACCGTACTCAAAACAATAAACAAGCTCCTGTCTTTCAACCGTGACGAGCGGTTCACCTGTATAGATGTCGCCGCCGTCAATCTGGATACGGGTATGGCAGATTTCGTAAAAATCGGTTCGCCAGCGGGAATCATAGTGCGCGAGGGTGAAATTAAAGTGCTCGAAAGCCAGAGTCTTCCTCTCGGAATATTAGACAATCTGCGTCCGACCGTCTGCACAGAACAGCTTAAAAACGGCGATATCGTGGTCTTTATGAGCGACGGAATCACATCCGCGTTCCCGTCGGCGACAGAACTGTATGAATTTTTGCAGGAAATGAAACCTCTTAATCCACAAAACTTGGCCGATAAAATTCTTGCGGGCGCACTTGCGAGAACCAAACAGACAGTAAACGATGATATGACGGTACTGTGCACGAGAATATTCGAAAAATAAAATAAGGCTCGGAGCAATGCTCCGAGCCTTAAACTTAAATATCCGATTTACCGAGCAAATAATCGCAGGAACAGTTCAAAGCTTCCGCCAATTTCGGGATATATGATGCAAGCGGTTCGTTTTCTCCGTTTTCCCAACGGGCAATCATCGATTGATTAATTCCCGCTAATTCTGCAAGGCGTTTCTGAGTTAATTTATTTTCAATTCTTAATTCTTTCAATCTCTCGGCAAAATTCATAAAAGAATTATAACAAAATATGCGAAATCGCATTGACAATATGCAAACTTGCATATACAATATTCTTGTATCCTTAATGTTCGCTAAACACTTACAAGACTAAGTGCGGGGCAGAATTTGCCCCGCACTTAGTCTGTATTTTGTTTATTTATAGCTTTCGGCTAATTTGTTAAACGAAGGCAAAGCCCTCTTTATAACTTCGGACAGATAATAGCATCTCTCGAACGCGCTGTCAACTATTTCTCTTAATAACGAAGACAGAGAGACGCTTTGCAAATCGCGGCAGCTTCTGAAAGCAAAATCGGGTATTCTTGTCACCTGCGCACCGAAGTTTACCGTTTTCAGTGCCGTGTCGCAAAATATCGAACCATTTGTACGGCTGTGTTCGTATATGCAGTCTATACAGTTCCAGTTCACCGTTTCCAAAAACTCGCAGCCCATAAACGCAAGCGAACAGATTTCCTTTAATTTTTCCGGAAAAGTTATTTCATTTATATTTGTACAACCCGAGAAAGCCTAGTCGCCTATTCTTTCGACAACGTTGGGTAATACTATTTCGGATAAACCCGAACAGCCGAAAAAAGCTAATTCGGAAATTTCCGTCAAACCGCTCTCGCTTAAATTTATTTCGTTTAAAGACGAACAGTCTTTAAACGCTTTTTTTTCCAGCCTCGTTCAGTCCGGCAAAACTCAATTGCGCGAGGTTGACGCAGCCTTCGAACGCGCTATCCCCTGCGCATAAATCTCCGTCCGCAGAAAAACTTTTTAAAGACTTGTTGTCTTTGAAAGCTCCGTTACCGATATTGATATTTCCGCCGAAAGAAATATTCTCTAACTCATTGCAACCGTATAAAGCTCCGCCGTAGGCAAAATCTTCCGAACTCAATACGGAAACCGCTTTAAAGTTCGCCGTTCTAAGAGAACGGCAACCGCTGAAAACTCCGTCGGCGAAAAATTCTATTCCGGAACCTAGATTTACTTCATTGAGCAAAGTACAGTTTGCGAATGCGCCGCCGCTTATTTTCTTAACTCCGTCGGGTACGTTCAAAACTTTGAGATAAGAGTAGCCCGCGAAAGCATTTCGGTTTATTTCCTCAATACCGTCGGGTACGTTCAATTCACTCATAAGTTCGTCCTCTATATAAATTTCGGTTCCGCCGTCTATTGGCGAACTGCCGAATGATATTTTGAGCCAATCCGAAACGCTCCCGCCGTAGATAATTTTTTTTACGTAGCCTCTGCCCCCGAACGCGTTTTCCTCTATAACTTTTATGCTTTGAGGAATTGTTATCAAATCTAAATAACGTCCCGTTCCTTCACCCATAAAAACCCTGTCGTAACACGCGCCGCTTCTGATTTTGGTTACGGGCAGTCCTTTATATTCCTCGGCGATTTCCGCTTCGCGGACGTAAAGACTGACGTCGTAAACACAGTAACTTTTCCTGTCGGAATTAAGCTATAAGTAATTCCGTAAGGGTCGGTTTCCACGCGGCGGCAAGAGAGAAAACAAGCGGAAAACAATCCGACGGCAATTAAACACAGCGCGTAATTATAAAAAACAGCGAGATTTTTAAAAGTTTTATTCTTTTCATATTCTAAGTTTTTTCGGTGCGGGCGAAAATCCGCCCGCACCGAAATATTATCTTTTATATTCTTCTATCATTTTGCGCAGTATAGCGCAGTCTCTTCTTGACGGAAATTTTTCCATTCTGTATTGCCAGTTGCCCTGCGAAGTAGAAGGAACGTTCATTCTTGCGGAACCGTCGAGATTCATTAAATCCTGAACGGGAATAACCGCGATACAGGCTTTCGACGCCATAGCGCACGCCAACATAGCCGTTGACGCGGCATCTCTTGAAACGAAGGGAAAAGCTACGTTTTCGCTCTTCAAAGCCGCGCGCAAATTCTTTTTAAACTCGAAAAACTCCTCTTCCGTTTTCTCATTGATAAAGCCGAGCGTTGTATCGTTGTCGTGAGTACCAGTATAAACAACCGAATTTTCATCGATATTGCAAGGAAGGAAAGGATTGTTTTCGTCGCCGTCGAACGCAAACTGCAAAACTTTCATACCGGGAAAACCCGTTCTTTCTCTTAATCTTATCACGCCCGCGTCGAGTACGCCCAAATCCTCCGCTATTATATTTATATCTCCGAGTCTTCTCTTTATTTCATTGAAAAGCCTCATTCCGGGACCTTGAAGCCATTCGCCCGTTTCAGCCGTTTCGCATCCCGCAGGTATAGCGTAATATCTGTCAAGACCGCGGAAATGGTCGATTCTTATTATATCATAAAGTTTAGAAGCCTTATCTATACGGCGAATCCACCACTCGTAATTATGCGAGGACATAGCGTCCCAATCGTATAAAGGATTACCCCAAAGCTGACCCTTCTCCGAGAAATAATCGGGCGGGACCCCGGCAACGGAGGTAGGTTTCAAGTTTTTATCGAGTTTGAATAATTCGGGCTTGCCCCATACGTCGGAAGAGTCGTAAGCAACGTACAAAGGTATATCTCCGATAATTTTTATGCCGAGAGAATTTACATAGTCTTTGAGCTTTTGCCACTGTTTCCCGAATATGTACTGCACGAACTGCCAGAAAAGATAATCACTCTTATATACCGAGTGTTTGAATTCTAGCATTGCGAGCCGTTCTCTGAATTTATACGAATCGGGGAATGTATCAAAGCAACCGCCGTAACGCGATTTAAGCGACATAAAAATCGCGTAATCGTCATAATCGCCGTTTTCCACAAACGCGGTAAAATCTTTGTCCTTGATATTGAAACGCGCGTATGCTAGGCGTAGAATATTGTAACGTCTTTCGAATAGCGCTGCATAATTGACTTTGCCCGACGGCATTTCACAAGATTGAAGTTCTTCTTCGTCTAAAAGGCCCTCTTCTTTCAATGCAACCAAATCTATAAAATAAGGGTTGCCGGATATACAGCAGACCGACTGATACGGACTGTCGCCGAACCCTGTCTGTACGGACGGAAGTATCTGCCAGTACTTGACGCGCGACCTTTTAAGCAAATCGGCGAACTCATACGCTTCCCTGCCGAGCGAACCTATTCCGTATTTATTGGGCAGCGACGAAATATGGCATAAAACGCCCGCACCCCTTTCGTAATTAAAACCCATACATTGCACCTTTTATTTCTTTAAAAGATTTTCGATTCTAAAAACGGCTTCCCTTGTTGTTTCCTCGCTTCCGAACGCTGTCAGGCGGAAAAAGCCTTCGCCGTTTCTGCCGAAGCCCGCACCCGGCGTACCGACTACCTGAGCGCCGCTCAGAAGATAATCGAAAAATTCCCAGCTTTTAAACCCGTCGGGACATTTAAGCCAGATATAAGGCGAATTTTTACCGCCCGTGTAACGTATGCCGAGAGTGTCCATACTGTTTGCAATCAACTCGGCATTGCGTTTATAATAAGCGAGATTTTTGCGGATTTCACTCTGTCCGCGCTCCGAGAATACTGCCGCCGCGCCTTTCTGGACAATATAGGGAACGCCGTTGAATTTCGTCGCCTGACGTCTTAACCACATTTTATTCGCGTTGAAACCTTCGTGTTCAAGACATTTCGGAACAATAGTATATCCGCAGCGCGTGCCCGTAAAACCCGCTGTTTTGGAAAACGAACAAAATTCTATCGCACAGGTCTCGGCGCCGTCTATCTGAAAAACCGAACGGGCGAGATTTTCGTCGGTTATAAAACATTCGTATGCCGCGTCGTATAATATGACCGCGCCTTTCGCGTTCGCGTAATCGACCCACTCTTTGAGCTGAGCTTTTGTATAAGCCGCACCTGTAGGATTATTAGGCGAACAGATATATATTACGTCCGCGTCAATTTTGTAATCGGGCGCGGGGAGAAAACCGTTTTCATCAGTCGCATCAGCGTATATTACCTTTCTTCCAGCCATTTCGTTCGTATCGACGTAAACGGGATATACGGGGTCCGGAACGAGAACGGTGTTTTCTTTTGCGAAAATATCGAGGATATTTCCCAAATCGGATTTCGCGCCGTCGGAAACGAAAATTTCTTCCATGGCGAGTTCAACTCCGTTTGACCTGTAATACTCTCTTATGCTTTCCCTTAAAAAGTCGTAACCCTCGTAGGGTCCGTAGCCTTTGAAAGTCTGCTGCCTCGACATATCGTCCACCGCGCCGTGAAGAGCCTCTATAACGGAAGGCGCAAGAGGCAACGTCACGTCACCGATACCCAGTTTGAGTATTTTCTTATCGGGATTTGCTTTCCTGTAAGTTTCTGTGCGGTTTGCGACTTCCGCAAACAAATAGCTTTCTTTGATATTTTTAAAATTATAATTGAATTTCATAGTTTAACGCTTTTTAGAATATTTTACCGAAGCCTTTATAAACTCGCGGAATACGGGGTGTGCGCTCTGCGGACGGGATTTGAACTCGGGGTGGAACTGAACGCCGATATAGAAATCGTTTGCGGGAATTTCCACAGCTTCCGCCAATAACCCGTCGGGAGAAGTGCCGGCTATTTTCATACCCGCTTTTTCAATCTCTTCACGGTATTCGTTATTAAATTCGTATCTGTGGCGGTGGCGTTCGGAAATTTCGTCCGAACCGTAAGCCGTTCTCATTATATCGCCCAAAACTTTGCAAGGATATGCGCCCAAACGCATTGTACCGCCCATTTTAACTCCGTGCTGGTCGGGCATCAGGTCGATAACGCAATGTTTGGACTGTGGGTCGAATTCGGACGAGTTCGCGTCGGCAAAACCTAAAACGTTTCTCGCATATTCTATAACCGCCGTCTGCATTCCCAAACATATTCCGAAATAAGGTACATTCTTCTCGCGCGCATATTTCGCGCAGAGTATCATACCCTCTATTCCTCTGTTTCCGAAACCGCCGGGGACGATAATTCCGTCAACTCCGCCGAGTTTCGTTTCGGCATTTTTATCCGTCAATTCTTCCGTGTCAACCCATTTTATTTCAACCTTGGCGCCGTTTTCATATCCCGCGTGAGCGAGCGCTTCGGCAACCGAAAGATATGCGTCGTGCAATTGTACATACTTTCCGCACAACGCGATTTTAACGGTTTTTTCACGCGCGGCTATGCTTTGAAGCATCTTGTTCCACTCGGTCAAATCTATTACGCGCGGGTCGAGTTTAAGTCTTTTACAGACTATCTCCGAGAAATTGCTCTCTTCGAGCATTATCGGACATTGATAGAGGACGGGCAATGTAAGGTTTTCTATACAGCACTCGGGTTCCACGTTGCAGAACATTGCTATCTTAGCCTTTACGTCTTTCGGCATTTGCTTGTCGACTCGCGCCATAATTATATCTGGCGTGATTCCCATACCCTGTAATTCCTTTACGGAGTGCTGTGTGGGTTTAGATTTGAATTCTTCCGAACCCGAAATATACGGAACGAGTGTCACGTGTATAAAACAGCAATTATCCCTGCCCACTTCGCGCGCAACCTGGCGTATAGCCTCGATAAAAGGCTGACTCTCTATATCGCCTATAGTACCGCCTATCTCAGTTATTACAACGTCGGCGTTGGAAGTCTTGCCCACGTTATATATAAACGTTTTAATTTCGTTCGTTACGTGCGGAATTACCTGAACCGTCTGACCGAGATATTCGCCGTTTCGTTCTTTATTCAGAACATTCCAATACACCTTACCCGTGGTAAGATTGGAGTATTTATTTAAGTTTTCGTCGATAAATCTCTCGTAATGTCCCAAATCGAGGTCGGTTTCGGCTCCGTCGTCGGTTACGAAAACTTCTCCGTGCTGGAAAGGACTCATCGTACCGGGGTCGATATTAATATACGGGTCGAGCTTCTGTGACGCGACCTTATATCCCCTGCATTTTAAAAGTCTTCCGAGCGAAGCTGCCGTAATTCCCTTACCTAAACCCGACACCACGCCGCCTGTAACGAATATGTACTTTGTCATAAAACACCTGTCCGCGCGGAGCTTTTTTTACTCCGCTTTTACTTTTGAATAATCTTAAATATTATATCATAACGCGAACGCGATTGCAAGAATTGTGCTGCGGTTATTGCAAATTACTTTATTATATTTCAATCTCGCCCGTAAACACGAGAGCCGCGGGACCCGTCATATAAACGGTTTCGTCAGTAATCTCGATTATCAGATCTCCGCCCAGTAAACTTACGGTTATTTCTTCGCCCTTATCGCAAAAACCGTTCAACACCGCTGCGACAGCCGAAGCGCACGCACCCGTTCCGCAGGCGTAAGTTTCTCCGCTTCCGCGTTCCCAGACACGCATTTTAATATGCTTTCTGTCAACAATTTTTATAAACTCGGTATTAATTCTGTCGGGAAAAGCGGGGTGGTTTTCGAATTTCTTTCCGACGCCTTCAATATCGAGTACGTCTGGCTCCGAAAACACGACGCAGTGAGGATTGCCCATAGAAACGAGCGTGACATTATAAATCATTCCGTCAACGTCCAAAGGTTCGTTTACAACCGTTTCGCTGTCGAATACAGACGGAATTAATTTTCCCGAAAGCACGGGCGCGCCCATATCGACTTTTACCGCAGATACCTTGCCGTCGCCACCAAAAGTAAATTCAAGCGTCTTTATGCCCGAAAGAGTTTCAACGGTACAAAATTTATTTTTTACATAACCCAAATCGTAAGCGAGTTTGCCTACGCAGCGTATTCCGTTTCCGCACATTCTGCCCTCGGAACCGTCCGCGTTGAACATTCTCATTCTGCAATCGGCTTTATCGGAAGCACATAGAAGTATTACACCGTCGCCGCCTATTCCGAACCGTCTGTCCGAAAGCTTTATTGCAAGTTTTTCGGGGTTCGCCATTTCGCCCCTCATACAGTCGAAGTATATGTAATCGTTGCCTATGCCCTGCATTTTATAGAATTTCATTTTATTAAAATAGTTACTCCTTATAATTTAATTTTATCATTTCTATTGACAAAACGCAACAAATATTACAAAATAAAGATACTTATGATACCCGGCGGAGAAGAACAACTCAATAAATTAATTTCCGCCGTTGCGGACGGCCACGCGGATTGCCTGGACGGGATATACGAAATCGCGGGAGGACGTATGTTCGCCGTCGCGGCAAGCGTTGCGGGTAAAGACTATGCGGAAGATATTCTGCACGACAGTTTTATTAAAATAGCGCGTTTCGCGGGAAAATACAAAATGGGAACGAACGCTTACGCCTGGCTTACCAAAATAGTTCGAAACACAGCGCTTGATTTTATACGCTCGAATAAGGTGCATAAAGAGGTAAGCGCCGAAGAATTTTATTCACTCTCCTCATCCGACTATTCGCCTGAAAAACGTGAAAACGCTATAATGCTCGAAACAGCAATAGCAAAACTCGACCCCGACGAAAAACAAGTTATTTATTACAGATATTATCTGGATATGAGCGTAAGAGATATTGCAAAGCAACTGAAATGCGGAAAATCGACGGCGCAGAGATTAGCCGAACGCGCAGAACGCAAACTTAAAAATTTTCTCGACGGCGGGACAAACGAACGGTAAATTTCGTTATAAAGGTAAAAGATGAAAGACGACAGACTTGAAAAACAATTCGCGGAATATTTCGAAAACGTAAATACTCCTTGCAATATAACCGCAGACGCGAAAAAATACGTAAAACCCAAAAGCGCGTATAAGCCGAAATTATTAGCGATTCTATGCTCGGCTGCAAGTTTCGCGCTCGTTTTAGGCGTTTCTCTCGCGGTATTTTTCAACGTGCGCACCGCTGCTCCACCCCTCGACCAGTCGCCCGACGGCGGTATCAGCTTCTACGAAGAAACGGAACTCTCATATACACAAACAGATATTTACGAAATAACTAAAATAGACGCATCTCTCCGATTTATAAAAAATCTCGCTTACGGCGGAGCAAACGTAAAAGACTGCGAAATCGGTTACAGGCACGGTAACCTTGCCATAGTCAAAACCAAAATAAGTATGCTCAATAATCTTTCGCGTTACGACGCCGAAGTATTCGTCGAGTTCACCGACGAGAAATTAATATACGCCCCGCTTAAAGATTACAGGGAAGGCTATGTCGGAGGATACCAAAACGTTAAATATTATCTCACGCGCGAAACTTCTGAAAACGGAGAGCCCGTAAATAAACTGCATTTCGTCTATAACGGAACAAAGTATTATTTTTACGTGACTTCGTCGGATGAAAACTCTTATCTTAAATGTCTGCAAATGATAATAAAATAATTTTTTAAAAAAGCGGGACAAAAGCGTAATTCAATTCGTTTTAATTACAAAACAAAACGAGGTGACAATATGAAAAAACTATTTTTGCTCACTGTGCTTGCAGGCGCCGTATCCTGTTTATGTTTCTCGGCGTGCGGAGGTTATTTCGGCGACGGAAAATACGAAACCGCTCCCGACGGTTTCCTTCCCGACGGGAACTACAAATACGACGAAATCATCGAACAGGATTTCTGCGAAGTTTCGAAAAACCCCTCTTCCTATTTCTCTCTCGACAGAAATACGGCGGGCTATTCGCACATACGCTCGCAGATTGAACACGGTTCTAAAATTTCCGCAAATTCCGTACGCATAGAAGAAATGCTCAATTACTTCGACTACGATTTCCCTGCGCCCGAAGAAAAAGCTATCAGCGTTTCTTCCTATCTTTCATCCTGTCCCTGGAACGAAGACAACAAGCTTATGCTCGTCGGCTTGAAAACGAAATATTTCGATTTGGGCGAAGTTAACGCGAACTACGTATTCCTCGTAGACGTTTCGGGTTCTATGTCGGGAGAAACGAGATTAGGGCTTGCGAAAAAAGGACTTAACTATCTCACGGACGGACTCGGCAACAACGACAGGGTTTCGATTGTCACCTATGCAAGCGGAGTTAAAACCGTGCTCGACGGCGGCAAGTGCACCGATAACGGCAAACAGGAAATCAAGAATAGAATTTCCTCTCTTACCGCGAGAGGCGCAACGAACGGCGGCGACGGCTTGGAACGCGCTTATAAAATCGCCGAAAAGCATTTCATTCAAGGCGGAAACAACAGAGTTATAATTATTTCCGACGGCGATTTCAACGTCGGTATGAGCGACAAAGAACAACTGAAAGAGTTTATCCAGAATAAAGCGGAAAGCGGAGTTTACCTGTCGGTTATCGGAGTGGGTATGGGCAATATGCGCGACGATATTTTGGAAACTCTTGCAACCTGCGGAAACGGAAACTACGCTTACCTCGACAACGAAACCGAAGCGCGCAAAGTATTCGTCGACGAACTCAACGGAACTTTGAAAACTGTTGCAAAGGACGCGAAAGCGAGCGTAACCTTTACCGAAAACGTCGAAAAATACAGACTTATCGGATACGATACGAAGATAATTTCCGAAGACGATTTCAACAACGACAAAGCCGACACCGGCGAACTCGGAAGCAACCTCTGCGTAACCGCGCTATATGAACTCGTACTTTCCGCAGAGAGCGGAGAAAACGGTTCGGATAAGCTGGCGCAGACAGAAGTGAGATACAAAGACGTTACAAATGAAACCGAAATTAACGACAGTGTATCCAGCGAAGTCAGCCTCTCATCCCCCTCTTCCGACGATTTGAGTTTTATAAGCTGCGTAGCCGAATTCGGACTTATACTGAGAAATTCCAAATACAAGGGAACCGCTTCAATAAATTCGGTACTGGAACGGCTTGAAAGTCTCGGCGGATATATTTCGGGAGACGCCTGCAAACAGGAATTCGTAACGCTCGTCGGTAAAGCTTACAAAATCGGCTATTACGAAAACCAAGAGGAAAAAATATGATAAAAAAAGCTATTCTTTCCGTACCGATTGCAATTTCGGTTTTTTTGACATGCTCCTGTTCAGACAGCAATAAAACCATAGCAGACGAAATTAATAGAGATACTACGCTCGTTATAGGTTTTTTGGAAAACGCAGACAAAAAAGACTTATCCGCGTTAGTTCCGCAAAACGGAACTTTCGGTGCAGAAGTATACTTCAACGCAGGCTATAAAGAAGGCGACGAACAATATGTGCGATACACGATAACCGCTTATCCCGATTATTCAGATAAAGGACGGTACGCAACCAACATTGTATGCACCGACCCGAACATAAAATTTTTCGGCGGAAACACTTTATACGACTGCGGCAGTTTGTTTTCGTATCTTTCGGAAAGAGGTTTTGAATTTTTCTTCACGGACGACTATCCGAGCAGTGAAACGTGTGCGTTTAAAGATAATATTACCGTTACGCTCGTACACGGCAAAAGCATTGCTTTTAACTATGAAGTCGAAAACAGAAATAAAATACAATTTTAAAGAAATTTAAAAAGCCGTGCGGTTTTGAAGTGAACCCCAAAGTTTGGACAAAAAAATAAATAATTATAATTGAGAGTGAGTTCGGTATTGTACCGGACTCATTTTCAGTTTTAAAATAATTCGTTCATTGTTGTAGTAATCAA
>CAJTNY010000004.1 GCA_910577875.1 uncultured Christensenella sp.
AACTGAAAATTTTCAGTTAGGTATTGTCTATTATTGTAACCTTGCGGTAAGTGATGATTTACTATTTATAAATATAAAACAGCCGATAGAGCAATCAAACTCTATCGGCTGTTGCCGTTGTTTAGGTTTATGATGTTCGGCGCAACCTCGTCACCGCAAACTCCGCTTTAAGCCGTTTGTTATTTCAAACGGCAACTTTGCTCCGTTGCGTTTCCTCTTCCCACAAAAATACTTCTTCTTTTTGCGTGAGCCCTATTATGTAACTCTTTCATTTATATACCGCTCGCTTCGGCGGTTTTCCTTATTCCGTCTTAAAGGCGGCTATCCCTATACTATTTAACGGGATTCTTTGTTATTCAATTTTTTATTCAGTTGTCTTTGTTGCCTTTCGGCTTGCCACGTCGCAAAACTCGATTTTCCCGATTAAATGTATCAAAGCGTCGGCAATATCATCGGTAGTAATTTTACCATGTTTAGTTAATTTATCTCCATAAAATAAAAAGTGCGCCAACCGAAATTGACGCACAAAAACGCAAATTCCGATTGTCGCTAAACTAACCTGATACGAATGGGATTTACTCATTACGATAAAGTTTTAGAATTTTCATTTTATCAAATTCAAGCATTATCGTAACGTTATATAGAGTTAATTCCTAAAAATAGATAAATACCTCAACAATACGCATAATTTTCGTTCACACGAGGATTATCGTAATTCCAATAAGAAATAATTACGGTAAGCCTCCGGACGTTTTTATTTATTCCAAATTACCTTCGCTCCGTTTCCGCCAAGCCAATCTTTATTCCATTTTTTAGGAAGTCCGAAAAGCGGTTTTTTTGTTTCGCAATAAATCGTAAGATTGGGACAATCGGCAAACGCACACATATCGATTACCGTTACTCTTTTAGGAATAAATATCTCCGCAAGAGAAGCACAACCAGAAAATGACCATCTTCCTACAGATACCAAATTTTCAGACAGAGCGGCGCTTTTAAGACTTATACAGTTTTTAAACGCTCCCTCTCCCACTTCTTGCGTTTTATCGGGAATTACTATGCTCTCGAGAGCGGTACAGTCTTTAAACGCCCACTTCCCTATTAAAGACGAAGAAGACGGTATTGTTATACTTTTAAGACTTGCACAACCTGAAAACAAATAGTCTTCCACCCCAGATAATCCGTCGGGCAATAATATATCAGAAAGAGATTTACAACCGGAAAACGCACTGAAACCTATCGACTTAACGCTTTTCGGCAAGGCTATACTTTCAAGCTGCGCGCAGTCCGTAAACGCCCATCTGCCTATCGAAACAAGACCTTCGGGCAATTTTACGCTCTTTAACTTGCCGCAAAAACGAAACGCTTCGTCATTTATCGCAGTAAGGCCTTCTGGCAGATTAACGGCGGAAAGGCTAGAACAGCTTTTGAACGCGCTGAAACCGATGACCTTCAGGCTTTTCGGAAAAGTCGCTTCAACGAGCGTACTTTTTCCCGCAAACGCGTCGTAACCTATTTTTTCCACTCCTTCGGGGATAACGACTGCCGGAGAGTCGCCGTTGTATTTTTTTAAAACCGCCCCGTCGATTTCAAAATCGTATCTATCGTAATCAATCATAATTTTACGCCTTATTCTTTACTTTCATCAGTCTTATTACGGCGGCGCGCTCGTTTTCGTCGAGTTTGCTCTTTATATATTTTATAGTTTCTTCGAGCTGGGGAATCATTACGTATTCGAGCGCATTGACGCGCCGTTTATTGCGTTCTATCTCGTCGGCGAGCATTCTTACCGTCTTCTCGGTTTCCGCAAGTTCAACCATTTTCGGAAGCAGAGCCGCGGCTTTGAATACCGAGCTATCGGCTTCGCTCGTAATTTCAGAATATGCGTATGGCAAACCGCCCGAGCGCTTTTCGTTTATAAGTTTAACTTTCGGGACTACAACGCCCATAACGCTTACAGTTTCGCATTCTGCTTTGATTGCCTCCGACGGCATTGAAAACGCTGTTTCTGCACGATATGCAGGCGTTACGGAACGCGCTATGGAAAATTTTCGCAACGTTTCGGAAAGTTCCCTCTCCACTTCATCTCTGAGCCGTTTGTTTTCTCTTATAAGCGACGAAAAGCGGCGCACCATTTCATCGGACTTATCCTTTAAAAGTTTGTGCCCTCTCGTTGCCGTATTCAGCCGCGCTTTAAGCTTTTTAAGCTCCATTCGCGTGGGATTTACGTTTAATCTCGTCATACTCAATCCTTTTTATCGGCTTTCAAGTATTTGTCTATCAACACCTGTTTGATTCGCTTTAATTCTCCGACGGGGAGAATTTTTAAAAGTTCCCAGCCTATATCGAGCGTTTCCTCGATAGTTCTGTCGGCATTAAAGCCTTGGTTAATATAAAGCTTTTCAAACTGTTCGGCAAACTTCGCGTAAAGCTTATCGGTATCCGAAAGCGCGGCTTCGCCTAAAATCGCCGAAAGTTCTTTACTCTCCTTCCCGCTAGCGTAAGCCGCAAACAGCTGGTTCATAGTGTCTGCATGGTCTTCACGCGTTTTGCCTTTGCCTATTCCCTTATCTTTAAGACGCGACAACGACGGCAAAACGTCAATCGGAGGATTTATTCCTTTCTTATAGAGGTCTCTTGAAAGAATTATCTGACCCTCTGTAATATATCCTGTAAGATCCGGTATGGGGTGAGTCTTGTCGTCTTCGGGCATCGTCAGTATGGGTATCTGGGTTATAGACCCCTTACAACCGCGTATTCTGCCCGCGCGCTCGTACATTGTCGCAAGATCGGTATATAGATAACCGGGATAGCCGCGGCGTCCCGGAACTTCTCGGCGGGCTGCGGAAACTTCGCGAAGCGCCTCCGCGTAGTTGGTAATATCGGTCATTATTACGAGAACGTGCATACCGCAAGTAAAAGCGAGATATTCCGCACAAGTTAGCGCCATACGCGGAGTCGCGATACGCTCAACTGCAGGGTCATTCGCAAGATTTGTAAACAGAACCGTTCTCTCGATAGCCCCTGTCTTCTTAAAATCGTCTATAAAGTACTGCGCCTCCTCGAAAGTTATGCCGATCGCGGCAAACACGACAGCAAACTTACTGTCCGTACCCCTCACTTTCGCCTGTCTTGCAATCTGCGCCGCAAGCTCCGCGTGAGGCAGACCGCTCATAGAGAATACTGGAAGTTTCTGTCCTCTTACAAGAGTGTTAAGACCGTCTATTGCCGAAACTCCCGTCTGAATAAATTCATCGGGATAATCGCGCGCGGCGGGGTTTATTGGTTCGCCGTTTATATCGAGAATTTTATCGGGAATTACGGGCACGCCGCCGTCGCGGGGATTGCCCATACCATCGAACACCCTTCCGAGCATATCGGGCGAGCATGCAAGCTGCTGACCGTGACCAGTGAACCGCGCTTTCGAGCTTGTAATCTGCAAACCCTGGGAATTTTCAAAGAGCTGTACAACGGCTTTGTCGCGGTTGACTTCCAAAACTTTACCGTGACGTATCTCGCCGTCGGCACAGACTATGTCAACAAGTTCGTTATAAGTTACACCTTCAACTCCGTCGACGAGCATAAGAGGCCCTACGACTTCGCGGATTGTCTTATATTCTTTAAACATTATCTCCGCCTCCCTGACAAAGCGATTTCATTTCAGCGCTCATAACTTTTAATATCTCGTCAAATTCCGAAAGATTGTCTTCTTTTATATATTTTGCGCGTCCGATTTTATCCTTGCACGAACTTGCAAGTATTTCTTCGAGAGGAGCAAAAGCTTCCACCGCTTCCTTGGCGCGGCTGTTGAATTCGTATATGAGTTTTAACATTAAAAACTGCTTTTTCATCGAAGTGTAAGTATCGATTTCGTCAAATGCGTTCTGGTGCAGGTAATCTTCCCTTATTATTTTAGCAGTTTCCATAGTAAGCCTGTCTTTGGACGAAAGAGCGTCCATACCCACGAGTCTTACTATCTCGTCAAGCGCGGCTTCCTCCTGCAACACCGTCATTATGAACTGGCGGTATTTAAGAAAATCAACGCTCGCGTTTTCGTCGTACCAATCACGCATTTTATCCGCGTAAAGCGAATAACTGATAAGCCAGTCTATAGCAGGAAAATGTCGCTTGTAAGCAAGAGAAGACGAAAGTCCCCAGAACACTTTTACTATTCTCAGCGTTGCCTGCGAAACGGGTTCCGAAAGGTCTCCACCCGGGGGAGATACCGCACCTATCGCAGTTACAGAACCCGTGCGTTCCGAAGAGCCGAGTATCTTTACTATGCCAGCGCGCTCGTAAAACTCAGCAAGACGGCTCGCAAGGTAAGCGGGATACCCCTCGTCACCGGGCATTTCTTCTAAACGTCCGCTCATTTCTCTGAGCGCTTCCGCCCAGCGTGAAGTAGAGTCTGCCATTATAGCGACGTTATAACCCATATCTCGGAAATATTCGGCAATCGTTATACCTGTGTATATAGAAGCTTCCCTCGCCGCAACGGGCATATCGGAAGTGTTTGCTATCAATATAGTGCGCTTCATAAGCGGTTCGCCCGACTTAGGGTCGATAAGTTCGGGAAACTCGTTCAGAACGTCCGTCATTTCGTTTCCGCGTTCTCCGCAACCGACGTACACGATAATATCCGCGTCCGCCCATTTCGCGAGCTGGTGCTGAACTACCGTTTTACCGCTTCCGAAAGGACCCGGTACGGACGCAACCCCTCCTCTCGCAACCGGAAACAGCGTATCGATTACTCTCTGTCCCGTTACCATAGGTTTATCGGGAGAAAGTTTTTCACGATAAGGTCTGCCCTTTCTGACGGGCCATTTTCTGAGCATACTTACAGCTTTTCTGCCCGATGCGGTCTTAATAACGGCTACGGTATCCTCAATGGTGAAATCGCCCTTTTCAACCGAAACCACCGTACCTTCGATTCCGTTAGGTACTAAAATTCTGTGCTCTATTATTTCAGTTTCGCGAACGGTGCCGAGAATATCTCCTTCCTTTACTTCGTCACCCTCTTTTACGCGCGGAGAAAAAGTCCATTTCTTTTCTCTATCGAGATTGTTTACGGAAACTCCTCTCGAAATACGCGAACCGTATTTAAAGTACAGCGTAGTCAAAGGACGTTGGATACCGTCAAATATTCCCGATACAAGTCCGGGAGCCAGCTCAACGGAAAGAGGTTCGCCGGTAGACGTTACTTCCTCGCCCGGACCTAAACCGGAAGTTTCCTCGTAGACCTGTATCGAAGCTTTATCTCCTCTGAGTTCGATGACTTCGCCTATCAGTCCTTTCTGCGAAACGTGTACGACGTCGTACATTTTGCAGTCTGCCATTCCTTCGGCTATTATAAGAGGTCCTGAAATTTTTACTGTTTTACCCATAAAAGAAAATCTCCTCCCGCAAGCTTGTATTCCCTGCGCGGAATATAATTAAATATCTCAGCTGTTGAATAAAATATCCACGCCGAGCGCGCGTTCCATCGCGTTTCTCAAGAGCTCTGTCCCGTGTCCCGTGCTTCCGTTTTTAGAAGGCACGCTCAATATCAACGGATAAGGTTGTTCGTCGAAGCGCTTTAAAAACTCCGCCAGCGGTCTTGCAAGCTCTTCCGTGAGAAATATAATCTGATAGTCTCTGGCTATCTTTCTGATAGTATCTCGCGCTTTCGTTTCGTTTTCCGCGGGAAACGCGGATACACCGACGGCTTTGAAAACCATTATGTAGTCGCCATCGCCGACTATTGCCATTTTGCCTGAACTCATAACACCTCCCCGCCTATCTCAACCTTCTCTTTATTTCGTTGCCGCTCATTCCGGCGAGCAGACATACGAAAAGAATTCTGACGTTAGCGTTCTCCGCACGGCGTCTGAAAACGTAATACAAAAAAGGCTGGTTAGCTTTCAGTTCGTGCCGTCTTCCCGAAAAATATTCCGTTTCGAAACTTTCCGAAAACCTTTCCGCTTCGGTTAAAGGCATTCCCATAGCCGACGCCTCGAAACATTTTTTTACGAACTTCTCATAACCCGTACCATCGAACGAATGTAATGCCTTTTCCTTATCCTCGTAAAAAAGTTTTTTAAGCTGTTCTTTCGACAGTTTACCGCAATCCGCAAAGTTATTTTCCGCGCTTTCAATACTGCCCGAACGCAATGCGGTTAAAATATTAGCCGTATCCGCTTTTATTGTCAGCAGTTTCTTCAAAATCGGATGTTTAAAACAGGCTTGTTTTAAATGGATAAATTTCGCCTTTTCGAAAATATTTCCTATCACCGCGCCAGAAACAGCAGTCTCGCTTTCCGTAAACAGCTTTACCGCTTCTTCGACCGCTTTTGAAAGAATTTTGCCGAGCGGAGCGTAATTACCGTCCGATATGCAGCTCGCAATTACGGATACGGGAATCAAACCTTCAGGTGCGAGGAGTTTTTCGGGGTTGAGTTTCAGACAGTGCGCTTTTAAGAGAGCTTTTGCGTTATGAAAATCGTTAGGAGAAAGCAGATATTCCAATTCCGCGTTCGACGGGGCGTATTCACGGATAAAAGCGTCCGTATCAGCCTCGTCAGCTGAAACTAGTTTTTCGAATTCGTATACAGACGAAATTTCCGCTCCTTTGCCGAACCCAATCTCAAATAGCGCGCGCAAAGCTTCCTCCGCGTCCGTTTCGCAAAGTTTATATATCCTATCTTTTAATAGATATTTCTCTCTTACGGCTATTACGCCGTTCGTGTAAGCTGCGTCTTTACCCATTATTTAAACCTTATATAATCGAATTTAACAGCGAATTAGTTGAAAATCAGCAACGCAATTTCCGCCTGATGCTCTTCGCGGTCAGCCGCTAATAGAGAACCGTAGGAAAGATTTTTATCGGAATTTTTCCCGCACAGCGTAAACCCGCCGTCTATCTTTGCCGGCTTTGCAGACTGTTTCAAATTCTTCTCTTTGACAACGGGAAGCTTCATAACTTCCTGCGCATAACGGTAATTTTCCGCAAAATTTATATCGTCTCCGTTATCGGCGTAAGAGTTTAAAAGTTTTTCCGCAAGATACAGCGCCGTCGATTTATCGAGAGACACTAAATTATCGAGCGCGCGTGCGTAAATTTCGTCTATAACAGCGCGTCTTTCGCCGAGCGCGATTTTTGAACCGTCTAGACGCGCCGAAGCGGCTTGACCGTCGAAAATACCCTTGACGCGCGCATCGATTTCGGCTTGCGTGCCTATCTTATTCCTTTCGGCGCGTAAAGTAGCTTCTCTGACCGTGACGGCGGCTTTTTTTTCCGCATCTTCTATTATCGCGCGCGCTTCCTGTTCAGCGTCTGATATTATCCTGTCAACAATTGACTTTTCGCTCATAGTTTCCGCCTTAAAGCATTATAGAAATGATAAGTCCCAAAATAGCGTAGAACTCTATCATTGCGGGATATATTATAAGTTTACCGCCGAGCGACTCCTGTTTGCCTACCGCGTAAATACAGTTAGCCGAAGACTTGCCCTGGAAAATACCCGTCACAAGTCCCGATAAAGCCATAGGCAGTACTTTTCCGAGCAACGCCCAGCCCTGTGCGGCGACCATTCCGTCGACAAGCGACGAAGAAGCTATAATGCCGATAATAAAGCCGTAAATACCCTGTGTTGCGGGAAGTAGAACGAGCACAAGAACTTTGCCGAACTTTTTAGGGTCTTCGCCCAAAACGCCCGCCGCCGCGCTTCCGGTTTTATAAAGTCCGATTGCCGAACCTATTCCGCAAAGAAGCACGCAGATTGCAATTCCGATTATACCGATAGCATAACCACTGGTTATATTCATAATAAACCTCCATTTATTCCAAATTGATTTTAACCGTTCAGATAAATATATTTATGTTTCGAACCGAGAGGAGCGAAAAGCTCTCCCTCGCCTTCGTAGAACCTTCCGTAAAACTCTACGTACTGCAATCGCGCGTCGTGGATATACGCGCCGAGAAGACCTATCGCAAGGTTAAACGCGTGACCTATAAGCATAAGAACGACGCCGAGAATAACAAGTCCCGCGTTTCCGCTGAACAGCATTCCTACTCCGCCGTTCATACCCGTTACAGCGTATCCCGATATAATCTGCGCTATGACCGCGCCCGACAACATAAGTCCGTAAAGCCTCGCATAGCTCAGCACGTCGGAAGCGAAGTTTATAACTCCGTAAGCAGCGCCGAAGCCTTTCGTGAATTTACCTAAAATTTTTTCTTTCCTGCCCGCCGTAAGCATTGCAATCAAAAGCATAGCTCCCGCGGTAATTCCGCCGATGTAAGCGAGTACCATGAGATTAAAATCGTCTATAAGACCGACTATCGCAAGCCCGACTCCAGCAGTAAACAAAGCCCAGACAATTCCGTCGAATAGACCGTCCGAAACCTTACCGCGCCGCCAGCACTGAACTGATTTGCATACGTAACCAACACAAAGCTGTACTACTCCTATCAAAAGGCTGATTATAAGCACGGCGGGAATTTTAATACCCATCAAGCTCCACATATCACCCTGAGCGTCGGGCATAACCGCGCTTTTAAACACAGGCAGACCGAATAACGAATTAAATAAAAAGCCCCATATAACCGCAAAAATTCCGCCTGTGGCGAAAACTCCCGCAAGTCTTTTCATACCCGTATCGCGCTTCGTTCTGAAATAGACGAAACCGCCCAAAACAGTCATAAGAAGCCCGTAGCCTATATCGCCCATTATGAAACCGAGGAAAACGCTGTAAAAGAACGCCATAATAGTATTGGGGTCGAATTCTCCGTAGCGCACGGGCGAATACATATTCGTTATGGCCTCAAAGTTTTTAATTACTTTGTTGTTCTTTAAAAGCGTCGGCGGAACTTCATCGTCGGCTGGTTTTGAAAATTCGAAATAAACCGCGTTCGTGACTTCCTCAACCGCGTTCTTTATCCGTTCTTCACACTCTTTCGGGATGTACGCCTCCAAAAGAAAAGTCGTCTGCGTCGCCCTTAATTTTTCGGATAACTCCGCTTTTTCAAGTTCAAACGAAAGATAATCACTGTAAATTTTTATATCGCGGATACGGTTTTTAAGCGAATAAGCACTCTCCGCGTTCGATTTGATTTCTTTTTTTATTTCGGCTTCGCGCTTTCTAAGCAATTTATAAAATTCCCGACCCGTGCGCCCGTCGTTAAAAGGACATACGGTAAACCCCGCTTCCTGCAACGTCTTTTCCGTATCCTGTACAACAGAATTATGATACGCGGTAAACAACAAACATTCTCCGCCGTATTCCGCAAGGACTCTGAAAACAAAAAGCTCGTTTTCCGCAATGTTGGCAACAGCTTTTTGCGGAAGCGTTCCCAAACGGAATTTCGTATGCTCGGTGCCACGGATATTCAAAGGATAATCCAGACAAGAATATATTTGCGCCGAAGAAATCGTGCGTCTGAGTTTATTGAGTTCGGAAACAAGTTCCTTTTCCTTGCTGTAAATCGAATCGGTTTTATTTACGAGCGCGGCGATTTCGTCTTTCATATCTTTGGCGGCCATAAACTGCGAATAGGAAACCTCGAATCCGTCTTTAAATTCATCGTCGGGTTTAATCTTATTTTCCTTAACGTATGAGTTTACTGCGTACAAAAGCCGCTCCAACGCCGTTTCAGTCTTAACAAGATTTAAACGCAGATTTTCGCAATCCGACGTAAGCACCGAAGTATTCTCAGCTTCGTAATGCATCTTAATCTCAGTTGCACCGGTACGTTGTAAAGCGTTTAAAAGCGCATCTTTCTCGTAAGCCATTCCTGCGAGATTAAGTTTAACCATCTCAGCAACCGCCACGCGTAACCCTCCGTACTATATCATTTACAATTTTATCGATGTTTTTTAGTCTGTCGGCGCGATACTGGGCCGACTCCGCACGTTTGACCGTAATTTCGGATTCGTAATTCTTCCGTGCTTCCTCTTTCGCGGTTTTTATGCTTTTTTCGCGCAAAGCCTTACACTCGGCTTCAGAGAGCGCAGCAATCTCAGCGCTTCTGATTTCGGCGTTTTCCGCGATTTCAGCCGCTTTATTAAGCGCGGCAGCTTTTATTTCAGCCGCTTTTTCTTCGGCTTCATTTATACTGTTAATAATTTCCTGCATACAAAACCCCGATTAAATTCTATAAAACATTTTAACATATTTTGCCTTTTATTGCAATGAAATCGCTGTAAAATTTTAGGCGTAGCCGTACTTTTTGCGGAGCGCGATTACGAAAACCGCCGTAACCGCAAGCGATATTATCTCCGCAAAAACAGTTGCGGACCATACTCCGTCGATACCGAAAAAAATCGGAAAAACGAGAACAGCAGCAACCTGAAAAACGAGAGTGCGCATAAACGAAATAATCCCAGAAACGAGTCCGTTGTTCAAAGCAGTGAACATTGACGAACCGAAATAACTGAATCCGGCAATCAAAAATGCAGGCGCGTAAATTCGGAATCCCCTCAAAGTCATATCGAAAATTTCTACGTTATAACCGAAAATTTTGAAAAACGGATACGCTAGCGCTTCCGACAATACAGTCATCGATATGCCCGACACCGCAGTTATTATCATACTTTTCTTAAAAAGATTTTTTAACTCTTCCCTGTTGTCCGCGCCGTAATTGTATGCGAAAAGCGGCGCGCTCCCGACCGCATAACCCATAAAAATAGCGTAAAAAATCATTGCGACGTACATCATAGCTCCGTAAGCGGCAAGCCCGTCGTCACCCGCTATAATCTTTTGAATCTGGAAATTATAAAGCATAGTCACGACCGCGGCGGATACGTTAGCCAGAAACTCGGAAGAACCGTTGGTACAGGCTTTCAAAAGCGCGCGCCCGTAAAACTTGGTTTTCGTAAAGCGCAGAAGACTGCTGTTTTTAGTAAAGAAATATATGACGGGTACCACACCGCCTATTACCTGACTTGCAGCGGTAGCCGCGGCCGCGCCGGCAAGCCCCCACTTGAAACCGGCAACGAAAACCGCGTCGAGAATAATGTTCGCAACGCCTGCCGCCGCCGTAACGATAAGACCGAGACGGGGCTTTTCCGCAGCGACGAAAAAACTCTGAAATACGTTTTGCAGTATAAAAAAGGGTTGCGCACCGATAAGAACTCTGCCGTAAAGCACGCAGTAATCGTAAGTTTTACCCTCCGCGCCAAACCATTTTGCAATCGGAGGAACAATAAACTGACCAGCTACGGCAATAATAACGCCAATACCGAAAGTGACGTAAACAAGCATTGAGAAATAAGCGTTCGCCTTCTCCTTATCACCCTCCCCGAGAGTTTTGGAAATAAGCGCGCTCCCGCCGGCGCCGAGCATAAACCCGATAGAGCCGAGTACGAAAATCAGCGGGAAAATAAGACTAATCGCCGCAACCGCCGACGCGCCTGCGAAATTCGAAACGAAAAGACCGTCCACTACGCTGTAAACGCTCGTGAATACCATCATAATAATTGACGGAAAAACGAATATTAATAATTTTTTGTAAGTAAAATGTTCTGATAACTGTATACGCATAAAAATTTATCTATAATGTTATAATGTGGATAACTTTTTTCATTGCATTGTAAAAACTTGTCGAAAATTAAGCGTAATTAGCGAATTCACAAACAAGTGTTAATAATTTGTGGATAAAGTCTTTGTATATTTGTATTTTTAATCTTTCCACAAAATTAATTGTGGACAACTTTCGGTGGATAACTACGTAAAAAACGATAAATAACCTTAAAAACAGCATACCATTCATATAAACCGTCACACAAATGAACTTAAATTCAAATGCGTTTACGCAAATATGCACGGAAATATAAAAGACCGTTTAATTAAGCGGCCTTTTTTACGTTAAGTTATACCTTACTGTTTATCTATTTTTTTACCGTAGATAGCGGACATATTGTTTGCATACTTCTGCATATTTTCGCAGGACCTCAAAGGCACGGCGCTCTCAAAATCCCCAAGTCTTTTAAGCTGTTCGCGGGTAAGTTTCGAAGGAACGTCTATTTCCACCGTCACATAAAGGTTGCCCGTGCCGTTGACGGTTTTAACGCCCTTACCTCTTATGCAGAAGCGTGTACCCGACGCCGTGCACTCGGGAATATTCAGTTCTATCGCATCCTCGATTCCCGGCACGAGAACCTTTCCTCCCTGAACCGCCGTTCTGTAAGAGATAGGAACCGTAACGTATAAATCTCTATCCTCGCGTTTCAAAAGCTTGTGCGGTTCTATACGGAAATAGATATACAAATCACCCGCCTCTCCGCCGTTGCCCGCCGCTTGTCCGAACCCGCGTTTTCTTAGACTGCTATCCTTATCGACCCCCGCGGGAATTTTTACGGTAAACCGCGTTTCTTTACGAATGAACCCTTTGCCTTTGCAATCGGGACATTTATCTATAATCTGTCTACCCGAACCGCCACAGTCAGGACAAACGCCGACCTGTATCGTTCTGCCGAAAATAGTATCCTGAGTATACTTAATTCGTCCCGAACCACCGCAACAGGTACAAACTTTGAAAGACGTGCCACCCTTCGCGCCCGTGCCCCTGCAAACCGCGCAGGGCTCGTTTCTATTATAGCTTATTTCTTTGGTGCAGCCTTTTATCGCGTCAAGGAAAGACAGATATACGGTCTGTTCGATGTCCGCGCCGCGGTTTGATTTCTTCTGCTCTCCTCCGAAATGTCCGCCGCCGAAACCGCCGCCGAACATAGAGTTGATAATATCTTCGAATCCGCCCATTCCGCCGCCGAAACCGCCGCCGAACGGATTGCCTCCGCCCATACCGGGATGTTCGAGCTCGTAATCGTATTGTTTACGTTTCTGCTCGTCGGAAAGAATTGCGTTTGCCTCGTTTATTTCCTTAAATTTTTCAGCTGCAACCTTATCGCCGGGGTGAAAGTCGGGGTGATATTGCTTCGCGAGCTTTCTGTATGCGGATTTTATTTCATCGGACGTCGCTTTCTTCGATACGCCGAGAATATCATAGTAATTTTTATTAGCCATACAAGTATTCCTGAATACGCTTTTAACCGATAGTAATTTAATATTTAACGGCACAGGCAAAAACCGCGTCCGCGGTATCCGAACATGCCTGCACCAAAGCAAGAAATCTGAAAACTTTAAGTCCCGAAATTACGAAATTTTCCGTGCTGTCCTGCGCACGGAAAATTTAATCGTCTTAGTGCTGTCTGAATTCGGTATCGTCTTCGCCGCCTTCGTTGCCGCCCGAAGCGCCGCCTGTCTGCTGATAAATCTTCGAAATCACGGGCGCTATATCGTTTTGAAGAGTTTCAATAGCCGATTTAATGCGGTCATTATCGCCCGATTCGAGTTCGGTCTTTGCCTTTGCCGCCGCGTCCCCGATAGTTTTCTTATCGTCGTCCGAAAGCTTATCGCCCGCGTCCTTTACCGTCTTTTCTATGCTGTCAATCATACTTTCGAGAGTATTCTTGTTATCAACCGCTTCTTTGCGCTTTTTATCCTCTTCCGCATATCTTTCGGCATCTTTAACCGCTTTATCTATATCTTCGTCCGAAAGGTTGGTCGACGCGGTAATCGTAATATTGGTACTCTTGCCCGTCCCCAAATCTTTCGCCGTTACGTTAACGATGCCGTTTGCATCGACGTCGAAAGTAACTTCAATCTGAGGAACTCCGCGAGGCGCAGGAGGAATATCCGTGAGCATAAATCTGCCAAGCGATTTATTGTCGCGCGCAAATTTTCTTTCACCCTGTAGAACGTTTATTTCAACGCCGGGCTGATTGTCCGCCGCCGTAGAGAACACCTGGCTCTTCTTTACGGGGATAGTCGTATTCCTTTCGATTAACGGAGTAGAAACCCCGCCGAGAGTTTCAATACCAAGAGTTAAAGGCATTACGTCGAGCAAAAGCACGTCTTTAACTTCGCCCGAAAGCACGCCGCCCTGAATAGCCGCACCTATTGCGACACATTCGTCGGGGTTGATTCCCTTGAACGGTTCTTTGCCTGTAATGCTCTTCACTTTATCGTATACGGCAGGAATACGCGTGGAACCGCCAACCATAATAACTTTATTAATATCGCCGTAGCTGAGCCCCGCGTCCTGCATAGCTTTGCGCATAGGCTCGACAGTTCTTTCTACGAGGTCGGAAGTCAGTGAATCGAATTTCTGTTTCGAAAGGTCTATATCGAGATGCTGGGGCGCACCGTCAACCACCGTAATGAACGGAAGGTTGATATTCGTCGTGCTCATACCCGAAAGTTCGATTTTTGCCTTTTCGGCGGCTTCTTTAAGCCTCTGCATAGCCATCTTATCTTTGGAAAGGTCCACACCCGATTCTTTCTTGAACGTTTCCACGAGATAATCCATAATCTTATTGTCGAAGTCATCGCCGCCGAGGTGCGTATCTCCGTTGGTTGCCAAAACCTCGAAAACACCGTCGCCTATTTCGAGAATAGAAACGTCGAACGTACCTCCGCCGAGGTCGTATATCATTACCTTCTGGTTTCCTTCCTGCTTATCGAGACCGTAAGCGAGCGCCGCCGCCGTAGGCTCGTTGATAATACGCAGAACGTTAAGACCCGCGATTTTGCCCGCGTCCTTGGTAGCCTGACGCTGGGAATCGTTGAAATATGCGGGACAGGTTATAACCGCGTCCGTAACTTTTCCGCCG
Source organism: uncultured Christensenella sp. (assembly GCA_910577875.1). Lineage (GTDB taxonomy): Bacteria > Bacillota > Clostridia > Christensenellales > Borkfalkiaceae > Coproplasma. Next base: position 14,649 of record CAJTNY010000004.1, read on the forward strand.
AGATACGTTTCCGCATCCGCTTTAAGCTTAGACAATATCATTGCGGAAATTTCCTGGGGCGAATATCCGTTGTCGATATTGACCTTATAAGCCTCGCCCATATGTCTTTTAATCGAAATAACAGTCTTGTCCGGCGAAGCCACCGCAAGACGCTTTGCCGCCTGACCGACGATTCGGCTGCCGTCAGCCTTGAAAGATACGACCGAAGGCGTGGTTCTGTTGCCTTCACTGTTAGTGATAACGACGGGTTCCCCGCCTTCCATAACCGCCACGCAAGAGTTGGTGGTTCCTAAATCGATTCCTATTACTTTTCCCATAATCATTACTCCTTTGCTGTAATTTATAATTAAACCGTTACGGTTACCTGCGCATATCTTATGACTTTGTCGCCGTTGCGGTAACCCTTTTTAAGCACTTGTTTTATTCTGTTAGGCTCCTCGCCATCTTCGCAGGGGAAATTCATTATCGCTTCCGCCACGCTTTCGTCAAATTCATCGCCTGCGTTCACCTCGATTTCCTCTACTCCGAGCGAAGAAAGTATTGTTTTAAAGCTTTTTATAACTTTATCTATTCCCGCTCTGGTCTTCTCGTCTGATGCAGAATCGAACGCATATCCGAAATTATCGGCAACGGGCAATATTTTCAAAACCGCCTCCGATACCCCTTCGGCATAAGCTTTGGCTGCCGACTGCGCATTGCGCTTACGGTAATTATCATATTCCGCGGAAACCGCGTACCACTTGCGCTTACAGTCCTCGGCGTACGCCATAACTTTCTCTAATTCGCCTGCCGTTCCAGCAACTTCTTCTCCGCCCGTATTCTCGCGCGTCAATTCTTCGCTCTGTTCTTCTAAATTCTCGTCCATTATTACACTCTCTTTTCTGTCTACATTATTAATATAAAGCTTTCGCGCCCGCATTAAACAAAAAAATCACAAATTTTTTACTTAAATTTACGCCGTTTGACTTACGCGCCGCGTAAAAAATGAATAAATTTTTATAATTTATGCATAAAATGCGCTCAAACAGCCACCATAACAATAATTTATAAATTTTAGTGTATTTTACCGCCAATTTACTTGCCTGTAAACCGCGTTTATGATAATATAGAAATACTTACACTATAATATAAAAACCCGACAAGGAGGTTAATTTTATGAGTATTTTCAGAAAAATACTTATAGCCGTGCTCGCACTGAGTATGACGGTCTGCGCCGGATTAGCTCTCGCCGCCTGTAAGGACGACGGAAAAATAAAAAATCCGGACGAAGCAACCGTTTTCGACGGCAATTACGAAATAACGGTAAAATCACAGGGCGGACTTCTGCTCGACGGCATTAAACTCACGTTTGAAAAAGACGGAGTTCAGTACGGCGAACAGTGCGTCACACAAAAAGGCAAAGCAAGAATAAAACTCAACCCCGACGTTTACGACGTTAAAGTTGACACGAGTGCAAAAGCGGGATATTTCGTTCCCGCAGACGCGGAGTACAAAACGCAAGCCGACAATAAAGACGTTACTGTTATCGTTACTTCAAAGGTAATAGACGCCGAAACTCCCGCAAACACCAAATACTCGCTCGGCGACGTAATGTACGATTTCAGTTTTGTCGACGTGGACGGAGTTACGCATAAACTTTCGGACACTCTCAAAACCAAAAACACAGTAGTCATCAATTTCTGGGGCACACAGTGTCTTCCCTGTAAAAACGAATTTCCTGCTTTACAAAGCGCTTACGACTCGTACAGCAACCGTCTTGAACTATTCGCATTGTCGAGTTACTCCGGACCCATGTCCCAACCCGATACAGCGGAGAATATTATAAAATTCAGAGACGTTGACAACAAAGGCGCATATACATTCCCTATGGCTGTCGATACCGAAACGAAAATCTACAGCTATTTCGATTTGAGCAGCGGTTATCCCACCACTTATATTATAGACAGATACGGTGTAGTAGCTTGGCGTCTTGCAGGAAGCAACCCGAACGAAGCGTCCTGGAAAGCCGTTTTCAATAAATATACCCACGACAATTACTCACAGAATATAAACGGCGGCCCCAACGGCAGCGGCGATGAAGATATTGAAAGAGTCCCCCCCGACGAAGGACTTACGACTCCTGCCAGCGAGGAAATAAGAAATGCTGTTTGCAACAATATTGCCGAGCAAGACGTCAACTTCTATTTCAACGAAAATAACCCCAACGCCGACACTAACTGGCCTTGGATTATCGGCGAACAAGACGGAAATAAGTACCTCTACGCCTCAAACATAAAAACAAAAGAATCCTGGTCGACGATTTACTGCAACGTAACGCTTAACGGCGGAGAAAGCCTGTCGTTCGACGTAAACTACAACACCCAGTCGACAAACAACGTGTTTTACGTGGTGGCAAACGGTTCTATCATATGCGAACTTTTCGGCGACAGTGAAGGCTGGACAACGCAACAGGTGTATACAGCGAACCGCAGAACGACTTTAAATATTTCGTTCGTATATATTAAAAACGATGCGGTGCTCGAAGAAACTCCTGTCCTCATCGACAATTTAAGGATATTCAATCCTGCGGAAAGCGGAGAAACCCTCGACCTCGCATATTCGGTTACCGATAACGTTGAATTCAAAAATAACAGCTACAATCTCGACATAAGATTCAACAACGGATTATATCATTATGTAAACGGCGAAAACAGTTCGATATTGTACGCGGATATATTGGGCGTTGCAAGCTGGGCTGAGAAGCATTTCGGCAGTACAACGTTCGAATTCCTTGCAGAAGACGCCGAAACTCCTTCCACTTACAGGTCTTCGCTTTACTACCTCGCATACTTCAAGATGTCTAACCTTGAAGGCACGGGACTCGAATTTAAGTTCGGTTACACCGACGCGATAATCAAGCTGTACAATCTCCAATCTTTCGCAACAAGCGGCAACGGCTATCTGCCCGTAACGGAAGAAGTCAAAGAAGTTATCTGCGCGTTTATCAATTACGCTTACGAAACAGGAATTGTCGACGACGAATACTACGATGACCAATGGCTGGAATTCTGTTATTACTTCAAGCACTGGAACGACGAGCACGTCTATTTAGACAAAAATCTTTATATCAACGAAGCACCTATTATTTACAACGCCGAAACAGACGCGTACACTGTAACGGAAGAAACGGGACATACCGATAAAAACGTATATATAGACTTCCACGATAACGGTGTTTTCGGAATTATCGACGACAATAAACGTCTGAAATATTTCAGTTTAGAGGACGCTTTAAAAGCCGAACTATTCTCAAATATAAACGGTAAAAACTATACGGATATTATGCAGGCGTACCTTAAAACCGCGGACGAAACCCAAGGCGATTTAAAGGGCTATGTCAAAGCAGATAAAAAGCTTACGGAAATACTTGACGAAACTCTCAGATACACTGAAAGCATATTCGAAATGATGTGCGACCCTGATTGGAAAGTCTTTGCAAGCTGTTACAAAATAGGCGAATGTTCTACAACGGATAATCCCTTAAAAGGACTGGTATTCGATTTTGCTTACGAAGCCGTACTCGGAACCAACAACGTTGAAATCAAAGAAATAATGAATATCAACGCACCCGAATACGAAGCAGGCGGAGGTGTTAAATTCAAATTTACACCCAAGACCTCGGGAGTATACCTCTTCGCTTCATCTTATAAAAACGATGCCGACCCCAGAATTCTAGTTTACAATTCCGAATTCGATTTGATTGCCGAACAGGAAAACGATATAAGATACGACCATTTCAATCGTAATAACCCCGACAACTTCTACTTGTACGTTAATTTGAATGCTGACGAAACATACTATTTCACAGCATCGGTCAACGGTCTCGCACAGGCAAATTACAAGATTGATATTTCTTATGTTGCGACTTATGTAGAAATGCTACGCATAGCTACGACAGGCGACGGAACGTGGGTACCCAGACCCCAGCTTGACGAAAACGGAAATATCATGTACGATGAAAATGGCGAAATAGTTTACAACTGGAACGACACGTATTACGACGCTGTTGAAACCGCTTACGACCGTTCCGCAGACGTTTACAGGGTAAGCAATTCAGACGGTACGCGCGGCGCAGTTTTGTATATAGACTTTATCCATACCTCTTATTACAGTCTGATAAGCGAAGACGGCAAAACTATATTATACCCTACTCTTTACGAGTTAATTACAACTTATAACCGTTTCGACAATGACGAAAAAGCAGAGTTGTTAGAATATTACGAACGCGCAACATCCAAAGATAAATCCGAGGAACTTTACGGACTTATCGAAGCTGAGGGCAGATTGGTTGAAATACTCAGAAAGTATATGAACGCCAGCTATGCAGACAACCCCAACGAAGATAACCACGCGTGGGAAATGTTTGCCTGCTACTATGAAACGTACGGAACACCTGAACAAAATTAATATATGTAAAATTAAAAAAGTCTCTCTTACGGGAGACTTTTTTATTGCCCTTTCGGCAAATTTGGTATATAATATATCTAAAATTTTATTAAGGAGTAAAGACAATGAAAATAATCAAACGCATTTCGCTTATACTTACCCTCGCAATCACTGTGCTGTGTATGAGCGCATTGATTTCGGCTTGTAATTCCGCAACGGAATTCACTGTCGAAGTTTACTATTCCGACGGAACGACTTTAGTAGACGGAACAAAGGATAAATACGGAATTCAGATTTGCTTTTTCGACACGGATAAAAACGAACTCGTCACTTGCAGTACCGTAACCGGATTAGTCGGCGCCGACGGAAAAGCGACCGTAAACATCGAAGCAATCGAAGCTGAAGCGCCTAAGTCCGGAAACATCAAGTACGAAGTTCACGTAATCTCCGTTACTCAGACAGAAGAACTCAAAGAAACCGTTTACGTAAGCCGTAAGAACCATACTGTTAAAGCAGTTCTTAAAAACGTAGACGCACCTGCGAAGTAATTAAATCACAACCCTTAAAAAGGGAAAATACCTGCCAACCCATAAATGGGCGCTGAAATTTTGCATCGCATCACCATCTCAGACAGCCGCTTAAAGCGGCTGTCTTTCTTTGCTTACTTATTCTTGCTTTCAGTAAACAGGTCTTTATACTCTTTCATGCATATCTGCCAGTGCATATTATTCTCTTCCAATTGATTCATTATGTACTCCTGTATTTTACGCTCATTCTTCCCTACTGTGTCTACAGAATACACCCTCTGCACTAAAAGCTTCTCCCGCCGTATTTTTATTTTAAATTTGCGTGTCGGTCAAATTTCATCAGTGTACTTTTTCTATTTAGAAATTCCATAAATTATGCTATACTTATATACGGCCGGTATGCTTGAATATGGATATTATCTACACACTCCTCTGTCTCCATAATTTCCACCTTCTTTTCACAACATAGCTTGCGTTTTATCTCTCATATATCTTTTAATGCGCCGTGTATATCCTTGCGTCGATATTTCGGTGCAAACACGATGTTATATTCATATCTGTATCTTGGATGTGTTGTTCTAATTATTTTATTTTTCATTTCGTTAATAACATCCTGTTATTTTTAGTGATGCGGTTGCCAAACCATCTCTATTATATCAAGAGGTTTTTATCTGCTAAAGTCTTTTTTTCTTACTCCGGTAAAACCGGGGTTTATTTTCGCTAAAGCTCAAATAAAAAAACTCCCCGATACGGGAAGTTTTTTTATTTACTTATTCATTGCAGACTGTATTTCGCTATCCAGCATTTCATACGTAAGTTTTCCGTTTACAGTGAACGTAATTACGCCGTCTTTATCGAGTATGAGAGTTCTGGGAGCCGCAGGCGCGGTTACGCTGCTATCGAAAGATTTGAAAATGTTTTCCTGCGTGTCGTGGGTAAACAATAAATTCCATTCATTGAAACCGAGCCTGTCGATAACCGTCTGAACGCCTTCGTCGTCTACGCTGTTGTTGATATGAACGACTATTATGTCCACATCGTCCCCGTAATGTTCCTTAGCCTCTCTGAAATCGGGGAGTTCTTCTTTACAGGGGTCGCAGGTCGTATACCAGAAATTGATTACAGTTACCGTTCCGTAGAAATCGGAAAGCTTAATGCTTTCAAGCTTTTCGCCGTCATCGTTGTAAGCGCCGGCCGTATCGTAAACCGTTCCGAACGTGAAATCAGGAAACTGTTCGCCTACGTCGTACTTTTTCTCTGCTACTTGGGCAACCGAGAAGAAATTATAATAAACAAGCGCGGTCACAAGCACTGCAAGAGCTAGCGCCCAAGCTGAGAATTGAAGCCAGAAACCTCTCTTCTTTATTTTCCTTTTAACCGTTTCGGCTTTGTCTTCAACTTCAACCGCCTGCGCCGTTTCAACCGTTTCCGTCAAACTTGTCTGTGTTTCGTCGGTCGTAACTTCCGAAACAGCTTGCACTCCGGCAGAGACAGTCATAGTTTTTATAGGCGCTTTTTCTTCTTCTAAAACCGAAGTATCTATTCCTGCAAGAACCAGTTTGCTTCCCTTCCAGCTTATCGCTTTCGTAGGACAAACGGGAATACATTCTCCGCAGTTAATGCACTCGTGGTCACCGACATGCTTAATGTCCATTTTACAAGTCTCAACGCACATTCCGCAGTCAACGCATTTTTGTTTATCGAGTTTGACTCCGATAAGTGCGATTTTGTTAAAGAAACCGTAAATTGCGCCGAGCGGGCAGAAGAAACGGCAGAAACAACGATAAATGAATACGCTCGCCACTATGAAAACAACCAACAGACAGAATTTCCAGGTAAACAGATAACCGAGTCTGTCGAAAAGCGATGCGTTGCTGCTATTTACCAACAATCCGCCCGCGCCGCCGAAAGTCCCTGCGGGACATATATATTTACAGAAAGCGGGCACTCCGTTATATATCAGCGGAATCGCAATAACCAGAACCGCGAGCAAAACGTATTTTAAATACGAAAGCAATCTCGTATAGCGGCTTTTTTTGAGTTTAGGCGTCTTAATCTTATACAGCAGTTCCTGACCCAAACCTACTGGACAGAAAAACCCGCAGATTGTTCTTGCAAATATAAGTCCGAGTAAACCGAGTATTCCGAGTATGTAATACGGCGCAGTCGTGTTAGAATGGGCGAGCGAGTCTTGGAGCGCTCCAAGAGGACACGCCGTAACCGCACCCGGGCAGGAATAACAGTTCAAACCGGGAGTACAAAGCTTTTTCGTACCGCCCTGATAAATATCTCCCGCAATAAAACCTTTTATGTTTGCGTTAAACAACAGAGCCGAATATATCTGTATGAGCCGCCGCTTCGAAGGCGCGTGATTTTTAAACCACAGTCCGGCTTTTTTAAAAAAACTTTTTACCTTAGCCAAGTCCTATACACTCCAGACAGATATTTACGGCTTTATCGAAAATACCGGAAACGTTGCCGTTACACGCGCCGGCTATAATAAACGAAAAAGCTACACAACCGACACAGACCTGTATGCCGAGTTTGAAATATTTATGATTCAGTATTTCATATATTTTACCGTGTACTAATTGTACGGGTTTATTTCCTGATGCAAGCTTTTTGGCATGTTCAATTTGCTTCTTTGCCGAAATACCTTCGTAAACGCTGATTGCACTAGCAAACACGAACACCGAGAAAAACCAGGGCAGAATATTTTTAGCGGCTTGCAGGACTTCTTTCGTCGCATTATCAGAAACCGTAAAACTCGACGGCAATGCCAGATACACTATCGAATACACGATTCCCGCCAGTGCGACCGACGAACAGCATAGCCACAGTATTTTCAATATCTTTTCTTCGCGTTTGATAAATCCGTAACTTTCCGCGAGTTCCTCGCCGACGTTGACGGGCATACGCTTTTTTAAACGCATAAGCGAATAGCGCGGGTCTTTATAGGGTGATTTTTTAGGCTTTACGGGAAATACCTCCCAAACGATAAACCCTCCGACAATCATTACCGCCCAAATCCAGAAAGCAGGCGATATATGAAAAAACCGCTCGGAAAGACCTTCCTGAGTGAATGTAAATTTATTATCCCCGACGGGACCCGTGAAATAGTTGTCGAGTACCTGCCAGATAAACAAAGCTCCGACTATTGCCGTCATAACGCCGAGTGCAATGCCATAATAAAGACGAACCGTTTTGTTTGTCTTTTCGTTCATATACACCTCCGCTTTTTTTATAATTATACATTTATTATATCAACTTATACATTTAAAGTCAAGTAATTTATCATTTATGGAAGTACTTGACAATGCGTCCGCGATAGAGTATCCTTAATATATGAACGAAAGAAAATACCAAGGATACATATCTGTTTTAAGGGAAGAACTCCTGCCTGCAATGGGATGCACCGAACCTATAGCGGTAGCCTACGCTTCTTCTCTCGCCCGAGAAGCTTTGGGCGCATTGCCCGAACGCGTCGATATAAGCGTAAGCGGAAACATATTAAAGAATGTCAAAAGCGTTATAGTACCGAATACGGGAGGGCTTAAAGGCGTTGCCGCCGCTGCCGCCGCAGGTATTATTGCGGGTAAAGCGGATAAAAAGCTACAGGCACTCGAAGAAGTTACGCTGGATGAACGTAATAAAATCGCTGAATATTTAAAAACCTGTTCATTTAAAATAAACCACGCACAGTCAGGGTGCGTATTCGATATTTGCATAAAAGCGTTCGCAGGAGAACACAGTTCATTTGTCCGCATAGAGGGACACCATACGAACGTCGTTAAAGTCGAGAAAGACGGAAAGAAACTCATAAGCGGAAGCGAAATTTACGAAGCCGACTCAAAACTCACTGACAGAAGTATTTTAAACGTCAAGGATATAACGGAATTTGCCGATACCGTAAATATTAAGGATATAGACGAACTCATCTCTAAACAGATCGAATACAATACTGCAATTGCCGAAGAAGGTTTAAATAACGATTACGGCGCTCGGGTCGGTAAAATACTAATAAAAGCTTTCGGGAACGGTGTACATAATCTTGCAAAAGCCACTGCGGCGGCGGGCTCTGATGCGAGAATGAACGGTTGCTCCCTGCCTGTGGTAATAGTTTCGGGAAGCGGCAACCAAGGTATGACGTCTTCCCTTCCAGTCGTCGTTTACGCGAAACATCTCAACGTTTCAAACGAGAAACTAATCCGCGCGGTTGCGCTTTCGGACCTTGTTACAGTACATTTAAAAACGGGCATAGGAAGACTTTCCGCTTATTGCGGCGCAGTTAGCGCGGGCGCCGGCGCCGGCGCGGGTATATGCTATCTCTACGGCGGAAGTTACGAAGATATAGCGCATACGATTGTAAACGCGCTTGCAATTGATTCGGGACTTATCTGCGACGGCGCGAAGTCGAGCTGTGCGGCTAAAATCGCAGCGGCGGTCGACGCAGGACTTACCGGTATGGAAATGTGCAGAAGCGGAAGCGGATTTCAGGGCGGCGACGGAATTTTAGAGAGCGGAGTCGAAAAAACCATAGATAACGTGGGCGACCTTGCCCGCATAGGCATGAAGGAAACCGACGAAGAAATAATAAGAATAATGATTAAAAGTTTATAAAAAAATATTTATGAAGCGCGGCGTCCAGCCGCGCTTTTAATAAACGTTAAAACTGAGCAGAGGTTTAAAACCTCTGCTCAGTTTAATTATGACGTAAACCACAAGTAAAGCAATATTGCGACTACTCCCATCGACGCGATAAATATACCCAACGGAAGCAGTATAGCCGAAAACATACCTCTGACCATCTGCCAGTATTCTTTACGGCTGACTTTTCTCTTTTCTTTTTTGTCTTTTTTATTCTTTGACGAAGGGTTGTACCACGCAAAACCTTCCACGTTCATATCCGCAAAAGTGGTTTCCGTATCCAGTCCGTCATCTTTTTTATTCTTTTGAGACATCTTCCGCCTCGGATTTTTCTTTGTCCGTATCGGGTTTCTTTTTGAAAATATACTTTACTTTATCCAAAAAACTTTTCTTTTGAAGCTTTGCCTCTTCTTCGGCATTCCTCAGTTCCTCTTCGTATTTGAGTTCGAGCATTTGAACGTCCTCTTCTGTATTGTAGAGGTGGCACGCACAGAAATGACCCGCTTCCACTTCCTTATAAATAGGTGCTATACGTTCGCAAATCTCCATACATCTGTCGCAACGGGTATGGAATTTACAGCCATTGGGCGGATTTACGGGCGATGGAATATCCCCTTTCAGAATAATTCTGTTCATTTTCACATTCGGGTCTGGAACGGGAACAGCCGAGAACAGTGCGCGCGTATACGGGTGAAGCGTATTCTCGAATATAGCCTCCTTGCTTCCGTATTCTACCAAACTACCGAGATACATAACTCCGACCTCATCGGAAATATGCTTGACCACAGAAAGGTCGTGAGAAATGAATATATACGTAAGACCGAGAGATTTTCTGAGCTCGATAAGCATATTTATTATCTGAGCCTGTATAGACACGTCGAGCGCGGAAACCGGTTCGTCGCATATGACGAGTTCGGGTTTAAGCGCGAGTGCGCGGGCTATACATATTCTCTGTCTCTGTCCACCCGAGAACTCGTGCGGATACCTTTCGAAGTAATGCGGTTGAAGTCCGCACATTTTCATTACGCCGATAATATAATCGTGATACTCTTCTTTGGAAACAAGCTTATGCTGTTTAACAGCTTCGCCGATTATATCGCCGACAGTAAGCCTCGGAGAAAGACTTGCATAAGGGTCCTGAAAAATCATCTGCATATTCGGACGAAGTTTATCGAACTCTCGGTTGCTGAGCGAAGAAATTCTCTTGCCATTGAACCAAACTTCTCCGCTCGTAACGTCGTACAGTCTTAATATGGTTCTGCCCATCGTAGTCTTTCCGCAACCGCTTTCGCCGACTATTCCGAGCGTCTTGCCTTTTTCAAGCTTAAACGTTACGTTATCAACTGCTTTAAGCGTTTTAGTAGGTCTGCCGAAGAAATCTTTTCCGATAACGAAATGCTGGGACAGCGCATCGATTTCGAGGAAAGCTTTTTCGCCTGCGTTCTCTTCAACCGCCGCCTGCTCCGCTTTTTTGCCAGCAATGGAAACCAACAAAGGATAACAAGCCGTCAAAGCTACCGCCGCAATTGCAAATACGCTTATAATAACCGGAATTACAGCCGAAATCTTAATAACGCACAGTTCGTTCACTATATCGTAAGTAGTGTCGTCTATTATTTTATCAACCACCGCTATCGTGATTTTAAATCCGCCTGCCGTTCTGATATATTTTATCTGTTCTGTGCCTTGCGTAACTACGTCTTTTGTTGCAAGGTTGCCCAATATATCCGAATAAAAACCACCCGCAACCGCCGCTATTATCATAATAAGCAAAGTTAGCGCAAAAACAATTACATAGAATACCAAATCGTTCTTCTTATTGTTAAATAGAACGGAAACATTGTCTGCGGTCAATAACGCGAATAAAACACAAATAATTGCAAGAAGCAGGAAACCCGCCGTCGCAGTGGATGCAAGCGAAGAAAGTTTATCGCCGCTGTAACCCGCCGTGCCGTTTAACAAAAGCTGTATGAAACTGCTTTTCGTTGTTACGCCGTTCGCGCTGACTTCAACGAGCGGAGCCGACGCAAGCCCTAAAATAACGGCTATAAGAACTATACGCCCGAGCGAATATAAGAATTTAACCAGATTAACTCTGTCTTTTAAATATTCGCGGTTAATTAGAGTTTTGAATACATAATAAACACAGAATACAACACTCGTAATCGTAAGTCCGCAAATAGTAGCAGCATTATAACCCGTACGCGTTACGATTTCTCCGTTGCTTACGATTATGCAGTTAAGCGCATAGAACAGTGCTGAAAACACTGCGTACGAAAGATAAGTCAATAACGCGAAAAATTCTACGTTACATTCTTTTTTATAAGCGTATTTAAGAACTGTTTTATATACTGTAAATCCTGCCGACGCTAATACCGCGAGCAGTCCGAAAATAGTCAAAAGCATTCCCGCGAGCATAACGGCGCGAGCGGCTTCCTTCTCTGTTCCCGTCAGAGCAGAAACGGAATTGATATATTCGCCGTTGAAAAAGCGGTAAATAAAATAGTCGGGCAAACCTTCCGCATTCGAGGACACGCCGATTAGGAAAGTAAACAGTAAAGCAAGTCCCGCACCCGCGATTGCAATAAAAGGTAAAATTTTAGGCAGAAAATCTAAAAATTTCAATTTTGCGGATTTGACTTCGCCAATATTAACCGAATTAACTTCGTCAGCCATTTTTCACCTCCGCTTTGCCTTCGTATAAATAGCAGGATACGCTGTGCGTATCGGTTATCTTCATAAGTCCGGGATACTCGCCCGAACATTTTTCAATACATTTTTCGCATCTATCGCGGAAATAGCAGTAATCGGGCATATTAATGGGGTTAGGAACGAAACCGGGAATACAATAAAGCTCATCAACTTTCTGGTCGACGGTTGGTTTACTCTTCTGCAAACCGATAGTGTAAGGGTGCATAGGACGGTGGAAAATGTCCTCAGCGGTACCCATTTCTATTACCTTGCCAGCATACATTACGACTACGTAATCAGCCATTTCTGCAACAACGCCCAAGTCGTGCGTGATAAGCATAATAGAACCGTTGATTTTGCTTTTTATCTCTCTTAAAAGGTCGAGTATCTGAGCCTGTATTGTAACGTCTAACGCTGTCGTCGGTTCGTCAGCGACTATCAGTTTCGGGTTGCATAAAAGAGCTATAGCTATCATAACTCTCTGACGCATACCGCCTGAAAGTTCGTGCGGGTATTTCTTATAAACACCCTCGGGGTCGGCAATGCCTACAAGTTTAAGCATTTCGATACTGCGCTCTTTTACCTTTTGTTTGGAGATACCCTCAATATGAAGCTTGCCGACTTCGTCAAGCTGGTTTCCTATGGTAAATACGGGATTAAGCGAGGTCATAGGCTCTTGGAAAATCATTGCGATTTCTCTGCCTCTTATGGAACGCATAGCCTCCATAGGCATTTTTGCAATGTCGATAACCTGCCTCTCCATCTCGTACATATTACCGCCGAGTTCGTTTTTCTTTATTATCTTTTTACCTTTTTCATCGGTCTTGATTTGTTCGGTTCCGTCCGCGCCCGTTTCAGTTTCGTAAACGGGAATTTTGTTCCCGCGCGCGTCGCGTTTGAACATATCTGCGCGAAACCTTATAGAACCGCTCACTATCTGACCGCTCGGTGCCTGAACAAGCTGCATTAAAGAAAGCGAAGTAACGCTCTTTCCGCAGCCGCTCTCTCCGACTACGCCGACGGTAGAACCGGCAGGAACCGAAAACGATACGCCGTTAACAGCCTTTACAGTACCCGCATCTGAAAAGAAGTAGGTATGTAAATCTTCAAATTCGACGATATTTTTGTCGTCCTTCATTTGCGTCACATACTCTTCGGGACGCGCCTTGCGTTTTTTCTGCTTTTCGAACTTTTTAATCGCCTTGGAATTTTCCTTCGCTATTGCACGGGATTCCGAACGGGATATATAATGCTTTTTAAAATCTTTTTTATTGTCAGCCATTATATTACCTCTTCATTTTAGGGTCGAACGCATCGCGCAGACCGTCGCCCACGAAATTGAACGCAAGAACCGCCAGCGTTATGCAAACGCCCGCACCGAGCCACATATTCGGATAGAAATTACGGAACCTCTCCTCGCTCGCAAGCTCTATTATATTGCCCCAGGTAGCGGTTCCCAAAGGGGCGCCGAGACCTAAGAAGCCCAACGTCGCCTCCATAAGAATTACGCTTCCGAGTCCCATAGTCATCGATACGACGAGCTGGGGAATTATGTTAGGCAGTAAGTGTTTGAATATCTTTTTGCCCGTGGACATACCAGAACATTTTGCGGCGAGCATAAATTCCTGTTCTCGCAGAGAAAGTATCTGTCCGCGCACAAGCCGCGCGATTCCAGCCCAGCCAATCAGCGTTATGAACACCATCATACAGTATAGTTTTGCTATACTCGTGATTTCCCAGAACACCGCGGACAATATAAGCAATATCGGAAGCGACGGAACGCAGCTCAGTATATCGACCAAACGCATTATTAGCTGGTCAACCCAACCACCGAAATATCCCGCTATACTTCCGAGCAGAACTCCTAAAAGAGTTTCGAGCAAAATGACTATAAAGCCTATCGTAAGCGAAATTCTTCCGCCGTACATTAGACGGGTCAACACGTCATAACCGTGTTCGTCTGTTCCGAGCCAGTGACTTGCAGACGGCGCGCCGTACGCTATGTAATCCAAAGCGTTTTCGTCAACCGTACCGCTGTAAGCGTAGTAAAGTTCGCCGTCGACGACGTATTCTATCGTGTTAGGCGTAAAAACGTCGTAGCCGTGCGAATAATCTCTGACTGTTCCGCCGTCTCCGCCCCAAGGCGAAATAAGCGGACCTATGAACGAGAAAGCAAATAAAAATATTATTATAGCTAAACCTATAATCGAAAGTTTGGAACGGAAAAAACGCTTTGCAACGGTTGCCGCGGGCGACAGAACTTTAACTCTGTCCGTTAAATTTTCGCCGTGGAGATTATCATTGAAATTTTCGCTTCCGGAAACTTCTTCGGTCTTTATTTCTTCTTCCATAATCTCCTCCTATTTGACGAGTTTGACTCTCGGGTCAACTACCGCATACATTATATCCGCAAGCAATGTACCCAGAACCGTTAAAAGCGCAAGGAACATATTATAACCCATTATCAGGTTAATATCCCCGTTGGAGAGCGCTTTATACGCCGCGTTTCCGATTCCTTCGATATTGAATATCGTTTCGGTTATCATCGCTCCGCCGAAAAGCGTCGGCAACGTAAAAGAAAGCGTCGTTATCAAAGGAATAAGCGTGTTTCTGAATACGTGCTTGTATATGACTTTTCCGTTTGAAAGTCCTTTTGCACGCGCCGTTCTTATGTAGTCCGCGTTCAGAACTTCTAAAGTATTCGTTCTAGTATATCTCATAAGCGCGCCCATATCTATGACTACCATAACAAGTATAGGCAGAATCAAATGCCATAAAATATCTCCGAACCTTACGAACCAGCTCGCGTCCTTGGGGATATTCAAAGATTCGAGACCGCTCATAGGGTCAAACCAGCCGAGATCGACGGCAAACCATTTAATAAGCATATTGCCGAGGAAGAACGACGGGAACGAGATACCTATCATACAAAGGAAAGTTACGGTATAGTCAAGCTTGCCGTACTGATTGCACGCACATTTAATTCCCAGCGGAATAGCTATGATAAGCTCTATGATAAGCGAAACGAACGCTATTGCGAACGAAATACCCATTTTATTACCGATAACTTCCGTTACCGGCGCGTTTTCAATGAACGCTTTACCGAGATTGCCTTTGAGGAAATTTGAGAGCCAGTTCCAATACCCTTTTAAAATACCGAGGAAGCTGTTATCGTCAAGTCCGTAAAGCGCTAAAAGATTGTTGTAATCTTCGTCTGTAAGTCCAGAGTTCTGCCTTAAAGCCGCGAACTTTTGTTCTACATAGTTCGAAGGCATGCATCTTACAAGGAAATACAGAATAACCGAAACGCCGAACAAAATAAGTATCGCCAGCAGTATTCTTTTGATTATATATTTGACCATATATTACCTTAATCGTTTTTTTTACCGTCCGCGCCCTCCCTTTCCGGCAAAGGCGCGGAGGTATAATTTTGTTTTAGTGTAAATTAAACGTAATCAATTTCCCAGATTTTATCGAAAAGTCCCATATTGAATGAAGGATTTTTAACGAGCGAATTCGCGTCTATAACGGTCTTGTTGTAAACGCACATATCGTTACGCTGATAAGTAGGGAATTCTACCGCAAGGTCCATTATAAGGTCAAGACATTCTTTGTATATCTCTGCACGTCTGTTTCTCGAAGTAGTCGCTCTGCCTTCTTCTATCTTATCGCTGAGCATTCCCTCTCCCGCTATGATGTTATATTCGTAACTCCACTTTGTTGAGTCGTTAAGAATATTCTTATAGTTCCAGTTAAGAACGCTGGTTGCGCCACTGTCTTTATGATAAACCTGATAAGGGTCGGGGTCGATTGCCGAGGACCAAGCAGCAGCCCATACAGCAAGATTGCCCGTTGCAAGGTCTTTAAGAGCGTTAGCTGCTTTATTTACGTTAATTTCGAAACCTAATGCGTTAAGGTCGTCACGAGCTTTAAGGAACATTCTATATGCGGGGTGGTTTGTCGTGTCGCCCGCGATTATAAACGAAAATTTCAAAGTAGTTCCTAACTTTGCGTTCGCCATATTCCTTTTTTCTTCTGTCTTGGTATAAATACCGTTTTTGAGTGTATAGCCCGCAGACTCGACGAGGTCTCTTATTTCTTGTTCGTTTTGATAATACGCTACTTTGTCATATTCCTGATTTATAGCGTCTTCGGGACCGGTATTCTCATATACCCAGGAAGTTTTTGTCATAGGTCTGCGTATAACCGAAGCCAGATCGGAACCGAAGTAGGTAATGGTAAGGTTTGCATCCATCGCCTTCATTATAGCCTGTCTGACAGGATATTCGGGTACGAATTTGGGGTTGATGCCTACGTAACCGTAACCGCCTGTGGGATAATGTTCTTCTTCCAATATGCTTTTGTTGTTATCAAGCGTCTGCATATTCGTAAAAGTCGCGCTCGGCATACCGAAATCTATCGACTGTGTAGTAAGGTCTGACATAATCTGGTCGTCGGATGCAACCTTGTAGTCGACGTATTTTATTTTAGCGTTGTTTATTCCAGTACCTAACGTTTCGAAATTTGGATTGCGTACGAAATGCACGACGGAATTGCTGTAAAAATCGCTCTTCTTGTCGGTTACGTTTCCGCTTCCGTTTGCCGCCGCATATGGACCGGCTCCGACAGGAACACCGACTCTCGAAGAATCCTGCAACATATCCATAAATTTAGGTTCACCCACCTCGACGCCGAAACAGTAATTACCCTTTTCGTCGGGAGTTTTATAATATTTATGAGCGTCCGCTACGTAGTCTTTACCTTCCCACGTTCCCGAATAATAGTGCAAAGGAGCGACCGCAAACGAGAAGTTGTAGATAGCTTTGGGGTCTACGCCGTTGATAACGATTTTAAGAACGGAATATTCCGCATCGGTAAAAGTTTCTCCGATTTCGCCGTTAAAGTTGGCAAGCTGTGAACCCGAACGCGATTCCGCTGATATACCGCTTATTTTACTTACGCCTTTACCGTCGTCTTTCTGCTGTTTAAAATAAATCGCGCGCTGTTCGTTAGTGAACTGTTCGAGTATCGTAGTAGCAGTCTTGAAATACGTAAGAACGTCTGCAAGCTCGGTCTGAGGAGTGTAATTGCTGCACGCAACGTAAGCATTGTAAACGAGTTCTATCGATGTTTTTCTGATCTCTTCCTCGTCGCTACCCGCTTTCGCTATCTCATCGATAAAGTGCTGAGCTGCACACTCGCCCACAATACCGCCAGACGAATTGCCCGCCTGCCAAGGGTCGAGCGTCGTATAATATCTTCCTTCTTCGTCCTCGATTTTGGACTGTGAGCCGTTAGCGTTTAACTGATATTGGTCGGCTATAAGACCTTCGCTGTAAAGGAACGCCTGCCAAGCCGCCGTAAAACGGTTGGTATCTTTATAGGTTTCCTTCCATGACGAATAAATATCGTTCCAGTCGGAAGTAATTTCGTCTCTGAAAGCGTCCTGAACGGCTTTGAGGTCAGACGCAGCCTGTTTATCATTATTGAAATCGATAGCGTGTTCTTTGTCACCGGTAGACCAGTTTACGAGTTTATTGATTCTGTCGCGTGCTTCGCCTCTGAACCTTGCGTCCGTATCCTTATCCGAATCGTCGGTGATTGTCAAATCCTGTGCACGGTATGCTTTCAGTCCCTGAATATCGGTTGAATAAATTGTGGACGAACCCGTGTACGCAGGGTCGAGATAAACATAGAGGTTAAAGAGAACGTCTACAATAGAAAGTTCCTTCCCGTCGCTGAATTTAATTCCGTTTTTTATAACGAATTCGTATTCGGTTCTTCCGATACCTTCATCGCTTGTATCGTCTTTAACTACTTCGTTTTCGTTGTTATACTTGGTTTCCTTATAGTCAAGCACTGCGGTAGGTTGGTTCTGTCCGCCTACAAGCTTTCCAGTTTCGTCGGTAATGAGCATTGCAATCTGGGTATTGGACACCATACTGCCGTCGTTCTGAGCCGTGTAAAAGAACGGATTGAAGTTACCGTCAAGCGCGCCCGTGGCAAGTTTTAACGCACGCGTTTCCGTATCGTGGGCTTTAGTCTTGTCTTTGTTACAGCCATTACAGCCCGCTGCACCCAGAAGCATTGTTCCGCAAACTCCCGCTATGAGTAAGCTTTTTAGATATTTGTTCATTGAGTTTATTCCTCCTGTTATTTGCTGATGTTTACGGCAAGGTCTTTGCCGTTTATTTTAAGCGACGCATTGGATACGCTTATATCGCCCTTTTCCGCAATGTATTTATCGTCGGTATCGTATCCTCCGAACAGCCAGTTGTCTGTATTTTCATTCTGGATATTGAGTATAAGAGACCCCGTCGTCACAGACAGCGAAATATTTTCAAGTTTTAATCCGCTTATATCCGCACCATCGTTTCCGTGCATTACAAGATATAAACCGTTCAAATCGCTTTTTACCGTAGCACTCACTTCAACGTCTTTGAGAGTAAGATCCCTGATTCTTGCTCCTGCGGTAAATTTACCGAATATCGAGTAAGGTCCTCCGCTGATTCCCTCAGATTTGAATTTAATGTTTCTCAACGTTACACCGTTACCTTCGATATTGATATTGAAATTATAAGAACTGAGCGCAATACTTCTGCCGCCGCAATCGATTTCGTTGTTTGCGTTAGTAGTAAACAAATAATAGTTTCCGCCGTTCGAAGAGTTATTGAACATTGTAACTACGTTAGTTGAGTTTCTGACTACCGTCCACTTGCCTTCAAGATATTTAGCATAAACTTTTACGTTTTCCGCGTCCGCCTCGACAGGCTTTTTAACGTTCGTAATAGGCTTGGTGCACTCTTTGTCAGAGTAGAAACTGAGGAAAGTTGCGTCCTTTGCCGCGACTGCGTCTGTTTTTTCGCTCAAACCATAGCTCGAATCGCTTCCGAAGTTTACGGTTTTGAGTAAATCGCCGTTCTTATACACCGTTTCCCCGCTAGTTATGTTAAAACCGTCCGTAACAAGGTAAACATCCAACGCGACTTTCGCGTTCCATTTGGCTCCGACGTATTTATGTTCGCCCGCGGCGATTTTCTCTTTTTCACCGAGTTTTTTGGAAGTGAGAACAAGATGTCCGTTTTTATCGAGAACGGGATTACCTTCGCCGTCAAGCTGTCCGTAATACCACGCGTCAAAGTCGTATAAACTGCGGTTCACGGAAAACTTTTTCTGCTGTGTACTGACTATATAGGAATCGGGTTTGTAATAGACGTCCATTACGGTCTTTGTATTATTTTCATTGAAAGTACCGCCGTTGCCGTAATACGTTACGCACTGATTCTCCGCGCCGTTTTCTTTAAGATAATCGCTTAAAGTACCTTCGCCCATACTGCAACCCGCAATCAGCGCAACCGCCATACATACGATTAATAATATCGATAATTTTATGCGCGTCTTAATTTTCATCGGTATTCCTCTTTCTCTTTACTGTAGCGGAAACGGCAACTATGACTGAAACAATTCCGAGCGCCGCTATCGCCGAACCCGCTCCGCCGATTATCGTCTCCGACGAACAGCCGTTACAACCGGTCTTGGGAGGTTCCTCGTTTTTTATATCGGTATCTCCCGAAGTTACGACAATTCTTATTTGGAGTTTTTTGCCTTGATACTGAACCTGTACGTAAATATTTTCCGGAGCGAGAGGTACGTCGTAACCGGACACGAGCTTAACCTGGCTCATATCTGCCGTTTCGGTTGAATAATCGTCGTAATTCACGATTATTTTCAGACCCGACATATCGAACATTTCTCCGGCTTTATATTCGGTCCTATGCGCACTGTCTTCCGCAATGGAAAGCGAGCTTATATTGATTTTTATACCGAAATATGTTTTGACGGATTTGAGTTCTTTTTCTATATCGAAAAGTTTTCTTAAATTGTCCGCGCCGAGATATTCGAGCTGTTTTTCGGATTTTATGGTGTTGTATACCGCGTGTGCGTTCTTGATTTTTTCCGAGAACTCGATAACATATGCAAGATTGTCATCTGTCTTATCAAGCTTCGTCCAGCCTGCGACTTCGTTTGCGGAAGGCAGACCTTCGATTAAAGTTTTCAGTTCGCGCGTCGTATCGTTCATCAGTTCGCCGAGCAAAACCTTGGTTCCGAAATATTTGGAATAAACGTAATTGTCGTAACCTTTACCGTTCGTAGGATAACTGATTTTGAGTTTGCTGATTTCCCCGCCTCCGCCTATCGCAGACGGAGCGTATTTCGCGAATTCATCCTCGAAGTTAATATAAAGCATTGTATAGCCCGCTTCGAACATCGCGTTGGTTTCGGCATTGACGTCAGTAAGCAGAACGGGCGCTTCGATACTCTCGAATACATATGAACTTATACCGCTCTTGTAGAATGCGCCGTTGCTTATGGTTTTTATGCTGTAAGGAAGTTTCATCTCATTTACAGCGCCTTTGACAAGTTCCGTAAACGCATATGCGCCAATCGAAACTGTTCCGTCTTTAACGCTGTATGTGCGGACGCCGTTCGATAATGCCGACAGCTTCGTCATAGGATACGCGCAAAGTTCGTAAGTTCCGCTATCTTTCGTTCCGCTGACTATGCGATAAAGAACTCCGTCTTCCGCAAAGAATTCCGTACTGCCCGCATCAACTTCGAATGCTTTTAAGTTCTTCGTATTAGCGAACGCTCCTCCGCCGAAAACCGTAAGAGACACCGGTATTTTAACCGAAGAAACGTTTGTGCCGTAGAACGCGAACGCCCCGAGATTTTTAAGCCCGGATATATCAGCACTGCCGAGCGCGGCGTTCTTGAACGAATAATCGCCAATATCGGTTACTCTGCCGAGCCCCGAAACTTTTGAAAGCTTCGCACAGTCTTTGAACGCGCTTGCACCGATTGCGGTTACGTTTTTGATATCGATATTTTCAAGAGAAACGCAGGCTTCGAACGCCGAAGCTCCAATTATCGTTACATTTTTAATATCAACGTTTTTAAGCGATGCTCCGCCCTCAAAAACGTAATCCGAAAGCAGAACTCTTCCTTCTTTGTCAGCCGCGAGTTCCGGAAGCGCGATACTTTCAAGCACTTTACAGTTCTTAAACGCACTGCTGCCGAGATTAAGATAATTATTCTGATTACGCGTTCCGCTGAAACTTACCGATGCAAGATACGCGCAGTTTTCAAACGCGCCGACACCTATTTGAGTTACGCTCGAAGGAACATCTAATTCTTTAAGCGACGACTGCGCAAAAGCGTAAGCCGCAATTTCGTTTAAACTTTCTGATATGTCGATATATTCTACGGTAGAACGAGCGAACGCATATTCGCCTATTTTCTTTACGGATGCGGGAAGAACAAGCATGAAAGAGCTTACAAATCTGCTGTTCGCAAAAGCATAAGGCGCGATTTCTGTAGTACCTTCTCTTACGGCAAAAGACGAAGTAATCTGTGAAGGCGCTTGAACGAGTACGTTTCCGTTATAATACGCGCCGAAATAAACATCACCGTCATAATTTATCGGAGTATTTTCAAAGACTTTTATTCCGAAACTTTCAACTGCGTCTAAATCTATTTTAGAAAGTTTTGTACAGCCTGCGAAAGCCGAGTCGCCCAACGAATTTATTTTCTTGCCGTTGAAATCGGCTTCTTCAAGCGAAGTACAGCCGGAGAAAGCGCTCGCGCCTACCGTATATTCGTCCGCAACTCTGATATTGCCGTCGGACACTCCGAACGTTACTTTTCTGAGTCCGACACAACCTGCGAAAGCTTCTTCTGAAACAACGTGACTGTTGATAACTGCTTCTTTCAACGCACCGCAACCTTTGAATATCGCTTCGCCAATCGAAGAATAATAAGCCGTCCTTATCGAAGTAAGCGAAGAACAATCCATAAACACGCCGTATCCTGAATTATGCATTCCGGTGATGTCCGCGGTTTTCAGACTCGTACAGCCTGCAAACGCGTAATCGTTCATGGTGCCGATATTTTCCATAGCGACGACCTCTTCGAGCGCGGTGCAGTTCATAAACGCGCGCGATGCGACGGTTATCGTCTTACAATTGGTTAAATCGAACTTTTTAAGAGAAGTGCAGCCCTTGAACGCGTCGCTCAATATAAGTGACAAATTCGAATTTGCGGGTTCCTGTTTTTCACGGCTTATAAAGTATACTTCTTCAAGCGACTTGCAGTTTAAGAAAGCTTTTTCGTTAATCTGTCTTACGGTTTCGGGTATAATCAATACTCTTATATTGTTGTTATCCTCAAACGCTTTTTCACCGATGTTGATAATATTTTTATCGTCGGGAATTTCAAGAACCCCGTTATCTCCGCCTAAGCCGTTGTATTCGATTAGTGTATTATTCGATACCTTGAACGGGTCCTGAACGCTTAGCGTTACGCTCGCCGTGTAAGCCGGCATTTCTTTACCGTCTTTGTCGAGCAATGTCGCCTCGATACGCGCGGTACCGCGCTTTTCGAGCGTTAAAACGTTGCCTTTCTGGTCTACCGTCGCAACTTCAGTGTTTGAAGATTTCCATTTCAGATTAAGCGAATAAGGGTAATACCAAGGGTCGGTCTTAATTTCGAGTTTTATATTTTTACCTGCGTTGACGTCGACCGTGCCGAAAGCTTTGACTAAGTTTTTATCGCTGTTTTCTATTACGTCGAACGAAATCGAAGGCAATGCGAGAGATAAGTCTTTGTCTACGACTTTGACTGTGACCGTACGGCGTACACCGCTTACGGGATTCGATACCGTCACGGTTGCGGTTCCTTCGGACATTCCGAATATTTCACCGTTGTTTACTTTAACAACGCGCTGGGGAACCGCGCTCCAAGTAAAGTTGGAAACGTTTGCATTTCCCTCGTAATCGAGAGCGATTTTATAAGTTTCGTTTACTCCTATCGTTACTTCGGTGGGTCCGTCTATCTCGAACGTATCGGGAAGCGAGGAATTTTTCGAAGACGAGAACGAAATCGAATATACCGAATGATTCAAAGCATAGTCGTCAAGCTGTACATATAATCTGTTCTGATATTTTTCGTAAAAATCGGTTATTTCTATCGAAACGGTCGTTGTACCGTTCTTGTTCGCGTTATAAACCGGAGTTATATATTCGGTCGCAAGATAAAGACTTGTGCTGTCAACGGCCTCGCCTGCGGAATATTCTTTGTCCGAATAACAGAGAAGTACCGACTGCGCATAGTGGTTATCGTAAACGTCAAGATCGAGATAAACTTTCTGTTTTTCCTTGTTGTTTTCTTTGTAATCGTAATATCTGATACGCGAACCGACTAGTATCGGAGCTTCGTAATCGACGTAGAAAGTCATAGTAAACTCGTTGTCTTTTTGAACTCCGAGTGTTTCCTCCTCCGCATCGAAATAGAAGTGGAAATTAAGTCTGTATTTGCCGTTGTTGGAAAGTCCGAGCTCTTCCGGACTGAGTTCGAGTTTTACGTTTGCGGGAACGGTTCCGCCGCCGCCCGCGTACGCTTTTGAAATTCTGTAAAGGCGGTCTTTCATAATAAGTTCGCCCGTATTCTCGTCATATAAATCGTATGTGACAAGTTCGGCGTTTCTTAAAAGTCCTGTATAAAGAGCCTTTATAGAAGTGGTTGTCATATAGTTGTTATTTGCGTCGTCACCGTAATAAACGTTATAGCAAGAAACAGCCGTATGCTCCTCTTCCACGTAAATCTGGTCAGCGTTTTCGTCTTGAAGATACGTGAAAGCGCCGAGAGGCACTGTATATTCATTATTAAAATAACTTGCGTAAGCCTGCGTTGCCCATACCTGTTCCTTGGGTCTGGTTTCATCAGTATATGAAGGGTCTTTTTGGAATTCCGCAATCTCGAACGCATTATAGTCGAGCATAGGCGCAGACTTCCAGTCGCCGTAGAAACCCATAAACGGAAGCGTCAAATCACACTGCACACTCTTATCTTCCGATACGAGCTTGACAAAACCTTCAACGTACATACCGTTTTTAAAAGTATTATCCAAATATTCTTTTTCTTCCGCCGAAAGAGTGAGTTTAACCTGAATTTTAACCGAACCGCCCGCGTCGACGCTTATAGTATCGTTTTCACTTATCTTTTTGCCGTCAACCGTCCATTCTGCGGGAATACCGTTGAGATATTTTGCCTTTTCCGCAACGGAGAAACCGTCCGGAGAAAGTTGTTCGGTCATAAATATAGTCTGCGGTCTGAAATTAAGTTTTTCTGCGCCGAATTCGTTTTTAACATAGAACGATACGTTATATACACCGTTCTTTGCAGGGTCGTCGCCGAGTTCGAACTTAGGTCTGCCGTCCTCGACATAGAAACGGTCTTTATGCACTCCGCCTATCGTATACTCGGTTTCGGATTCAACGGTATAAAGGTATGCTTTCGTCGAGAATACGTTGTCCAAAGTCGCAAGTCCTGCGCCCTGTTTTCTCGGAGAACAAGCCAGACCTTCCTGGTCGTAAACCGTGATTGCTGTACTCATTATGATTTGATTTACACGCTGGTTGAGAAGCTGAGCATTCCAATCGGGGTGTTCTTTTTTAAGCTTACCGCGAAGAAGCGCCGTAAATCCCGCGAGGTTGGGCGTAGCCATAGACGTACCGCTCATTTCGTCGTAACCGCCCGAAACAGCAGACGTTATTTCTCCGCCGTGCGCGGTTATCTCGGGTTTTATTTTTAAGTCGGAAGTCGTTCCCCACGAAGAATAATCGTTCATAAAGGGACCTGCGTTATAACTTCTGTTGATTTCGATTCTGCCCGTTATTAGCTTGCGTCCGTTCTCGTATCTGTTAACGAGAGCATTTCCCGCATCGAGCGAAACAGATACCGCAGGAATAGGTTCGTCGAGGTCGCCGAGCGTCATACCTATCGTTCCGGCGACATTGTTATAAATTATAGCCGCGTCCGCGCCCATATTTTTTGCAATTTCGACTTTATCTTTAAACGTATTGCCGCCGCGCTTTATAACCGCGATGACTTTTTCACCGTCGTTTTTATTGGCAATCTCGGCTTTGATAGTCGACGTGTAATCGGCAGTCTGTCCGATATTAGGAATAACTACATATTTGAAAATTTCACTCTGTTTATAAATTTGAGTGCTTTCATCGTAAAGCATCTGCTTATTGAAATCGAATTTAACAGAGTTTGCGTCGCTCGATTCGGTATAATATATTACCGATTGGTCGTCGGTCCCGGGATTGGAAAGCATAAACGGAGAAAGCTGACCGTTGATACTCGCAACGGACATTGCACCGTTGAAAGTCGAAGGCGAACCTACCGTACCCGAATCGGGGTTTGAAGCAAGGTTTGTACCGAAAGCGCTGCCGTAACCAGAGCTGAAATCGTTGCTCGCCGCACACATAAGACTTATGCCGGCTTCTTTGATTGAATCGTAAACTTCCGCCAGAGCTATACCTTCGTCGTCACCCTCGATATACAATGTGGAGAAACCCGCCGTCGTTCCGAGGCTCATATTAATTACGTCTACTCCGAGAGTTACGCAGTCTTCAAGCGCGGAAATAATATCTTCGGACTTCGCGCCTCCGAGCTCGGGGTCATCGAAATTATCGGTGAAAACCTTGCATATTACAAGCTGGGCGTTAGGAGCCGCACCTTTAAATTCTAAAATATTGCCGAATTCGTCTTTCGCTGTTTCGCCGTTTTTATCCGTGTAAGAATCCGCGTCGCCCGCAACAATACCCGCAACGTGAACGCCGTGCTGTGAATATGCAGGGTAAACGTCGGTATCCTTGTCCGCATAGTCGTAAGCAAAAGGCACCTTATCGTTTATAAATAAATCGTCTGCGCCTATTGTCTTGCCTTTGCCCGCAGACAGTCTGACAGCCGACAAACTTGCAGTGTTAACGGTGTGTTCGACTTCGTTTTTGGTGATGCCGAGTTCGCCCGTAGGCATTTTCTGGAAAGCGTCGTGAGTGTAGTCGAGACCCGTGTCAAGCACCGCGACAGTCATACCTTCGCCGTTATACTTATCGATATAAGCAGATGTATCGTAAATACCGGTCGCATACACGTTGCTCGGATTCGACTGTCCCAAATCGCTTGCGGTTTTACCGTCGGACGTCGAATCGTTGGTATACGCTACCTGCTCTTCGGGATACGCGTATGTTTCCGAAACGGTTGCGTATTTAACGTTGGGAATACTCTTAATTTTAGAAAGATATTTTGTATTGACTTCTATTGCAACGGCATTGGTAACATTAGTATACTGGTAAACCGTTTTATAATCAACGCCTAACGAAGAAAGAGTGTTCAGGAAATTGTTCTGAGAAGCTTTTATACCCCTCAGCGCTTTATCTCCCTGATACGACGAAAGATACTGCGCGACGCTTTTGCCTTCGGGCAGGCTGTCGAGAATATTCTCGTCTTTGAGCGTTACTATTACCGTTCTCGTTTCGTCCTTCACTGTTTTTGCCGCAACGTTTTCAAGTACGTTTGGCGATAGATTTTGAAGGGCGACTTTCGTAAGATCAACCTTGCCCGTAACGTCCGTGAAATTTACCGTATCGAGTATGCCCGTGTCTTTTTTCTTAACAATATCCGCAAACGCAAGCACACCGCTCGCCGCTAGGGAAAAAGTCATAATTCCCGTAAGGCAGATGCTTGCCGCGCGTCTTGCTTTCGTTTTTGCCAATGCTTTGAATTTCATTGTGTCCTCCAATTTATAACCGCGAAAAGGGCAACGGATAACTTGCCCTTTTTGTATATTAATTTTTCCTGCTGAAAGAATAGTCGCTGCCGTCGTAAGTTACGGTAAGAGTATCGTTCTCCGAATCGTACGAAAAAGTATAATTCTTTTTTTCATAAACGAACGAGCCTGTCTTCCAACCGTCGTTCAGGGTATATTTAACAGCATCTTTAGCGCCGTTTACAAAGACTCTGCCCGAAGTTTCGATGCAATTCTCCGAACCTTTTATATCGTATCTTCCGAGTCCGTCGAATCTTAAAGTATTCAACTCTCCTTCATTGCACGTCCAGTCACCTTTCAAATCGTCGTACAGACAGAAAATTACGTTGTTTATTAAAATTCCCTGAGCATTGGAATAGAATCTGCCGGTAAGCGTTTTGTTTGTCCTATCGTAATTGAGTGTGCCCCATTCCGTATAATAATAGTATAGTTTAACTGTCACGGTTCCGTCGGTTTCGACCGAAGACGAATAGTTTACTTCCAATTCCGTGCCGATGGCATACTTAACAGTTGCCGTACCGTAACTTTCTAATCCTATGCCGCCGAAAGTAACTTCAATGGGTTCGTTGCGTGAGGAACGTCCAGCAAAGCTCCAAGTGCCCACGAAACTGTTTTCTTTATAGAAAGTTTCGCCGTTAACAGAAAGGAAATTATCGGCAAACGAAACTTTTATGTCTTTGCCGTCAATGGTGAGAATTCCGCCGTTAACGGTATAAGTACCGCTGTCTGAAGAGAACACCACTTCTTCGCCAGTTGCGTCGTAATCGTAACACTTATACGTCCAGCCTCCGATACCGTCGAAACTGTACTGTTCGTTTATTCCCGCGGAGCTTTCCCAAACGCCTTTAAATTTATCGTATGCGGAAATGTTTATGCCGTTGAACGATGTTATTACTCCGTTCTCAACTGTACAGGTTCTTTCCGCGCCGGAGGTTCCGTATTTTATTTCGACATCGAAACCCGAAGCATTTTCAGTTACAGTAAACGTAAAGTTTGTGACTACGCCGTTATTGAGTTTCTCGAAACCTGTTCCGTCTAAATTAAACGTATACTCGTTGTTCTGCGTATCGTAATAAGTGCCGTATTGGAAGCCATCGTATGTTTTCAGCGCGACAAGCGGCGAATTCTGTTTATAAACCTCGTAATCGTAAATAGACATTACTCCGCCGTTTACGTCAGCTTTGAAAGTATAGAAATCATATTCCTCGTCCACGAGAATTGCAAGGAAAGTGTTATACAATATAATAAAGTCGTCGTTATATACGTAAGTGGATATTACGTTGAGCGCTTCGTCGCGGTAATACAGGTATCCGTCTTCGGTAAGCTCTATATAGCCTTCCTTACCCTGCAAATAATAAACTCCCGCAACCGACGCATAATCCGCGTATGCAGCGTAAATGGTTATGTCGTCCGTAGGAATAAATCCGAAAGGCACCTTAATCGTAAGTTCTTCGTCGAAATAGTAACCGTAAGTACGGTTTCCCGTTCCGATAAATTCGGGGATTCCCGAAGGTTTCGTCTGGTCAAACGTCGAAGTATAATACGAGTACCAGTGTCCCATAGAAGCGTAATAGCTGTCAATTTCCCAAACGTATACCACGTCGTTTCCGATTTTAACTGAAACTTTGAATTTTTTCTCAGTGCTTTCTTTATTGATCTCGGGCAGACCGTCACCGTTGAATTTCCAGTCCGCAACCGACCAGCCGAGCGTATTTTTAATAAAATCGTCGTTGATTGTCAAATCGTTTCCCTGAGTAAAATAACAATCAAATACAAGAGTACCGACCGTATAGATAAACTTCGTACCGTCTCCCTCAGTACCTGCGACGATACCTCCGACAGCCTCGTATTTAGGTTGTGTAGCATATGCCCCGGTTGTACCGGTAAAGAAACAATTCGAAATTACGCTACCGTATTCCGCATATGCCGCTATACCGCCCGCATAAGCATATGAGAAAAATTCGTTGCCGGTAATCTCGGCTACGTTGTTGTTTGCCTCTATATCGCCCGTAGCGTAACAGTTTTTGATAGAACCGTAAGAACTTACCTGTCCCGCTATGCCGCCCGCGCGCATTACTCCGTATATGTCGCCCTTAGCATAGCAGTTAAGTATCGAAGCCGTAAGACGTTCCTCGGCAGTAGACAGGAAAGCTGTAATTCCGCCAGCCGCGTATATATTTCCCGAAAGCGCGCTTATTTCGACGTCGGTATAACAAGATTGTACGGAAGCCGAAAATCTTTCTTCTTCGGTATTAAACGATTCAATCGCTCCGACTATACCGCCGGCAAAGCTCGTTTCGTCTGAACCCTGTATTTCGATTTTTCCTTCCGCGGAACAGTTCTGGATATTCCCGCCCCTTGCGTAACCAGCAAACGATCCCACGAATACATTGTCATCCATACCCTCAATCGTAATTACGAAATCCCTGAGGTTGAGATTATAAATTCCAGCATTGACAGTAAATCCGAAAATTCCCACGTAAGGCAATTGGATTTTGCCGAATTCCGACTGCTCTATTAAAGAGTTAGTCATCGTGTAATTTTTTATCGTATGTCCGTTGCCGTCGAAAACGCCCGCGAATAAAGAAAGCTGTGTAAGAGTGTTGCCTATTACGTACAACTGCTCTCCTTTCATATCGATGTCGTTTTCAAGGCTGTAATATGCAGTCTGGTAAAATCCCGAAGAATTATATTCGGCTTCTATAAGGTCTGCCATAACGTAGAGGTCCGCTGCCTCTCTTATACGGAACGGGTCGTCCTGCGTACCCTCGCCGCCGTCTTTTCTGACTACAAACGAATTTGCCGAAACGTCGGTAGGCAAACCTTCGACCGTAACCTTAGTATCGCCCGCAACGCCGAAACTGTAAACGCCGTTGGAATCCGCGGCAACGACGGACGTATCCGCCATTACCGTATATTTGACGGAATCACCATAATATACGCTGGTGCGGACTTTGAAACTTATTTTTTCACCGGAAGCTACTTCGACGGTTTCGAGCTTATTGCCTTCCGTATCCGTATATTCGATGAAATCGTTAACGTAAACATATTCGTTACCGTCTTCGTCCTTAGCTTTGCATTCCCTGCTGAACTCGACGGTATAATTGTTCAAATTATACACGCCCGTAATCTCGACGGTTGTATCGCCTTTCATTTTAAAAGTATAAAAACCGTTTGCATCGGGAGAAATCGAGTCGCCGTTGACGTTCACGATAGGTTCACCCTCCGCCCCGTCGGCAATTATAAGCTTGAAACTGATTTCAGTTCCTTTAACTACGGATGCCCCGTTTTTAGCTTCGCTTTCAACGGTTACGCAGCTTTCGTGTATATATGTTAAGGTATAACGTTCTTTTTCATTCTGACAAGCTACAGCCGTCGCTATGCACGCAAAACAAATAATCGCAAGAACCGCTATTAAAATTTTCTTTAACGATTTTTCCATAAATTTTTCACCTTTTGATGCAGCCCGATAAGAAGGCATTATGTTATTCTGTCCTATTATACAATAGACCGAATAAAAATTCAAGCAATTTACACTGACTTTTATGTGAAATAATATAACGGATATTTATATTTAACCAAAATCTCTTTTATATTATCGTTAAATCACTGTTTATTAAGGCAAGCGGGCAGTTTTTGCCTTATTTTTCATAATTTGCGCATTATTTAGTTTTAAATACGTATCGCTTTTTGGGCTGCATATAAATTTTGAAAATTAATAAATTATACATTTAATATGCATAAAACCGCCTTTTCATTAAGTCACAACAAATCATAGCATCCACGGGCTCATTTATTTGACATTTTATGCATATATGCGTATAATAAATTTAAGATGACTAAGGCGAAACTGATAAAATTTTTAATCCGATACACCGTCGTGACACTCGGATGTATTATATTTTCAATCGGCGTTGCACTTTTCCTCGACACGAATAATATTGCGTCGGGAGGAGTGACGGGTATCGCCATAATAATAAATTACGCGATAGAGCAGGCTTTCGGCGGAACCCCTCCGACAATTGTACATACGATACTGAATACCGGAACTCTCATTATCATTATAAATATTCCGTTATTCATACTAGGCGCGGTATTTTTCGGAAAAAAATTTATTTTTTCAACAATGTATTCGACGATTGTGTCTTCTATGTTAATAGAAATTTGGAATTTTACGATCGTCAAAAAAATCGTAATAACCAACGACCCTCTCCTTGCGGGGATTTTCGGAGGCGCACTATTCGGACTCGGGCTCGGACTTATTTTCAGAATGGGCAGCACTACGGGCGGCACGGATATTATCGTTAAAATTCTGAGAAAAAAATTCCGCTATATCAAAACGGGCATAATTTCAATGTGCATAGATATAATAATCATAGGAATTTCGGCAATAGTTTTTAAAGATTTCGATTTAACGTTGTATACTATAATTTCAATCGTAGTAATGACCGCGGCTTTCGACTGGGTGCTTTACGGCGGAAACTCCGCTAAACTTGTTTATATTATTACAACGGAAGATAAAGCCGAAGAAATCAGCGAGAAAATTCTAAAAGAGCTCGATGTCGGCGCAACATTCGTCGAAGGTGAAGGCGCATACACGGGTAAAGACAAACGCATTATACTCTGCGCGATAAAGAGTTTTCTCTATCCCAAACTCAGAGACGTCGTACGCGAGGCGGACCCGAAAGCGTTTACGATTGTTACATCCGCAAAAGAAATATACGGCGAGGGATATAAAGACCCTCACGACGAAGACCTTTAATTAAAACGGCACGGATTTTTTGTCCGTGCCGTTTATTTTTATAACAGATGTTTTCTTATGGCTTTTATAGCGGTGTCGGCAATCAGTCTCGAACCGCGGTGCGTCGGATGAACCCCGTCCGCAGAATACTGTTCATACGGAATTCTCTCTGCAACACCGTTAAACATTTCGTCGTAAGCGACAAATTCGTCCGCAAGATCGCCTGCAACTCTATCGAGAATTTCAAGTTCCTCGTTAAAAAATTTTCTCATTCTCAGTTTATCGGGTGCAGGCAGAAGAAACGGTTCAAGAAATATAACGACTATTCCAGCCGATTTAATACTCGTAATCAGAGTTTTTAAATCGTTTTCAAATTTTACCAAATCAAGATTTTTTCCGTCCCTGAATTTATGAATAACCTCGTTAATGCCTGCCATGATAACCACGGCGTCGGGACTAAGGTCGATAACGTCGCGCCGAACGCGCGCAAGCAAGTCGCTTACCTCATCTCCCGCGATACCTTTATTTATAAGTTCTATATCGGTATCGGGATAAATAGGTCTGAGCTTGTCCGCAAGAATTTTCACGTAGCCGTTACCGAGCGAAGTTTCGTCGTCTCTGTCGCGTCCGCCGTCAGTTATGGAATCCCCTAAAAATACTATTTTCATTTTTTCGTCCCTTTTTATTATTATACCGCAAAAACGTATTTTAAGCAAGCACGTATTATAAATTATTTTTTAAAAAGCGTGAAATAATGTTTTGACAAATGAATAATAATATGATATAGTTATTTAGCTTTAAGCGGACGTACCCAAGTGGCTCAAGGGGCTCCCCTGCTAAGGGAGTAGCGCGGGAAACTGCGGCGCGAGTTCAAATCTCGCCATCCGCGCCAAAAACGCACTTAAACTTGCCAACCATTGGCAAGTTTAAGTCTTTTTTTATATAAATCACTTTTAAATTCAAGATTTTGATAACGGCAATAACTTTTTTTTAATTTTGTATTGTTTTGTTTAGTTTTATAATCTATTGATACCTCTATTGATACCGAAAAAAGCAATTTACTTATTATATAAAATATGGTAATAAAAAAAGCGCGGAATTATTCCGCGCTTTTACTATTTATTTATATTTTATTTAATTCTCGCTGCACCAGATAATGAAATTTTTCTGTTCGGCGGCTTTGCGTAAAAGTTCAGCGGTTTCCATTTCGGCAGTCAGCCTGTACCCGCCTATCATACCCGCGACAGCGGAAATAAGAATAGTAAGAATTTTAATGATACACATAACTACCGTTCCGAACGTAGGTTCTGATATTATATCCAACGCAACAGACGCGGATATACACACGCCTATTAACGCGGTAAACAAATACTGTACAGTTCTGAAATTCTCGTATTTAGCGGTATTTATCACTTCTGCGGGCGAAACTCTTCTGTCCGTTTTCATACTCGCAGTTAAATAACTCTCGTTATTCCTTTTAAATTGGTAAGGGGCTTGGTAAAGCCCAAACCCCTATGAAAGCTATTTAATTATTTAGTTTCGGGACTCTTTTCCCCGTCTCCTGTATCTTTTTAGGAGCAGACTGTTTTGCCAAAGCCGTAAGCGTTACGGTAGCCGCATATGTTTTAGTTGCGGCATTTGCAACGGTTATCGCAGTTTGTGAAACCGCATAACCTTCTGCGGATACAATCACTGTCGCCTCGCTTGCTCTGGGAAGAGTAAACGTATATGTACCGTCTTCGCGGTTTGCAACGGTTGCATAAACTCCGCCTTCACCTCGAACAACTACTTCTGCGTTATTCACAGCAGTCGAACCCGTAACGTTTACAGTCAGTTTCGGGCTCCTTTTTTCAAAAACAATGCGGTAAAGACGGTTACCGTAACAGCCGATACGAAACACAGCGCAGCGGCGGAAACGATTAACGCGACGTTAACTTCTTTCTCCGCAGAAGTATCGGGCGCAATTAAAGGAGGAAACATTTCGCGTCTTATCAAGCTCAGTAAAGAATATTCTCCTTCCGCGTCCAAAGTAATTTCCCATATCATTACTCCTCCGTATTCTTTTGCCAACCCGCACTTTTCACGCATAGAGTTCGCGCCCGTATAAGCAACACCCATATATTCGTCCGAATTGAAATTCGAAGTATCCTTTTCTATAATTTTCGAAAACGATAAATAAGAATTCCAGTCGAGCGAGCCGTTCTCGTCGTAACCACGTCCGTAAAGCGGAACTCCGAGAACAAGTTTGTCTTTCGGGATTTTCTTTACTCCGTGAAAGTAATCGAGACATTCAACGGCAAATTCATAAGAAGAATGAGACTTTACTCCGCGCGAATCATCGTCGTAAGCCATAACGCTTACAAAATCGAACAACGCGAAAGTTTCCGCGTTCACGTTCCCTGCAACCCATTGCGCGGTCGCAGTGCTCAACTCCCAACCGCGCGCATCGCAGATTTCACGGAGCGAAGAAACCCAAGCCCCGTAATTTTTCCAGATTGCGTCGTTTGAGCCGAGCTCAATATCGAGGTCTACCCCGTCGAGATTATACTTTTCGCAGAAAGAAACTATTTTTTCATTCAATGAATTTATTTTATCGGAACCCGAAATCAATTCTCGGTACGCTTCTCCGTATCCGCCTCCGCCGAGAGCCGCAAATATCTTTACTCCGTTAGCGCGCGCTTTATCAACGACGGCTTTCATTTCGACGTATGGTATTCCGCAAGAGAGCGCGCCTCCTTTAACGTTGCAAAAAGCGATATTTATGTGCGTAAGCGCGGAGAAATCTATATTTTTATATTCACTATATGACCAATCGGGCAGATAACCGACAATTCTCGTTCGGCATTCTCTGTTTTCGTCCGCGTTTGCGCGTAAAGAACCGACAGAAAATAACGCGGCAACAAATACGCACGTCAGCAAAATAAATAACGGCGCCGATATAATTCGCAGTTTTTCCATTTTCAAACTTTCACCTTCTCGTCGGTTAAGACTCAGAAACCGCGCCCGGACAAATCTTCGCACAGTTTTAAAAAAAACGCGTAAACTTTCTCACGTTTTTTCTTGGACGCCGAAAACCCCGTAATTTCCGAGTGAGAAATCGAATCTTCGGAAACGTGACCCTTATATTCCCCGAATTTCGAAGCCCCTACCGATACAAGCCCGTCGGAACAGTCCTTTTCCCAACGCTTTGAAAATATCAACGGAATACCCATCAGAAAGTCGTCGCGGCTTCTTTTAAGAACTGCGGAATAGCTCTGACAGTATACTTTTTCAGAAAAGCCTAAGGTTTCTTCTTCAATGTCTTTGACCGTCTGCAATTGTTTGCATACAGTCAACGCGTCGGGATGCTTGTCGCCGAAAATTCTATACCATAAATTTACCCAGAACGCAAGAAACTTTTTCAGCCAATTCGGCAAGCCGTAAATTTTAGTAGCTATCTGCGAGCCTTTATGCGGAGTGCAGAGAGTGGTAAGCGATGCAACGGCGTCCTGCATTCCGAGCTCGGTTATCATATATTTCGAATCAAGCCCGCCTTTCGAATGCGCGACAAGATTGACTTTTTCCGCACCGCTTTCGACCAAAACTCCGTTAACGAAATCTTTAAGCTGTTCGGCGTTGTTTTCTATCGAACCGAAACCGTCGACCTTCGCGTTATAAACCGCGTAGCCCTCTTTTTTTAATTTTTTCTCTATTCCGCCGAAACACCTGAAAAATTTAAAATCTTTTAAAGCTATTCCGTGGACGAGAACTATCGGATACCTGCTCTTCATATATGAACCTTTATATTACTCAAACATTATACCACAAAAAAATTAAATATCAAGCTCGAAATTATACGCCTCCGCGCAATAAATGCACGGAGGCGTATTTTGATAAGGAGACCTTGAACTGTATTCTAAATTAATTTTTCGCACATCTCCAATGCCTTTTCTATTACGGTATCCATATTATAATATCTGTAATCCGCCAGTCGTCCGCCGAGAATATATCCTTTCTCCGAAGCCATAGCCTTGTATTTTTCCGCCAGAGAGTCGTTTTCGCCGTTATTAACCGAATAATACGGCTCGCACCCCTCCTCCCAGGTTTTAGGATATTCCTTTGTTATAACGGTTTTAGGCTGTTTGCCGAATTCGAAATGCTTGTGCTCGATTATTCTTGTAAACGGAACTTCGTGCGAAGTATAGTTTATTACCGCATTGCCCTGATAGTTTTCGGTATCCAAAACTTCGGTTTTAAATTCCAAAGTTCTGTATTCAAGTTTGCCTAAACAGTAACCGAACAGTCTGTCCGTTGCACCCGTATAAACTATTTTATCGGCAAGAGCTTCCAGCTCATCCCTGTGCTCTAAAAAGTCGCAGTTAAGTTTAACTTCGCTGCCGCCCAAAAGCTTCTCTATAATCGGAGTATATCCGCCGACGGGAATACCCTGGTAAGGGTCGTCGAAATAATTGTTATCGTAAGTAAATCTTACGGGCAAACGTTTAATAATGAAAGGCGGCAAATCTTTACAGCTCCTTCCCCACTGTTTTTCCGTATAATCCTTTACGAGTTGCAAATAAATATCTTCACCGACCATATTGACTGCTTGCTCTTCGAGGTTTTTCGGTTCGGATATTCCTGCTCTCTTTACTTGTTCCGCAATTTTCTCTTTAGCTTCGTCGGGAGTCTTTATTCCCCACATACGCGAAAACGTGTTCATATTGAACGGAAGATTATAAACTTCTCCGCGATAAAAAGCAACCGGCGAATTTATATAGTGATTAAAATCGGCGAACTCGTTTACGTAATCCCAGACCTTTTTGTTTTTAGTGTGGAAAATATGCGCGCCATACTTGTGTACGGTTATATTCTCTTGGGTTTCGGTATATACGTTTCCGCCGAGATGCCCGCGTTTTTCGACCACAAGGCATTTTTTACCTCTTTTCGTTGCTTCGTGCGCGAATACAGCTCCGAATAGCCCCGCGCCGACTATTAAATAATCGTACATATTATACACCTTTTTTATATACGTTTTTTAACGCATTCACATCAACAGCGCCGCCGCACCGTAAGCTCCCGCCTTTCCGCCGAGTGAAGCTGTAACAACTTTAACCGGCGCGAAATCGGTTCCCGCGAAAATTTCTTCGTCCAAAAGTTTTTGAACGGGAACAGTTAGCCTTTCTTTCTGTCCGCTGACGCCGCCTCCGAACATTACGACTTCGGGTCTGAAAACGTTCGCAATATTAGTTACGCCGATAGCAAGATGCTTTATGTACCAATCCACAACTCTTTTCGCCGCATCGTCGGTATCCGAATACTCGAAAGCGGTCAAGCCAGTAACAGTTTCGGGAGTGTATTTTTCCCACATTGCCGAATTTGTATCAGCGCGCATCTCTTCGCGCGTTTTTCTCATTAATGCCGATGCGGAAGCATAACATTCGAAACAACCCTTGCGGCCGCAGGAACAAGGATATCCGTCGGTTTCTATAACGGTGTGACCTATTTCGGTACCGACCGATTTGCCGCCCTCAAACAACTGTCCGTCAACAACTATTCCTCCGCCCACGCCCGTTCCGAGCGTAACCAAAATACTGTCTTTATACTTTCTGCCTGCGCCGAACTTGGCTTCACCCAAAGCCGCCGCGTGTGCGTCATTGGTTATTTTTACAGGCAACCCGATTTTGTCCGACACTTCCTTTTGCAGAGGGAAATATTTAAGTCCGAGGTTACCGGAAAAAACGACAAACCCGTTTTTACTGTCTATCAATCCCGGACAACCTATACCGACGCCTTTTATGTCGGTCTTATAACCGCCGATAGTCTGTATCATTCTGTTTATGAGAGTTACTATGTTATCGCACATAGCCGAACCGCCATTTTCACAACCCGTTTCGATACAATCCTTACAAAGTTCGGTACCGTCGCCTCTCAAAATCATACCCTTTACGGACATTCCGCCAATGTCTATTCCTATATACTTCTTTACACTGTTTCCTGTATCGGTAATTTTCATACGCTTATCCTAATTTTACTTTTTTACAAAGAATATTGTAGCCTTTACACATTATCCAGCCCCTTAAACGCCAGGGCAGATAATTTACAACAGTTGCATAAGAACGGCTCCTCAGCCTTCTGTACAAAGCTTTATCTTTCTCTTTGATATGCAGCCACATTGCTTTTAACGCCCGCTTTCGCTCTGGCGAATACTCGGCACAGACGAATAACAGAGTCGTCATCATAAGAGCTTCGAGCGAATGCCACATATATTTTCTCAGCCCTTTAGGCATCTTTTTTATTTGAGCCCATGTATATGCGTCGGTCATTCTCAGCATTACTCTTATTTGTTGTTCGTATCTCTTTACGAAATTGGCTTTGTTTACCGACTGGTCGCTTCTGCCGATAAAATAATGATATAAATCAAGGTTAAGATAACAGATAGTCTGCATATACGGCAAAGGCTGATACGCGTAAATATTATCCACGTAAAAAGTGTGTTCGGGAAGAACCGTACCGCTTTGCAGTAACTTTTCACGCTTATAAAGCAAAGCGTGCATAAGCATCATATGCGAGTACCTGAATTTTTTAAGTCTATCCCAACCGCAGATTACGCCTTCGGGAAGTTTGTCCCCGTAAGCGCTCACGTGACGCTCATTTTTATAAACTTTATCGTAAATAAAATTAGTCACATACAAATCGGGCAGAGTGTTATCCGCTTGATGACGTTTTATTGTATCGAGAAGCTGTTTCAAAGCTTTTTCGTCAAGCCAGTCGTCCGAATCCACGACTTTATAATAAAGCCCCGACGCAAGCTTCAACCCCGCGTTTACGCCAGAACCGTGTCCGCCGTTCTCTTTGTCTATGACCTTGACTATTTCTGGATATTCGGCGGCGTATCCGTTAGCTATTTGCAACGTACCGTCTTTCGAACCGTCGTTTACTATAATGATTTCTACGTCGCCGCCGCCCGTAAGCAAACTGTCTATACATTTTCGCATATAGTCCTGCGAATTGTAGCTAGGCACGGCAAAACTGATTAATTTCATAATTTTATACCAGATATTTTTTCTTTAAAGTAATTATATCCTTATCGGTAACTTCTAAAACTTGTTTGCAATATTCCGTTATTCCGCCGTAACGGGCTTTCATATCGTTAATAACGGTTTCGAGAAATTCGCGTTTGGTACGCATAAAGCCGAAAAGTATTTTCTTTAACTTCAAAGAAACGGGAGCAATGGCAAGCACGAACCTGTTCAAAGAATATTTATTTCTCCAAAATTTCCGTGAAGCCAAATAGTCGGACAGAATCGTCTCTTCATCCGCGCCCAAAAGAGCTTCGACAAGCATAGCACAGATACCGCCTCTGTCTTTACCGCTCGTACAATGCCACAAAACAGTCCCCTCTTCCTCAATTACAATACGAAGAAATTTTTTAAGTTCGTTCTGAGGCTGTTCGTTAAAAAGTATACTGCGGTAGGTTTCAATCATATAATTGTCCGCAGTTCCGAACTCTTCTTTAATGCGTCTGCTTTCTTTGAGCATGGTATGACGCATACTGCTGTCCGAGGTGACACCGGGCGTAGAAGTGCACAATACGGGAAGCCAGACATAATTAATGCCGTCAATTTGCGTATCGGGGTGCTGCTGTCTTTCGGTACTTATACGAAGGTCGACGACAGTTGTGACTCCGATTTTTTTTATTGCGTTAATTGTGCAGGCAGGCAAATCGGAAAGCTTACCGCTGCGGATAAGCTTTCCTCTTTTTATTTCCCGCCCGTCAGACGTCGGCAAACCGCCAATGTCGCGGGTGTTATTCAATTTTTTAAGCTTTAAACGCTTAATAACCATTACAATGCTCTTGCAGCATTGTAAGCAACTTCCTTTTCTTCTCTTGCTTGGATTGCAATTACTGCGTTTTCAAAAGCTTTTTCTATTTTTGCGGGATACAATTCTTTGTCTTCCGCTTTAAGTTTGGGATTTTCGGAAGCTTTGACAATCGCGTTATACTTCATAACCGCCGCATTGACCTGCGATTTCGCTTTGAAATATTCCTTTTCCGCATTGGACTTCGTCGCCTTATCTTCCCAAAGCTTCATATTATTTTCGGCTTTAACGATTTTCTCGGTAGACGCATTTTTAGCGACGAGTTTTTCGTACTTAGCCTTGGAGCTTTTTGCCATCTTGTTATTATCGGGGAAGATAATAAGGAAGATAAAGAAGAATATCGCCATAGAAACGCCGCCCGTAAGCACCGTCTTTATTAAACCTGCAACAACATCAAGTCCTGCGCTCTGATACCAGCCCCAGTGGGTAAAGAATACATTGCAAATACCCCATACAGCATTCGTGAATACGGAAACGAGCACCCAGCCGATGAAATACCACATTGCCTGCAACCAGGGATTACCGTGAGAACGGTAAGTAATATTTCTTTGAAGAGGGAAGTTTATGCACTGCGCCGTGAACACCGCAATTTCAAACGCGATGAAGTATCCCCAGCCGTTATTATCACCGAATATTACGTATGACGCGCCGTTATTGGTAAACGAACCCAAAGTTATATCGGGCCATCCTACAGTTATTTTCGGGAAGACGCTTTGGGGGAACGCATAAGGCAGGAATGTCATAACTATAAACTGCCAAATCGTGACAGCTTGCGAGAAAACGACAAGGAAGAAAATCTTATAAATCAAATCCGAGCCTTTGGGGTGTTTGTCGCAAAAACCATACCAGCTTCCGAGCCACCAACGACCTATTTTCTGAAAAAATCTCAAAAAACCGTTCTTCGAAAGAGGTTTAACCTGCTTTTGTAAATCCTCAACGGTATACATGCTCGTATCTACCGATACGGGCTCCGCCGCCGCTTCCGCAACTGCGGCGGTTTCTTTTACTTCTTCACTCATTTCTTAGCCTCCTTTTTAACTTTTTCCTTTGATAAGAATCTGCCAACGCCCTTGAAGAAGTGACCGTTGAACATCAGAAGTAACGCTTCCATTTGCCTGCGGCTCATACCGCCGAATTTAGCAAGACCTCTTACAGGCTGATGCAATACGCCCATAACGAGGGTATTCGCAAGCGACCTCATTCCGAAGCCTTTGCAAGCTTTTATCGCAAAGCGGATGACGCCAGAGAACGCTCTGCCTACCCAGCGCTTCGAATATCTCAAATCGGCGATAGTGCAGTTTTCGTGTATTACCATTCTCTTCTTTTTATAGAAATTATATCCCGAATAAGGAATATCTCTTCCGAGAAGTTCCTTAAATTCGTCGTCGCCGACGTTCGCAACTTTTCCGCTGTAATAAGAAGCAAGTTTTGCGCTGTCGTAAGGAATAACGTCGGTAGTGCCCTGCTTCGTTACACTTGCGGTAAGACGTATATCCGCCGAGCTCGCGCCTATATAGAGCTGATATTCGCCGCCCTCCGTTTCCCATTTATTGGTTTTAACGTTGAAATAGCGGAACGTTTTGTCGTCGAAAGCTATTGTAACCGTCTTGCTTTCGCCCGCTTTAAGATATACTTTCGCAAAGCCCTTCAATTCCTTTGCGGGACGGAATATTTTTCCGTCCTTTTTGCCGACGTAAAGCTGAGCCGCTTCCGCGCCGTCGTAGTCGCCCGTATTCTTAACGGTGAACGAAACTCCGTTCCCGTCCGCTTTGACGTCAGAATATTCAAAAGTCGTATAAGAAAGACCGAAACCGAACGGATACGCAACCTCAACGTTCGCAGTATCGTAATATCTGTAACCGATATAAAGCCCTTCACGGTATTCCACCGTCATCTGTTTTCCGGGGAAGTGCGAAGCCGAAGAACAATCTCCGTACTTCACGGGGAAAGTTTCCGCAAGTTTACCCGAAGGATTGACCTTACCCGTTATTACGTCGAGCATTGCTCCTGCGCCTGCCTGACCCGTAAGACAGCCGTATACAATCGCGTCAGCATCTTTGCACCAGTCTGTTTCTACAGCGCTTCCGCACGAAAGAACGAGAATAAGCTTTTTGCTGTTGGCTCTTACCTGTTTATATAAAGCAATCTGGTTAGCGGGAATTTTTATCTGCTCTCTGTCAAGCCCTTCCGCTTCAGAAACTTCGTCAAGTCCGAGACAAAGAATTACGTTATCGACTCTCTTGGCAAGCTTAACCGCTTTCTTGATAAGTCCGTTCTTCTTTTTACCGTATCTGTCGAAACCCTGTTCGTAACCGATGAAGTTTACTTCGTGTCTGTTTTCCAGTATCGTCGTAAGTTTAGTGGGATTTACAATAGAAGAACCCGCGCCCTGATATCTGGGAAGGTGCGCGAAATCGCCGATAATAGCGGTCCTCGTATCCGCGGACACGGGAAGAACACCGTCGTTCTTTAATAAGACGATGCTCTCTTCCGCGCATTTGCGCGCTATTTCGTGATGAGCCTCAGCGTCGAAAGGTTTTCCCTTTTCCGTCTGAGTGGTTCTCTCTATCAATGTGAGAATACGTTCGACGCACTCGTCTACGTATTTAATATCGAGCGTTCCGTCTTCGACAGCCTTGACAATATCGTCCGCACCGTATTTGCAAGAAGGCATTTCAAGGTCGCTGCCGGCCACAGTTGACGCAACTTTGTCGTTACAGCCCGCCCAGTCAGAAATCACTACTCCGTCGAATCCCCATTCGCCTCGGAGTATGTCGCGTATAAGATGGTCGTTTTCGTCCGCAAACTTGCCGTTAATCATATTGTAAGAGGACATTATAGAGTTTGTTTTGCCCTCTCTGACGGCGATTTCGAAAGCGGTAAGATAAATTTCGCGCAAAGTTCTTTCATCCATAACGGAATCGGTAACCATACGTCTCTCTTCCTGATTGTTCGCGGCGAAGTGCTTTACGCAAGCCGAAGTTCCTTTCGACTGAATACCGCGAATATACGAAGCCGCCATTTTTCCCGCAAGATAGGGGTCTTCCGAAAAATATTCGAAGTTCCTTCCGCAACGGGGGTTGCGCTTCATATTCGTGCCGGGACCGAGAAGTACGTTTACTTTCTGCGAAGCCGCTTCCTCGCCAAGAGCTTCGCCCATCTTTTCGCCGAGTTCTTCGTTCCAGCTGTTCGCCATAGCCGCCGCCGTAGGAAAACACGTAGCGGGAATACTCGCGTTCAGTCCCAAATGGTCCGCCGCGGCAGCCTGTTTCCTTATTCCGTGAGGCCCGTCTGATAAAAACAGCGACGGAACTCCCAACTCGGGATAATCCTTGGTCTGCCAGAAATCTTTGCCCGTAAGCAAGTCTGCTTTTTGGCGGACTGTCAGTTCGTTTATTATTTTTTGTTTGTCCATTTGTTTTTGTTACACCTTAACAAATTTTTATGGAATTATACAATATTGAGAAAGAAAATTATATAATATTAGCGTAACCTGCAATTTACGCGTCGTAAATTGCAGGTTACTTAACTTTTTTATTTATTATTTTACGTTGCTTTTATCTCTCGACGTAATTCCCCGCTATAAATGACGTAAATTGATTCTTCGAGCCGTCGAAATTGCTTTTTCCGCGTTCGTTTACTATATACCTTATACCGCCGTTCGTTTTCTTGTCGCCATAATTCAAGAAGTTCGCTATCGCCATATGTTCGACGTGAATTCCTTCGTTAGACGGAAGTTCGATTGCGTGGTCTAACGTAAATATATTTTTGAGTCTGCTGCTTGCGACATAGTATACTCCTATTCCGTACGCGGTATGGTTTTTTACTCCGTCCGCAACTTTATAACTAGCATATCCCTGATAAGTTTTACCGTTCCATTCCGACATCCATTCGTCTTGAACGTAAACAGGGTTTTCGAAAGTCGCATCCTCGGAAAGCCGTGAAGGCACATCGTAAGGCGTTTCAGACTGATAGAACGCCATAAAGCCGTGTTCGCCTTTCCATATCGTCTGGTATTCATGGAAATGTTCTACCATAAGGCCGTAAATCGTCACGTAATCGCCGTTTACTATTACGCCGTTTTTAGTTTTGTTTATATCCCAGCCGACCGTACCGCTGTTGCCGTGGTCCGCTCGCCATACCCAAAAATTATCGCCTACAACGTCGTTTGAATTTATTTCGAGCGTAACGTCAACAGACGTGGCGCCTTTATCGGCGCCGCCGATACGGTAATAAACGTCGTTCAGAACGGTAGGATTTTCGCTATGGCGAACCGCTGTTTTGCTTTCTCCGAGCCGTAAAAGATTTTTAGAATACTCGCCCGCATCGAACATAATACCGCTGAGCTGTACCCCGTCGACGTCGCTTACCCGCATTATTGTATCCCTGTTTCCGCCCGCAAGTTTTAATGTAGCAAGCCCGAGCCCCATAATTATCGTGTCCGATTCAGTAACCGCAAGAGGCGCGTCTATATCGTAAATACCAGCAGTGAACAGAATATGTTTTCCGTTTTTCAGTGCGGCATTCAACGTTTTCGCGTTATCCCTGTCCGAACGCGCCACATAGAATTTATCCAGAGAGATATATTCGTCGTTATCGTTGAGGGAGGTTCCGTCCTCCGACCAGGAAATACCCGAAGAATTTTTCCGAAGAGCGGGACGGCATACATAATAGCCGTCGTCAAAAATGAGAAAAGGCTTTTCGCGCATAACGTTTGTTGTTTCGAGAACGGTTACGCGCTTATCGGGCCAAGCATACGTTTTATCCGCAAAACCGCCCGTACATCCCGCATAAACCATATTTATATCGCAACCGGACCATTTATCCCAATCGGAGTTTCGGGTAAACCACTGCTGCTGAATGCTCCCGTCGATATTACCGGTAACGACCGTATCCGAAATAAATCCGCCGGACGCCCAAGGCGTTTTCCCCGTATCGTGAAGAGTAAGATTGCCGTTGACTTTCATACGGCGGAAACTCGTCGCCTGAGAAACCGACCACTGCACGCTG
The DNA here is from genome assembly GCA_910577875.1 of uncultured Christensenella sp. Lineage (GTDB taxonomy): Bacteria > Bacillota > Clostridia > Christensenellales > Borkfalkiaceae > Coproplasma. The sequence goes on from CAJTNY010000004.1 coordinate 59,224, forward strand.
CTGTTTACGGTCATATTGTCTATACCGCACCAGAAATTGCAAGTCGAGTTTCCTCCCGACAATTCGCCTTTGGTATAAAAACCGCCGAGTTCAACGCCTGTCGGCAAATAATCAAGGCCCGAAAACGTCATATAATATCGCATTTGAAGGTTCAAATCGTTATACTTCCCCTTCTTGAAAAGTCCCGCGTAGCGTCCTTCTCCCAGCAATTGTTTGCCCGTTTCAACCCACTCACCCTCTTCGTTCTGTTCGTATACGGGTTCATAAATTTCTTTCCAGGCAAATTGGCTCGTATTGTTCTTGAATCTGTCAACGTCAGCCTGAATAAGCTCCTGATTATCTGAAGGCGAATATATATGGGTGTTTTTACCGAAAGTGTCCAACTCATACGAATACAGTTCGGATGAAACGACCTCGTCTTCGTTCATCGCGTCTACCCTGAAATAGCCATACTTATCGACGCTTGTATATTCGCACTCCGTCTGTTCGGATTCGAGTTGATAATTGCCGAAGCGACTCTGACTGTGATAAATTTTATACTCCGTCGCGCCTTCAACTTTGTCCCATTTAATTTCGGCAACGTTACCGGTAAGAGTAACGTTATTTTTCCATTCGGGAAGTTTAACAACATCGTCTTTGCCGCGTTCAATACATCCCGAAAGCGGAACAAGCAAACTGCACACGAAAATTCCGCCTAAAATCAAAGCAGTTAATTTTTTTCTCATCCTGTTCTCCTTGAAAATTACAGCCACTGTTTGTCGAGATAATTAAACCTCTTGTTAAGCCAATTATATAAATGGTCGACTGCGTCAGACTGATTTTTGACGTTTTGCTGTATTTCCCATACGCTCTCACCGCTTATGACAAAGCCCCATCTGTCGAAATTACGTTTATATTCCTGCGAATTATAATAAGTTCGCAGTTCTTTAACGTACGAAAGCGCGCTCGTCTGAACTCCCGCCCTGCTCATTTCCTGCCATTTGTCTTTGACCATATTCCAGAACCAGCTTTCGTTTATTAATATAATTATCCAGGGATTAGAACTGTTTGCCGCAAACAATCCTTCTCCGCTTGCGCAAGCATCCCTCAAACCGAATGCCGAGTCGAAGTCCCAAGGCGCTTCGAAACGAAGCAGATTATTTTCCGCGCCCGCCCCGAAATCAACGTCCATAAGGAAACTCGACCAGCCGATATCGTAATCGCACGCTATTTCGCAATGGATATAAGTATCGACGAGCGACTTTATATCTATCACCTTAGAAACCGTTTCCTGCACAGGATTATCGGTTGACGGCGCATAAGCGACAAGTCCCGTAAAATCTCCGTTAAACGTGTAATATTTCCGATTGTATACGGCTTCGTAACAAATCTTATACAGATTGTTCATATAGCTTTCTATAAATCTTGTCTGGGTTATATCGTAGATATCGTTCTTAATCGCAAATCCTTTCTGATTAGGCGTAATTCTGTTTCCGCTTCTCGTTTTCAGCGGACCGTATTTAGCGTAATCGCACTCGAATCTTTCGGTTTCGATTTCGAGGTTGTAATATCCGTCATATTCGATAAAATATCCTATATCCGTCCCGAGATAAGGTTCGCCCTCGGGAGTTTCGGGTTCGGTAATGCCAATGCGGCTAGCATTAACCTGCTGTTGTTCGGCAAGAAGATATACGCCCCAATATTCGCCGTTCAAATAAAGTTCCACCTGACGCGAGTCGGAAGAATAATAGCCGTCCGTTTCGAAAATCTGATTCCCGAGATAGAACGCAAGGCTGTTTCTCTCTAACGAAACGTCCTTATAATCTGCAAGCAAAACCCAGCTTTTACACTTTGCCCCGTCGTTAAGACCGAGCATAGGTTGTTTCTTATCGAATTTGATTCGGAACGGTTTTTTCGGATATGTAGTAGTCCAGTTCCCGCGCACCTTGATTCCCGCGGTCTTTTCTAGTTCGTATTCAACGTCGCAGTTACTCAATTTTACCGTACACTCGTGATACTGCCAATCGATATTGTTTGCGGGATTGTTGTTATCGAAACTGGGCACGTTCCGTGTCGCATCCGAAATAAAGTCCTGCGTTGCCTGAACGTCTATCCTCGGAAGCCGCGCGCTCAAATGAGGTTTATAGTCGTATATCGGGTCTTCAGGTTCGGGCTGAGGCTCTTTACCGCCGCAATGTTTACAGAACCCGTCCTCGTATTCGTGCGTGCATTGTTTGCCGCACACTTTACAAACGCCGTTTTCATAAGTCTGATGACCGCATATTATACCGCAAACGGTGCAAGCACCGTCAGAATATACCGTATGCTTACAGACTGTACCGCATTCGACGCAAGCCCCGTTAACATATTTATCATGAGAACATTTAGAAGAACACTCTTTACAGATTCCGTTCACGTATTCCGTATGCGCGCATACCGTACCGCATACGGTACAAGTGCCGTCTGCATATTCTTCGTGCGCACACTCTGAACTGCACTCGGCGCAGACGCCGTTCTCATACTCTTCATGCCCGCATACAATACCGCACCTGATGCAAATACCGCTCCGGTATTCGTTGTGCGGACATATGCTTCTGCACGCGCTGCAAACGCCGTTCACATAGGTATGCTTGCACTCTGCGTTACAACCCGCAAACAAACCAAGCGACATTACAAGTACGCATAAAACCGCGACGCCTTTAATTAGCCAGTTGTTTTTTGTTCCCATTTTTTCCCCCAAAAGGCCCGTATAAACCTGCAAACAACGTAACGGGCATTATTGCTTTGATTTTTCTTAACAATTCTTCGTTTGTTTCAACGCATTTATTTTTCAGCCATCCCATAAGCACGTCAGTTACGTAATGCGTAAAGACGTCTGCGGAATAAGTGTAATATGCGTTTTCTTCCGCACCTTCGCCCGCTGAAAAATATTTGCGCATAAGCTGTTCGTGATACGAACGCAGAGAATTTATATCCTGAGATTCGAAAGCGTTTAAAATTATCGAAGGACTGTTTTTAAACGAGTTCATAGAACGGCTCAAAAAACTTTCCCAATTTTCCGCGCCGTTCAAAATGCCGTTATAAAAATGGTTCTGAAAACTGCAAATAAGAAGATGGTATTTATCTTGATAATACTTATAAAACGTGCCTTTGCAAATTCCGATTTCATCAATCAAATCTATTACCCGTATAGAGTCGATAGTCTTTGTTTTCAGAAATTTCAACAAAGTTGTTTCAATATAATACTCAATTTTCATTGCTTACTCCAATACGAAAACCGCCGCGCGGGAACTATCTGCGTCGGCGAGCGCCATGCCTTCGTCGTCGATACGCAGATACTTACAGGTCGAATATGAAACGAACACCGTTCCGTATTCCGTGTTTACTGGATAAAATCTTGCATCATTCGAAACAGAATCAGCTACGGTTATAAAATTTTCCCCGCCGTTTTTTAACACCGACAAATATTTATCGCCCGCAGATATATAAGCGCTTCCGTCCTTTGAATTATGGTAAATTAAAGAAAACATAAATTTATCGCCCGAACCGCCCGCCGTGAGCAGAGTATTCTCTCCGCTTTCTTTCAGGACAAGATGAATATTTTCTACGCCGTAACGAATTTCATAGCTTCCCGCTTCCGGTTTATAAACATACTCTTTATCGGTGTATTCGGAATACAGACTTTCAAGCGTTCCGATTTCGACTTTTCCGCCGTCTTCACCTCTGCCGTAAAACGTGTATTTAACAGCAACTGCGCCGTCGGTCCTGAGATTTTTAAATTTCCCGAGTATAACTTCGTAATCGTCGGAGTACGCGTCTACCTTTTGGCTGTTATCCGCGGTTATATTTACGATACCCCAAGCCATTCTGCCCCAGACTTTATAAGTCCAGCTTACCCAATGCCAATTGGAACGGTTCAAAAGCCCGAGAGTATACTCCCATTTATAAGGCGAAGAATAACTCGTAAACTCACCCATCTGCAACGGAACGCCGAAATCCTGTGAAGTAACGTTGGATATTTTATTGTTCCAGTCAAGATTGTGCGCAAGCTCTCCGTCCGCGCTCGTATCCGTATTGCTCGTATAATGATGGAAAGAATACATACAGTTTTCCCATCCGTAAACCTCCGGACGCGGTAAATTTTCGCCGTTCCAGCACGACTCGAATATAATTATGTGGTTGTCGCCGTTTTCCCTTATTTCATCGTATACTTTATCGAAAAAATTCCAATGACGTTGTTCGGTGCTGTGAACGCCGTCGTTACCGTTTCCTTTTCTTTCGCCTGGCTCGTTGAGGATATCGTATCCCGCAACCGCAGGATTATATTTATAATGCTCGGACAGCGCATCCCAAAGCTTGATTGTAAGCGACTGCATCCGTTCGTTCGAGTAGAAATCGACTGCACGGTAATCTTTAATCTCACCCGAATGGTCCTGCCCGCTCTGAGAACCGTACGCACCGTGCAAATCGAGTATGGTATACAAACCGTATTCCGCCGCTCTTTCAATAAATGCGTCCAAAGCCGAAAAATCATAACGCTTCCCCGCGTTGTCATAACTCGTTATTGCGTCAAAGTCAACGTTCATATAAGTAAACGGCAGACGGATAACGTTCATACCCATATTGACGCAGTTCTCGAAATCGGTATCAGTCCACCAGTTCGCGCGGTATTCTTTCCACAGTTCTTTCGTCTTCTCCGCACCGAACCGGTCAATAAAAATTTTTGTAAGAGATTTATAATCGTTGTTGGGCTTGGTACCGTAGGAAAATCCCGTCATCCAATGTTCGGTTACAAACAGCCCGCCCGCATTGACTCCGCGCAGGAATACCGTTTCGTCTCCGCAATTTTTTACGAGTTCCCCTTCAGCTGTCAGAAAATCGTTTTCGCCGAGTTGCCGGTAAGGCCATACTTCTTTTTTACAGCCTCCCAGCCCCGCAAGACACATTATCGAAACAGCTAACGCGACAACCGCCGACATAAACTTTTTAACTTTCATTTTTCGCTCCATATTACTTTTTTATTGTAGCATACTTATTTTACGTTTGCAATAATTTACAAAAATTGCAATGTATTTACAAAAGACATAATTAAAATGCAATGTTTTCAGAAAAGATTAATTTTTATTACATTTGTTCATTTTATAATAATTATATACTTTTTTATAAAATAGTCAATATTTAATACTGTTTTATATAAAGTATATTGCCAATAATTGGCTTTTGGGCTATCATTAATAAGGAACCGATTTACAATATTATATAATTGTCAATCAGCGGAAAAACCGCGAACGGCAATTCGCCGTTCCGTTTTTTTAATAGAAAGAAAAATTTTTTTAGGAGGAGAAAAAAAACAAAACAATGAAAGCAGAGACATTTAAAGCAGTTGCTTTTTCTTGTGCCGGAGTTTTGCTCGCGCTGTTATTAGTGCTCAGCATTGCAGTCGGAGTATTCTCGAAAGAACTTGATACGTTCATTGTAGGATACAAAGAAAGCGGAGCCGATTCGGCGGCGCGCGCAAAAAGTGCGGAACTTGCAGAACAAATTCAGGACGAAGGAATCGTTCTCGCTAAAAACGAGGACGAAAACGGTAAAGCCCTTTTACCTTTGAAGAAAGCGGAAGCTTCGAAAGTCAACATATTCGGCTGGGCGGTAACCGACTGGGTTCTCAGCGGTTCGGGTTCGGGTCAGGTTAAGAGAGCCAACTCCGTCGACCTGCTCACCGCGTTGAAAGACTACGGCATAGAGTACAATACGCAATTGACCGATATGTACAAAAAATTCCGTCCTTACCGCGAATACAGTCAGGGCGGCAGTCATTCGGGAGCTCCGTCGGCAGGCAATCCGAACGATTCGGGTTCGCTTCACAGCTTCAACTATGAGTTCAGCCGTTTGTACGAGCCTGCTATTGACGATACGAGTTATTATACGGTCGATATGCTCAACAACGCTAAAAACTATTCCGACACCGCCTTCGTCGTAATCGGCAGAGTTTCGGGCGAAAGCAACGATTCTCCCGCCGTTCAGTATAAGCAGACTGCCGGAACAAATAAGCAGTCGGGTATGCTTTCCAACGACAAAATCGACAAAAACCGCACTTATCTCGAAATTTCCACCGAAGAAGAAAAGCTCTTAAAATACGTCGGCGAAAACTACAAAAACGTAGTCGTTCTCATAAACTCTACCAACGTTATGGAACTCGGATTTATGGAAACGATTCCCGGACTCGACTCGTGTCTTGTAGTTGCGACGACGGGCACGGTAGGCGCAAAATCTGTTCCCAAAGTTATATACGGCGAGGTCACCCCTTCCGGCAAATTCGCAGACACATACGCTTACGACCTCTCCACTGCTTCTACTTACGTAGATATGGGTAAAGGCAACGATACGACGCATTTCTATACCAACGCCAACGGTTTATATCCTACGAACGTACAGCACACCAACGGAAGTTCAAACGTTCCTTATGAGGGCGTCGCTTATCAGGACTACCGCGAAAGCATTTACGTCGGATATAAATGGTATGAAACCGCCGATACTGAAGGCTTCTGGGACAGCAATTACGCAAAAACAAAATGGGGAATCTCAAACGGTTATAAAGACGTAGTTCAGTATCCTTTCGGCTACGGACTCTCATACACAAGCTTTGAATGGAAAATAACTTATCTCGAACAGCCCGACGGCAGAACCCTGACCGCGGACGATACAATTAAATTATCGGTACGTGTAACGAATACAGGAGATGTTGCAGGACAGGACATAGTTCAACTTTACTACACCGCTCCTTATATAAATAATGGCATAGAAAAATCTTCCGTAAACCTTGCGGCTTTCGGCAAAACGCAAAAGGTATTGGAGCCCGGCGAACACGAGGACGTAACTCTTGAATTAACCGTTTCCGATATGGCTTCCTACGATTACGAAGGAAAGATAATTAACGGCGGCGGATACGTTCTCGAAGACGGCAACTATACTTTGACTCTCAGAACAGACGCTCATAACCTTGCGGGAAATAAAATTGTCGGCGGAAGCGGAAGCGTTCACAACAGCGATACGATTATCTACAAAATTTCAGAAAATACTCACTGCATCGAAGAATCTAAAAACCGTTTCACAGGCAGCGACACAACGGACGGAGTCGCTATAGACGGCAACAGCGATGGCTCCGCAAGCATCACCTATCTTTCGAGAGCAAAATTCGAAGAAACGTTCCCCGGTGATTTCGATGACAACCGTGCTATGACTGATGAAATCAAATCGCGCAATCTTTACAACACTTCCTGGCAAACCGCTTGGGATGCTAAATGGGCGCAAGAAAACGGAAATCCTTCCGACCCCGTATTCGGTTCGTCGGCAACCGCTCCCGATTATTTCGTCGGCAAAGAAGTTGAAAAAGAAATTGAAAAACCCGACGGAAGCACAACCAAAGAGAAAGTCTATGAACTCAACGAATTAGGTCTTAAACTCGGTATGGACTATGATGCGAACGAATGGGAAGAACTTCTTAATCATATCCCTCAATCGCAAATGGAAGACCTTGTACTCCACGGATACGTAAAAACAAAAGCCGTACAGGCAATCAATAAACCTCAAACCAATGACCGTGACGGTCCCAACCAGGCGGCAAGCTTCTCAGACGGATACGAGAACGCAGTCGGATTCAGTTCGATAACGCTTGCGCAAACCTGGAACCTTGAACTCGCTTACAGTATGGGACTTACTTTCGGTGCATACTGCGCAGAAAACGCAATTACCGGTTGGTACGGTCCCGGCGTAAACGTCCACCGTTCGCCTTTCGGCGGAAGAAACTACGAGTACTATTCGGAAGACGCTTTAATGTCCGGTTTAATGTGTGCCAAGGTTGTTTCCGCAGCTAAAAACAGAGGCGTGTTCAGCTATCTCAAACACATCTGTTTGTACGAAGGTGAAAGCGGACGCGACGGTATGTATACCTGGCTTACCGAACAGGCTCTCCGCGAAATCTATCTCAGACCTTTCGAAATAGCAGTCAGAAGAGGCGGTTCAAACGCGATAATGACCTCTTACGGACGCATAGGCGCAGTTTGGACGGGCGGAAGCGAAGCTCTTCTTACCGAAGTATGCCGCGAAGAATGGGGCTTTAAAGGCGCGTTCCTCACCGACTACGCAGACCACCACGACTTTATGAACGGCGACCAGATGATTCGCGCTGGCGGAGACATCTGGATGGACGGCTGGAATTCAAACGGCGCATTTACTAACTCGATGAAATCAACGGTTGCTTACAAATACGCTTTAAGAACCGCTACTAAGAACGTTCTGTATATGTGGATGAATACGCTTGCTACAAACGCGACTTATAATGAATCGGCAGACGATATAGTAATTCCCGTCAGCCCCGAACTCAATTTCCGCTGGTATATCCCCGTTATCGTAGTAGTTGACGTACTGTTTGCAGCGGGCGCAGGCGTGCTGATATTCTTCGGCATCAGGAAAAAAGATAAACCCGTTACAGAAGCGGTTGCGGAAAGCCCTACGGCTCCCTCATCTCCCGCCGACGACAGTAAAACCCCTAACGAATAACTACTGATTGAATGAATTGACAAACCAAAGCAGTTATAATTCAAATAAATCAATATTCACGTAAACTTTTAGCCTCAGGCGTTATTCAACGCCTGAGGCTTTAATTTCGTCAACGAAAACCTGAACTGCATTTGAAACGGCGCTGCCTACCCTATTGTACAGAAATATTTTTATCGTATTCACATAGTTATACTTTTACCGAATTTTTTATCAAACTTTATGTTATCATAATATCCGTAATATTTATTGTCTTTCTAATCTTCTTCAATCACGCGCCGTAATGTAAAGAAGCCAACCAATGAGAACTGATTGTTTGTTTTCAGGCAAAGCGCTTTAATTCAGTCGGCTAAGTATGCGTCGCAGAATCGACTTCCGTTGCCGGAAATAATCTGCTTAAATATAGATGTGTTTTGGGAGTATTATTTTACCGCTTCGGCGTACAAATTACGGTAAGCTAACGCCAACCTTTCTTTCCGTAAACATCAAGAAGGTATTTACCTATCGTTTCTATTATATAAACGTTTACGACGCGTCTAAACACGCCTTAACGTCAAATATAAAAATACAAGGGCACGTATCTTATAAGGATTTAACACTTGCTAACCTTGTCGGGGTACGAAATTCAGCATTGCATCACTATTTCAGGCGGACACTTTGAGTGTCCGCCTTTATACTACTTACTCTTGCCACCGATAAAATGTATCTACATATTGTCCTCCACACCAAAAACTTCTGCTTATGTATTTGTATTTTAAATTTGCATGTCTGTCAAATATCATAATCGTTCTTTTAATCTTAAAAATCCTCCAAACTGTGCTATACTTAAACACGGCGGTACACTTACCGGCATATATATGGTTCGGACAAGCCTCCGCTTCGATTATTTCCACTTTATTTTTGTTGCAGAGTTTTAGAAAGATTTCTCCTATATCTTACTTTATCTGTCCTTATACTGTTTGCCGTTTGTGCTTTGGGTGCAAACACTATGTGATATTCACATCTGTATGTTGAATGTGCCGTTCTATTTATTTCATTTCGTTAAAAACCTCCTGTTATTTTTAGTGATGCGGCTACCAAATCATCTCTATTATATCAAGAGGTTTTAATTTTTTTCCTCCCTCCGGTAAGACCGGGGTTTATGTTAAGCTTAAAACAGACAAAGATTAAGGACCGTCCCTTTCGGGACAGTCCTTAATTTACTAAAATTACTTGGAGGTAATTTATATGAGCTTATTCAGCGGGAGCAGGGTCGGGAGTTGAGGGAGCTAAGTATTCAACGACTCTGATAACGAGGAGGTTCCACGAATCCTTGTCGATATGCATACGGTAAACGTTTCCGTTAAATACTACTTCCTGCGCTCCTGCGGTATTTCCGACTTGTTCAATCGTAGCCTTAGGTTTATAATCGCCGTTACTGTTAGGGGTTGTGCTCGCCCCAACTTTATTCATAACAACCCAACCGCGTTGAAGCATAGTTACGTCACAGTTAATCGTGAAGTGCGTATCGTCTACGATTGTTACATAATGCGAATCGGTCAAAGCCGCGACTGCGTTCCAGTTTCCTGTACTGCTCTGATTTCCGTTATGTTCGAAACGGAAGTTCGCAAAATATGCTTTGAGCTTATTCGCGAGAACGGCTTCGGCAAGCTCTTTCTGCGCAGCGTTTGTTAAATCATAGCCTTGGTATTCGGCTTCATAGGTGCCGGTTATTTTGTAGATAACTTTTTCACCTTCGAGAACAAGTTCGAGTTGCGTTGTTTCGTCGAAAATAGTAGCGGTTTTAACATTTACCTTAGCGTCGCTGGTTATCGATAAAGAAACTGCTTTCGTAGTTTCCGCAAGCGATAACTTAAATGTGGAAATTAGTCCCTTCTTTTCTTCGGTATCCACATTGTCGAGTACGACCGCGTTGCCTTCTATCGTAAGCGCATAACTACCGGGGTCAAGACTTACGACGTCGAATTTCACCGTGAATGTACCGTTCTCAGCCGAGATTTCCGCAATTGCAACGTTGCCGAGTTTAAGCTGTGCTTCGAGCACTCCGTTTATATCGACGATATCTTCCGAATAAGTTCCGGTTACAGTAAGTATTGCAGTATTCGTTTCTCCGTTATTTACCTATAAATTTACGCCTGTAACGTCAATGTCATAGGAAACGGTTATAGCAACGCAACCGTAGTTATGAGCTTTTCTAGTAGCCGCGTTTGCATCGCCTGCAATATCCGGATTGTTTCTCGTTGAATAATTAGGCTCGTAACTGAGAGTATAGACTTTTCCTTTCAATTTAAGCGCGTTCTCCGCACCCGTGGCAACTTTTTCAGCTGCAAGCCAGTCAAAGTTCGAAAGAGTTCCTTCGAGAACGCCTTCCGCAGGATTAACGTTGCCCTTACCGTCGGTTACATAGTCGGCAAGGTGCATTGCGTGCCTGTCTATCGTAATATCGGTTACGTCTATATCAACAGTGAAATTACCGCTGTATTTGATACCTTCGTTTTGGACGTCCGTTATTTCGTAATATTTTACGTGATTGTTTACTTTCTTATTACCTACTACCGACTGTAAATCGTAATTAAACGCAGCTTTGAAGTAATCCATAACGTCTTCCGCGTCGTATTTGGACCAGTTAACCATACCCGAGATTCTAAGGATAACAGCTTCCTCTCCGTCTTCGTTCGTACCGGAAACGAGCGAAACGCTATCGGGAACGAATTTTTCAATCTCTGCTTCGGGGTCGTCTGCAACGGTGATATTCAAACAGCCCCAAGTTGAAGCGGGTTTATCTTCTCCGTCCGCTACTTTACGGAAACTTACGGTATATAACTTATAGTTATTTTCTACAGTCTGAGCTTCTACATCTTCCGCAGGAACATAATTGCCGTCTTTATTTATCGCTTCTTTATCCGCGTTGAGCCAGAAGTGAACTCCGTATACCGCATTACCTAACGTAGTAATATCGAGAGCTATTTCAAACGTAATCGCTTCGGGATTGGTACTGTCGATATTAATTACGTGTTTATTGCTTAACAGCGTATTATAGTTAGGCGTACCGGTACACTGTATATCAACGTGATACAGTTTCTGTATGGAATCGGAAATTATTGTTTTAACCTGCTCTTCATAACCTGCGTACTTATCGTTGAATCCGTAAGCGGTTACGCCACCGCCGATTATCATCCGGACTCTGCCGTCTCTATTCTCGAGTTTAACGTCCGTGCCGTCGATAGCTATGGATGTATCATCTTCGTTATACTCTATGTTAATGTCGTCGCACATTACCGTTTTAATAACAACCGCAGACGTCGTACCGTTATTTTCGATTGACCAACTGTAAATTCCCTCTTCATAGAATACGTTAGTCGTAACGTTAATCTTTAACGTCGCAAGATTATCAAGACCGAATTTAACCGACAATTCTTTTTGCTTTGCAAACATTACCGACTCGGGAAGTGCGCCTACAGCTTCAAATTCAAAACCGTTAAGAACGACTTCGACATCGATGTCTTCGCCGATATTGAGAACAAGGTCGCTTTCGAGTATTTCGAGAGCCTTGGCTTCGTCGATTGTGGAATAATCGATTTTACCCGTAAATTTGATTTCGTAACCGTCAGCCGCTTCGACAACCTCCGCAGTATTAATGGAAACACTGTTTATGTCGTTGTATTTTGCAACCTTACATTCGCCTGATATAACCTTTAAGCTGTCTAAGTTAGCACAGAAGTTATTATTGAACGTGCTCTGGCTGCAATCGTTGATTCCGTGTTTAAGGAATTGAATCATTATAGTATTCTCGCCCGCTTTCAGATTAATGTCGTTGAGTGCGACTTCAACCCAGTTGAACCAAAGGCAAGGGTTAGGTTCGCCGCCCTGCGAGCCGCCGCCGGGAAGAATCACTTCGTCGGGAACTTGATATTCGGAGCCGTTTACGTAAACTTTCGCTACTTTGTTGAACTGAACGTCGCCCATCCAGATAGGCGTCCAACTGCTGTCTTCTTTAAGATACTGCGAAGCAAGACGGAACGCTATGGAAGCTTTACCCGCTTTATCGGAATCGAATATGAAAGAAACGGCTTTTTCCCTCAATTCGCCGAGATATTTTCCGCCGCCTGCGTAATATCTGTCATCCCAGAATTCCGCGTTTCCGAAAGTCGGAACAGCGTCTGTTCTGACTTCATAGTTACCGCTGACCTCGGCGGAGGTCGTAGGCGCTCTGCCTTCTCCGATTTCAAACGTGTCGTCTTCGTTTTTGGTTACCTTATGTACGAGTCCGCTCTCGGCTTCGATATAAATACCAGCGCGATATAACATTTGACGACGACGTCGATAGGAGCCAGCCCGCCTTTGAAGGTTATGGTGCGCGTAAATTCAGAACCTGCGTCGCCTATCAACGCGCTATGGTCGTATTCCACGCCTTCCGTCATATTCGTGAGATTTAGGTCGACCGTTCTGCCGGACTTATATTTAAGAGCAAGAACTACGCCCGCGGGATTGAAAGATTCGCCGGAAGCATAATAACGTCTGGGGTTTGATTTCTCGGTATTTTCCTTAGCCTCGACTATAGGGTTAGCCAATACGTTAACTTTCTGCTCCGCCGTTTTTCCGCCGTAACTCAAAACGACAGACTGCTCCTCGTCTTCGTTTGCTTTATTGTTCGAATTAACGATAACGCCTTGTTTATCGATTGTAACGTTTGCAAGGTCTACCGTTTCTATTTCGCCGTTCTGCAATGTCGCTTTAATAACCATACCGGTTTTATCGAACGCTTCCTCATTCGACCAGTAATCGGTTTTATCCGGACCTTTTTCGATTTCAAGCGAAACGACGTTATTAGTAACTTTAACTTTAAACGAAGTTTTAATACTGTCGTCCTTTTTGTAAGAAACCGTTACGGTTGTATCCTCTGTAAGAACCGTTCCGTGAGCCGGAGCTACGGTGTATTCTTTTTCTTCTAGAAGTTTGTCGTCTTTTCCGTCATACTTCGCCGTAACTTTCAGACCTGTAAGGTCCAACGTTTCGTCTTTTACGTAAGTCGTCTTTATTTCTTTGGTGTTTACACTGAGCGAAGCAGGCTTTTTACTTCCGCACGCAACGAACGCAAACATAGAAACGCAGAGTATACAAATCGCGCAAAGAACGAAAATCAACGTTTTTCTAATTCTTGTCATTTTGTTCCTATTTTCCTCCAATTTTTTTTACGGCTTAATAAAATAATTGTCTGCGTTATGTGAATAACGCAATGCGGTATTTTGCTTAATGCAATTAAACGTCCCCCGACGGCTAAGCCGTCGGGGGACGTAGTTCACAACATCAAAATTCTGTCGTTAAATTAGTTTTCGGGTTCTTCGGGAGGATTATTCTCAACGTGGATTTCCTCGGGAGCCGAAGCGCCGTTTGCGGAAGCTTTTTTACCCTTGAACAACTGCGCAATCTGTTTAGGAGATACGAAAATGAACAATACGCTGGTTGCTAAGCCGAGAACGAGAAGTATATCTGCTATTACCCACATTGCAACAAACAACGGCGAGTACGAAGCACTTCCTACGAGAGGTTTATCGATATTTACCTGATAAGGATCGTTAGCGTCCGGATTGAGCTGATACGTCCGCGCCGTCATATAGCAATCTACATAAGTGTAGAGAATATTCTTCGCAGACTGACGCGCACAGTAAGCTTCAGCTCTGTTATTGAAATTGATATTCGTACCGCTTTGACCGAGCCATAAATCGTTACCGCCTAAAATACCGCGGACTTTATCCATATAGCCGTTTTCCCAGTCGGTAATCATACTTCCGCGGAAGCCCCATTCATTGCGGAGTATCTGCGTTGATAAAGCATAGTTACTGCCTGCCCAAGTAGCGCCAATCGCACTGAAACCGCTCATAACAGCGTTCGCTCCGCCTTCTTTAACCGCTATTTCGAAAGGTTTAAGATAGATTTCGCGCAATGTCTGTTCCGTAAGCCAGGTATACCAGTTGCCTGAGTTCTGTCCGATGTCCGCACAAGCAAAATGTTTCATATAACAAGTGAGGTTATTCTCTTTCGCACCTCTGATGCACTCGGCGGTAAGTTTACCGGAAAGCATCGCGTCTTCACTGTAATACTCGAAGTTACGTCCGTAATAAGGAGAACGGTGTATATTCAGTCCGGGTCCGTACCAGCCGTGCACTCCCGTTTCGTTGCCGATAACACCCATCGCCTTACCCATATTATAAGTTGACTGGGGATTCCAGCTGCATCCGAGAATACCTTCTACGGGGAATACAACCCATTTGGGGTTTGACTTTGCACCAGAACTGTTCTGGTTAAAACCTGCGGGACCGTCATACTCGTTACAGAAAGGTTTACCGACATTCGCCACAGCAATGGTCTGGAATTTACCCAAACCGATTAACTCTTTAATTTCATTCTGTGTAAGCTGATTGAGGAAATCATTCCATTCGGGAGAATCGTATTTCCAAAGTTCTTCCATTAAATCCGTGTTATAAGCAAGGTTTGAATTCGAAGATTTTAATTCGGTTAAAGTAGCTTTCTGTCCATTTTCTTTGGTCAAGAGATACAAACTTGAGTCTTTACCGTACTCTATACCGGAAATATCCGCATTATCCCAAGCCGTGGTTTTAAAATCCTTACTAGGTTCTCTGTTGGGTTTTTTGCAGACGAAAGTCGTTTCTTTCGGGAAGTTCTCAAAATTATTTGCGCGGGAAAGATAATCTATACCGCCGTTGAACGCCGTCGAGCCGTCAATGGGAGTTCCGCTGTAAGCAGTATTTCCTGTAAATAAATTGCCTACGTCGGTACCTGTTTTGGGGTCCTTAGCAAACTTAACGCCGTCGCAGGATAATTCGAAAGTACCCGAAGCGGTTTTTTCAAAATTTTCGTCATAACAAACCGCGTCGGTGTGCGCATCGGTTCTCAGTTTGAGTACGTGAGCGCCCTTATCTAGCTCGTATCCGCAGAAATCGTTATTGTTTTTGTCGTAATCGTCGTATGAAGCGAGGTCGTAAGCAGTAAACTTCAACGTCATCAGCTGACTCATTCCGGGGTCGAGAGTTGCGGTTTTAGCGAAAGCAAGCAAGTTGGTTTCGGCTTTTTCGATTCCGCCGTCAATATAAGGAGGAGTGTAATAAAGTTCGACTACGTCTTTTCCCGGATAATTGCCGACGTTCTTCACGCGCACTTTAACCTCGTATTCGCCCTTTTCGGTAAGTTTATTCGCGGAAGGCCATTCCTCTACCGTCCACCTGAAATTCGTGTAGGAAAGTCCGTAGCCGAAAGGATACTGTATAAGCGCATCGTAACCCTTACCGTAATCGTTTTCTAAGCCGTCGAAGAAACCTTCGGCGTCGGCTGTTTCGTACCACTTATACCCTACGTAAATTCCTTCCTGATAATAAAGAGAATTTTCGCCGGCGCGCGTAAGAAGAGACGACCAAGACGCACTGTATGATTTACCGTCTACAAGATTATAGTTGTATGCGTAAGTATCCGCGGTTTTTCCGGACGGATTTACCTTAACGGTAGTTTCATTGCCGTCTTCATCTTTAACTTTCTTCTCGCCGTACAGCAAATGAGGGATAGCGCGCGCGCCGGACTGCCCCACTGCACCGATAAAGAGCGCAGCGTCTACGCCGTAATCTTCAAGGAAACCAAGTTCCATAGTATTTGTGGTGTTGAGAAGCACTATAACTTTACCGTCGGAGAACTTCTGAGTAACTTTTTCAATCATAGTTTTCTCGTTCGCCGTGAGTTCGAGCCAAGAACCGTTGCGGTAATTACTCAAATCGAGAGTTTCGCCGTATCCGCAGTTTTCGCCGGTATTACGGCTGAGCACGATTATTGCAACGTCGGAATAATCCCTTGCCTGTTGCAACAAATCGGCAGTATAAAAATCTGCGCCGGGGTTCTGAATCGCGTCCATCGATGCGCCGGACTCCTGTCCGACGTGATTTATATACATACTAGTCGAACCCGATTGCGTTTCATACTTAGTATAGAGTGCTTCGTTATAATCCACGCCCGCTTCTTTAAACGCTTCGGCAAGAGTTACCCTGTTCTCTTCGAGCACAGGCGAACCTCCGCTGCCCGTACCGCTGAGCAGGAAACCTTTCGTGGTAGCGTTCCAACCGAACAGGTTGACTTTCTTTTCGCTTTCTTTTTTGTTATCGAGAGGCAAAGCGTTGTTTTCGTTGCGCAAAAGCACAGCGCTGTCCTCGATAAGCTGAGGCACCATCGCGTCGCCCATCTCATACGCTTCTTTACCTGCTTCGGAATCGTACTTAGTACCGCCGAAGAATTTATGCAGCGTAATCGAGTTCGCATCCAAAACGATGTTGCCCGCAATAAGTACGCCGATAAGCAAGACGGAAACTATAATAAGTACTATCTGCCTAACGCCAAACTTGAATTTCATTTATTTTTCTCCTCCATTTTCGTTATTTCGACAAAATCGATAAAGTTTACCAAGTTTTGTCAATTTGGCACAAATCAATTTACCATATAATTAATAAAAAATCAAGCATTTTCGTAACTTGATTTTTTTTAATCGTAATCAGCAATCTCTTCTCTTGTCTCTTTCGTTATTAACCGTTTTTCCGAGCGGTAAACTAACCGCAGAAATAATACGAAGAAATATCTTCTATAAAATTTTTACGGCGCGAACGGCTGATTTTTAGCTCTTCGCCTTCTATGAGCGCATACTCGCCGTGAACCCCTTTCACATAATCGAGATTGACAAGATAGCAGTTATTGCATCTTGAAAATTGTTCTTTGGGGAGCCGACTTTCCAGACTCTTCATAGTTTCGTATACACAGTAAAGTTTTTCCGTTGTATTTATATTCATTTTATGGTTCTGGCTTTCAATATAAACGATACTGTCGACTGCAATCTTATCTATTCCGTTCTCAGTAGCAAGCACTACGAATTTCCCGCGTCCGTTTTTTATTTTTTCGACGCACCGCGACATCTCGTTCGAAAACTCGGAATAATTAACCGGTTTTATCATAAAGCTTAAAGCCTCGACCGAATACCCCTTAATTGCATACTTCGAATCTGCCGCAACGAAAACTATAATTACGTTTTTATCCTTTCTGCGTATATACTCTGCGGCTTTGAAACCGTCCATATGTTTCATAACGGTACCGAGAAAAATTATATCGTATTCGGCGGTATAGTCCGAAGCTATATCGATGCCGTCGCTGAAAGAAACTATGCGGGCCTGTTCGCCGTTTTCTTTACAGTATCTGTCTATAAATTCTTTAAGCAAATCGGAACAGCTTTTTTCGTCCTCGACAACTGCAATTCTAAGCATAGCTCCTCTCCTTTTTCTATTTTTCCTTAACTTCTGTATTTTAACAGACCTAAAATTATTTGTCAATTGCCCGATTAGTAATCATCCGTAAAACGGTGGCGTACGCCTTCCTTGTCCTTATACGCAATAACGGTTTTAAGACTTACGTTTTCAACGCTTCTGAAAATATTCTGCTCGATACCCTTGTCCTCTCTTTCAAGCGTTCTGATAAGTTCTTTCATTTTCATACGTTTAGACCCCGACGGTCCGTACGTTGCGCAGTTCTTTGTAAATTTACACGCGCACTGTATGAATTTTAAGCCGTTATAATCGCGCCACGCCTTTATGGTTTCTTCGCGTATAAGATACATAGGACGTATAAGCTCCATTCCCTCGAAATTCGCACTTCTTAGTTTAGGCATCATAGTCTGCATCTGTCCCCCGTAAAGCATACCCATTAGAATCGTTTCTATAACGTCGTCATAGTGGTGCCCCAAAGCAATTTTATTACAGCCGAGGTCTTTCGCCCTGTGGTAAAGATGTCCGCGTCGCATACGCGCGCAAAGATAACAAGGCGATTTTTCGATATTGAACACGCTTTCGAAAATGTCTGTTTCGAATACGGTTATCGGTATTTCGAGCAAGTTTGCGTTCTTCTCGATAGTTTCGCGGTTTTCCTTATTGTAACCGGGGTCCATTACCAGAAACACGAGATCGAACGGAATTTTATTGTGGCGTTTGAGTTCCTGAAACAGTTTCGCCATAGCGAAAGAATCTTTACCGCCCGATACACAAACCGCGATTTTATCGCCGGGCTGTATCAGTTCGTATTCGACTATCGCTTTCGAAAACCTCGAAAACAGCGATTTATGGAATTTTTTCTTAATGCTGTCCTCAACCCTCTTTGCGGTCGGTTCCGTGTCTTTATGAGGAAACGGATTGTTATTTTCGTTTTGCATATCCGTAACAATATAACAAGTATTGCCGCACTTGTCAATAATTCTCCGCGCGTAAACAATGCGGTTTATTTTTGCATAGGCTGTAATATGGAAACTTTTGAATATAACAGAACCGCCGCTTACGATTACGCCAAAAAGTGGGCTTTCGGCAGAAACCCCGATTTTTACGATTTCAGTAAGATAGGCGGAGATTGCACAAACTTTGCATCGCAAGTGATTTACGCGGGCGCGAAAGTTATGAACTTTACGCCCACGTTCGGCTGGTACTATAAATCGGTAAACGACCGCACTCCGTCCTGGACGGGCGTAGAATACCTTTACAACTTTCTCGTAAACAACGAAGGCGAAGGACCTTTCGCAAAGGAAGTCCCTCTTTCCGAACTCGAAGTCGGCGATATAGTTCAGCTCGGAAGAAGCACGGGCGACTTTTATCACTCACCCGTCGTCGTGAGTGTATCGCGCGGAAGGATACTCGTTGCGGCGCATTCATACGACGCTTTCAATAAACCGCTCTCCTCGTACAATTTCGAACGCGTCCGCGGAATACATATTCTCGGGGTTAGGAAACAGTCATAAAAATTTTCAGGTTGAGCTAATCTCTTCGGGTTCCTCTTTTTGTTTTTTTCTACGGTTTTTTTTACGTTCTTTCATATACGCGAGAATTTCGTCGGCTTCCTCGTTTTTAAGAAAATCTATTCTCTCAACGCCGTCGAACCGCTTCATATATAACGTACAAGTCTTTGAAGACCTGCCGACGAAATTATCGAATGCATCGAAGAATTTGTATAATTTGCTGTCTTCTTTCACGTCGTTGGTTTTAGCGACGCGTTTCAATTCGCCCCAGCCGTATAGCGACCAATAAGGCGCGAGGAGTCTTCTTCTGCCCAAAAAGTCCGGCGCGCCTCTCCACCAGAACGAACTGCAGCCGATTACCCAGATACCCTCGTCTGTAACGAAAACGTGCTTACTGTATTTCCAGTACCAAAGCCCGACAAATATTTTGCACAGATACACAAATCCCGGTACGGCAGCCAAAAAAATACATATTAACGACGCCATAAACCCGTCTTCGGGCTTTATGGCGAAAACTCTTACAAGCGTGAATATAAGACTCATACAAAACAGAAACACGGGCTGATATCCGAAAAACACAAGTCTGAAATATCCGCTCTTTGTCTTGATATAATGACGGCAGTACGTTTCTTCGTTCTGCCCGTCTTTATTGCGCAACTGTAAACACAATTTCTCTTTTTTCGTCATATCCTAATCTCCTTAATAATCAAATGCCTGTAAACGAAGTTCTGAATTCGAGCCGTTCGCCCGTATCCGCGTCCGAAGCGTTGAACGAATAAAGCCTGTCATACAGCGCAAGTTCCGCAGCGCTCAGCCTCGATTTAACATCGCCGCCGTAGAAACTCTGCATTTTAGTAAAACTGTCGTGCAAGCCCTCAATATTGGGCTGTAAATTTTCGGAAGATATTTTTACACGGACAGCGAAAGCTTCTTTATAATATTTCTCCGCCTCCGCGCGTTTGTTTTTCTGTTCATAATATCTGCCGAACTCGAACAGTGTCTGAGCATACCAGCGTTCGTATGTTTTAGGCGATACTTCGTAAAGCCGCCTGCGGATAGCGTAACCTTTTTGCAAATATTCGAAAGCCTCGTCGGGACGCTTGCAGTCAAGCAGAGTCCCGCATATTTTTATGTATGAGTCGGAAAGCTCGACCTCGTGCGCCGACGCGTTTACCGCACATATTCCGACACGCATTTTGAGCGCCTCTTTAAAGTTTTCAATCGCTTTATCCCAAGCATACTGCGCCCTGTATACATTGCCGAGTCCCTGATAAGTATGAGCCAAAGCCGAAGTATATCTTGCGGGATTGAGTTCCGTCAGCTCTTTTCTGATTGCAAGCGCGCAATTGAATTTTTCAACCGCTTCGCCGAACCGCCCTTCCTTTTTCAGCTGCGAAGCCTGATTCTGATACGCGGAAGATTTTACATACCGCGCGTGAGGGTCGTCCGTAATGTGCTGTTCCCATATATCCGCCGCGCAATCGAATTTTCCGAACGCTTTTTCAAGCATATACTGTTCCGCAAAATTTATTCCTCTCGCAATAAAACACTCGGCTTGCTCCGTTACGTATTTATCCGTATGCCGTTCAAGTTCCGAAAACAAAACTTCCGCGCGCGAAAGATATTTTTCGGCGGGTTCGGGATTGTTCGAACGTCGGTATATATCACCCAGCGCAACGCAGGCGCGTGCAAGCCCGATATGGTTTGCCTCGTCATATCCCCGCTCCGAAAGCGAGTTTTCGCGTATTTCTATGCTTTTGAGCGAACACTCGGTCGCCTGCCGCTGGCAGTCGCTTAAATCGCCGTATATCATAGCGAGCAACGTCAAATTCTCCGCAATCTCAAGCTGGTTGCCCCAACCGAAAATCTGATAAAGCGTTTGAAGTTTTTTTGCCTGTTCCAAAGCGTCCGCGTGCCTTTCGCAATTTCTCAAAAACAGCGCGTATTCGTTATATATCCCGAGCTCAACGCGCTGTTCCGACGCTATCGGAAGCAGTTGCTCGTAAGTCTGTCCGATTAATTTATCGCGCTCGGAATACAGAAACATAGTTCTGAGAAATTCTATTTTTTGCCTGCCCTCCGCAATAACGCTGACCGCAGTTTGTTTTGCGCGGCGCGCGGCGCGGACATAAGAGTTTAAGGAATCTTCCATATCGAGTACTGCAACGGCTTTTTCGACGTCGCCTTCCATAAACAATTTATATGCCCGCCGCTGTTTATCCGTGAATTCCCCGAGCGCCTCGCCGCGACTCATTGAAACAGATACGGAAAAAATATCGTCTTCCAATCCTGTTATGCTGTTTTTCAAAGCGTCGTACCTGCTCGCAAGTGTGTAATACGCTTTGCATATATTTTCGTCCGAGGGATTGCGTTTGTAGTCCACTTCGCACGCGTGAAACTGAATTGCCGTTTCCGACAATTCTGCTCTGAGCTCTGCAAGTTTTTTATTGTTCACGAACTCGGAAACATTCTTCACGTCTAGCATAAAGCTTTCGCCTAAAAAACATTTGCCGTCTTTGAAAAGGACTTCCTTCGACCCATCCTTCAATATTGCGAGATTAAGAAGTATTCTAAGCTTAATCGTATCGAGGTCGCTGAACAACCCGTAAAAATGGTTGAGTTCGCCGTCCAGATAATTCTTAAATAATGTAACAGACTGCGCCTCGCCACCGTCTGTATTTTTAAAGTATACGTAAATGCGCGGCATTTTGTTTTCGTCCAGCCGTTTTTTAGCAAGTTTAAGTTCTTCGAGCACTCCGTTTCCGACATTCCCGAAAACAATGAAAAAACACATCGCGCTTTTATTTATTATTTCGTTCAATCCGTCTGCGGTACTCTGTGCGTTAAAGAGCGGGCGGACAGAAATATTGTATTTCTGCGTGAATTCATAATTCATGCGACGGATAAAATTCTCTATCCGGAGTCTTTGCACTTCGTCCTCGTTTAAAGACGACGCCAAAAATATGTAAACGGGATTTACGGCAAATCCGTCCGTATCGGCAGACGGTAATTTGAGTTCGTTATCCAATATACCGATTAATCCGGCCTCGTCGGAATAATCGTAACAGGGCACTCCGTCCTTCTCTATGCGTTTATAAAAATCGTCAATCTTTTCCCCGTTACACAGCGCAATAATTTTTAAGTCCCTGCCGTTTTCAATGAGCCCGCGCGCGTATTCGTATTCTTCGACGGTGTAATCACCGATTTTTTTCCCGAAAATAAAGATACAAACGTCGCTCTCTTCTATAAATTTACAGAAGTCGTCCTGCTTGCGGGTAACGGACATCGCAGGGTCGACGTTCTCGCACCGCAACGGTACGACGGAAATATTTCCGCCGGTGTTTTTCCGCCACAGATAATTTTCTATTACGTCCCGTTCCCGCGCAAATTCTTCTATCGAAGAAGCTATAAATATTTTCATTCGTGTATTCCGCATTTTCAAATTTTAACTTTTTTATAAAAACTCAACTTCTCCGCTATCGGTATTATATAATGCACCAATCACTTTCACTGCGGGATATAGTTCGGTCAATTCTTGTTCTACTTCTCTTTGACAGGCTTTTGCATTTAATCTGCAAGCTCTGCAACCGTCGCGTTCGTCGCCTATGGCAAGCCGTATTTTATCCGTTATCATTTTTATGCGTCCGCCAGATTTGCCGCCGATAAACGCGTTTACAGCCCCGCAGTCCGTGTGCCCCATAACGACTACGAGCGGAATTTTAAGTGCGATACGGCGTATTCCAAACTGCCGAGAACAGAACCGTCCGCCGTATTGCCTGCAACGCGGACGGTGAATAATTCTCCTATTCCCACAAAAAAAATACTCTCCGGAATTACACGCGAATCGGAACAGGCAACAACCGCCGCATACGATTTTTGACCGTTTACGAACGTTTCGCGTCTTTTTTCGGGCGATATATCTCCGCAGTTCCGATACGCATTAAGATACTTTTCGTTTCCGTCTTTTAATTTTTGTAAAGCTTCCTGCCAAGACAATTCCATAATTTTCGCCGTAATTCTATTTATTTTTTTATAAAGTGGATAAAAAGAAAAAAATAATTTACGGAGCAGATAACCGTTTTTAAGACTTACCGTTAAAAATATTGAAACGATAAGCAGCGCCAACGCGGCAATACTCGCAATTCTAAACACCAGCAAACATTTTGCGACAGCCGACTATTTAAAAAACTCCGCTTCTATTTCGAATCTCGGGTCGATGTTGTATATGGTTTCGGGAAAACTTTCAACCACCGCGGCGAATTTGCCGTCGGTTTTAATTTTAATGCTGTTTAAAGATTGCAGATAATGAAGTTCGTTAATGTCGTATATGTAATTCGTGGTAAACCGACGATGACTGCCGTTCATAAAATAAATCAATTGTAAAGCGAAACGCCTGTTAAGTATTCCTTTATGGCTTACCGTCTTAAATCCAGCGATTTTAGCAGTGGTTTCCTCTCCTGATTTTTTAATTCTATTTTCGTTAACGCAGAAATATTTTTTCCTTGCGCCCGTTAAAAGCGGAATAAGCCCGAAAGCAATAGGAATCAAACCAATAAAAAACTCAAACGCGAAAGCCGCCGCTTTTTGTATTTCCGCATCGTTTTTTATGAAATTTATCATCAAAGAAATCATAATCCCTGCGCCCAAAGAAATAAACACGCTTCCTAACGCCAGCAAAAAAACGATTTCCGAAATACTGTACCGCTTTTTTTATTCTTATTTATCATCGCCATAATTATATAACGAAGCCGTTATTTTTACAAGCAAAAAAAGCGATTTATATTTTCGCGTTCGGAAAAAAGGGAAAGATTTAAACGCACTTACCGTAAAGAAATAAAATTTTATAGCGGTATTGTCTTGAAAGCTATTGCGATTTCTGTATGCCGTTAATATTCGGCATGAACGCCGTATGGCGGGCCCTGTTTGCCGCCGAACCACTTACTCTTGTTACTCCGTAATTCTTTATAAAACAAAATCAAGACAGTCCGATAGTAATTCGGAAAAAAGTATGCTATTTATTAGGAACAACTTGTAATTCTGTTAAAACGCTATCAAAGTTCAGTTTACCTATGTCCATATTAGAGAAAATAGCAACTTGCAACTCGCGGTTTTCAAAAATCCCGGCTGTCAAAGCAAGCAAATCGGTGTCCGCAGTTAATTTAGCTTGTTTACATAAAAATTTTGCTTTCGGTATTTTAATGACTTGCTTATCTCCCAGATCGGGATTGAGAATTTGGAAGTAGAAAGAAAATGCAGGCGTTTCCTGTTGATAATCTATTATTACGCCCGACGGTATCATCGGCATCATATTTTTGTTTTGCGCATCCTGGAATAAATCCATAGCAAATTTTTCTTTTTGTTTTATAAAGAATGTTACGCTTTTGCAGAGCGGAGCGGTTTGCGCATAGTCCACGAGTACATTGACCGCGCATTGACGGGAACGACAGACAAACGCCCCGAATTTTTGCAAATGATTGAGGACAGCAAGCGCAAAGGCTTTCAGTTTGTCGTTGTCTATCAATTAGACCGTTTCGCCCGTAATAGATACGACAGCGCGACATACAAAGCCAAGTTAAAGAAAAACGGCGTTCGCGTACTCTCGGCGAAAGAGAATATCACGGACGACGCGAGCGGCATTTTGATTGAGGGCGTTTTAGAGAGTATAGCGGAATATTACAGCGCGGAATTGTCGCAGAAGATAAAGCGCGGCATCGCAATATCAGCCTCGAAATGTAAGTTTTTCGGCGGCAAAGTGCCACTCGGCTATAAGATTGACGAAAAGAAAGATTATGTCATAAATGAAGCAACCGCGCCCATCGTTAGACGAATGTTTGAAATGTTAGCGGGCGGCTACAATTACGCGCAAATCGCCCGTTATATGAACGAGCGCGGAATACCCACCGCAACGGGCGGCAAGTGGGGCAAAAACAGTTTTAACAGCATATTTTCAAATCGTCGGTATTTGGGCAAGTACATTTTTCACGGCGAGGAAATCGACGGCGGAATACCGCAACTGATTGACGACGGGCTTTTTGCAGACGTACAAAAGGTGTTAGAGAAATACGCCGCCGCGCCCTCTCGCGGCAAAGCGAAAGTCGAATATCTTTTGTCGGACAAACTCATTTGCGGCAAGTGCGGCAATAAAATGACGGGCATATCGTCCACGAGCAAAAGCAAAAAGATACATCACTACTACAAGTGCGTAGGCGTTACGAAAAGCGTTTGCGACAAGCGGACGATACGCAAGCAGTTTATTGAGGACGAAATCGTTTACGCCATTGTGGGCAACGGCACGGAGCAAAACCCGCACGGCGTTTTGACGGACGATTTTATTGATATGGTCGCGGCAGAAACCTATATGTTGATACAAGAGGAGCGCAACGACAGCGAGATAAAGCGGCTTGAAAGTTTAGTCGCGGACAACCAAAAGGCGATAAACAACCTTATGCAAGCCCTTATGCTGGGCAAAATCGCGGACACGATTTTGGCTCAAATTGAAAAGTTAGAGAGCGAGAACAAGGAACTGAACGACACCATAGAGAGCGAAAAGGCGTTGCAAATCAATTACACCTATGCGGACATTCGCAAATGGCTGTTACATTTCAGAACGCTGGACTATTCCAAGACGAAAAACCGCAAAGACCTAATCGACACGTTTATTTATCGGGTATTGCTTTACGACGATAAAATGAAAGTGATTTTCAACTTAAAAGGCAAACAGCAAAATAAATTGCTTTTGAACTTGATTTTCCCCGATTACCCCGACGACAACGACGGCGAGAACGAAAACAGCGTAAAAGAAAAAGAGGTCGATATATCAACCTCTAATTCTGACGTAAACGCAGGGTGTGCGTATACGTCTCGTGTGGTGGAGATATGGGGATTCGAACCCCAGACCTATACGTTGCGAACGTATCGCGCTACCAACTGTGCTATATCCCCATTTGACCCGAGTTTAGGGTCGATTAATTTTTATGGTGGGAACAACAGGACTTGAACCTGTGACCTCTTGCATGTCAAGCAAGCGCTCTAACCAACTGAGCTATGCCCCCGTAAAGCTTTTGTATTATAACAGTTTTTCAAAAGCTTTGCAAGTATTTTTCATATAATTTAACGTAAAAAGTGCATCGGCTGAGCCGATGCACTTTTTAATCAACCGATAAGTGCTGCCTGTGTGTCTGCAGGAACGATTATAGACGGAACTTCAAAATCTTCACAGATACTCATCATCCCCGAGCAAGCTAAAAGAAACAAACCCATACCGAATTCGTGAGTATTGTTTTTGCTGGTCGCTTCGTCTTTATAATTCTGCGGCTGATATCCGGTAGTCTGCATATATCCCACTTGTCCTCTTTCGAATATGCAATTTTCCACAATTCCGTTCCAAGCTCTCTTAACAACGGGATAATAAACGTCTTTGTCGAGAACGCCCAAACGCAATCCCGCGCAATAAGCGTAAATATAACCCATAGTTCCGGTACTCTCTTTGCCCCCGTAATATGCTTCATCTACTACCGACGCATTCCATGTACCGTCGGCGCGCTGATATTTTGCAATCGATTCCGCAAGTTCCAAATAATCGTTTTTATAAGCGTCATATATTTCGGGGAATTTGTTTTCGTCAAGATACATAAGCTGTTTCGCAAGCGCCGCTAAAACCCAGGCATTCCCTCTCGACCAAAATACAGGAAACTTCTCTTTCGTATCCTCATCTACAGTATTCGTTTTAAGCCCCTTCTGTGAAGAATCTCTCCACCACAGATTGTACGTTCCGTTATAAAGCTCCTCTTTCCAATACATATAACCTTCATAAGCCTGCTCGACGTATTTTTTGTCACCCGTCTGCAATGAAAGAAGAGTATAAGTATTCAATGCCATATATAGCGCGTCGCACCACCATCCCATATGTCTCCAATCTCTGTTAGGGTCAATCCATTCACTCCCGCTAACCTTGGGCGGCGTCTTGTCGTTTATATCACGACTTAAATTATAAAGGGCATTATCTATGGTATCGGCAGTCTTAAACGACGCATTGCGAATATCGTTAAGTTGCAGATATGTTTCGCCTATCTGATAATTATCGCCGTGCGGAGTATGATTGCCGTTATCGTTAAGATACTTAAACTGATTGCCGATTCCGCGCAGGAAATAGTATTTGTTCATATCTCCCGTAGTGAAAAACACCTCGGTAAGCCCAGAATAATAAACCGCATCTTTCCACTGCGAATCGTCTATTTTAACGTCCATAGGCTTGCCGTCGTGGTTTGGAATCTGATACTTTTCGTTTTCGGTTTTATCGATAAACCAATCATTAGACTTAGCCATAATTTCCTTTATTTCTGAATAGCTGAAATCAGACGTTTTAAAATTATCCTGCTCTTTTCCTCCGAATCCCGAAGTTATTACCGTCTTTTCCGCAACAGCGTTTTCGGTGATATTTTCGGCTCCGTAGACCTCGAACTCCGTAAATGCCGCAAACATTTCCGAATTCGTGTTCTCAACCTCTTTTATGTCTTTGATACGCACGTAAGAAGTTGAAATCTCTGTAATATCGAACTCCTGCAAGTCCCCGCTTTTTTCAAAACCTTCGACCGTCTGAGTGGTCCCGTCCGAAAATTGAAGAGTTACTCTGTCCCAATAAGTATCGTGTTCTTTCCCGCCGGACAATGAATAATCTGCACGAAGAACGAATCCTATTTTATCGATTTTTACTTCCCTGCCGAAATAAACGGTAAATTCGGCGTCTTTCTTTTTGTCATAACCCCAGGACTGATACGGATAATTTCCGTGGTTTGTGCCGTCTTTGCACCCGTCTATCGCATTGCGCGCATAAAAATCCGCCTCGTTGCGCGTAACCCTGTTCGCATAAGCGTGAGGGAACGCCGACACTTGGCTTATAGCCTGAGAATCGACGAGTTTTCCGTCCATTGCGTTATCTGATTTATTCTGGTCGTTTTTCTCGTCGACGTACATAAAGATGTAAGGGTTTAACGCAAGGTTACGATTTTCCGATACTTCGCTTGCGCTTGCCTTACCCGCGCTGAACGTGTGACTCGTTCCGCCGAAAGTATCTTTGTCATAAACCGCCTGAGAACCCGTAGACGGTATCTGAAAAGTTATCTGTCCCGTCGGCGAATAAATCAGTTGTTCACCGAGCTTATCGAATAAATTAACGTTGACGTATTTATAATCGGACTCGATTTCGATTATATCTCCTGCCTGTAATTCTTTATCGTAAGTTAAGGAGCCTTTGCCCTCTTTAATTACGTTTCTGCCTCTTATAAGCTTTATAACCGCATCGTCGGACGGATTCTTAACGGCATCCGTTAACGTCTTGTTTCCGTAAGCGGTTTCGCCTTTATTCCGATTTCTTCACCGCGTTTATTGCTATTACAGCCCGCAGCGCCCGTAAGACAAGCAACGGCGACTGACATAGCCAACAGCACGGAAACCGATTTCCTGATATTCATAAATTCTCCTCCCAAAAAATGTTCGATTATAATCTATCACATAGGAAGATTTATTGCAATATCGTAAAATTAATTGCAATGTAATATAAATCAAATGCAATATCGAATTTTAAAAAGGAGGGCTTCTGCCCTCCTTTTTTTTCAAATATCGTCGTCATCGTAATAAGAACCGTAATAACTTCCTGTGTACGGGGCGTCGAAACCGTCGTCGTCGTAATTGTAATAATTGCCGCCGTATTGATTGTTGTAAGGATTTCCGCCGCACTGTCCGCCGTAAGGAGGAACGCCGTACTGGTCGTAACGGTTTGAAGAGTATCCTCCGTTACCGTATTGGTTGTTGTAAGGATTTCCACCGTACTGCCCGCCGCCGTAGGGAGGCGCGCCGTACTGATTGTACTGATTTGCGCCGTAATAAGGCTGAGGCTGTTCCTGACGCGCATTCTTATCCGACTTCTTATTCTTTTTGCTTTTTTTATCTTTCTTTCCGGCGTTATTCGTTCCGCCGCCCGCAAGACCGTCGTCGCCCGAATATCCGAACTGTTTAACGAACTTGCGTTCTTTTCTTATCTTGTGTTTTATCGGGAACGCCCAGAATATAGACACAAGCCACAAAAGCACGAAACATATTCCGCTTATCCACATCATAGACGAAACGCCGCTGAACAGAGTCTTTATAAGCTCGCCGTTTTCGTTCTCGAACATCTGCGGAGCGACCTTTGTCATTATCTTCGGCGCAACGATAAACGTGACTGCGATAAGACCCGGAATCCAGCTGTAAAGTTTTACGTACCACATCGTGAAGCGTTTATTTTTCGCAAACAAGTGGAAGAACGAGAACAGGAATAAAATAAGCCAGGGCGCCGCGAACGCAAGCATTCCGTAGAACGCGTAACCGTAATAACCGAAATATTCGGAGAACGAATCCGCAGTATCGTTCACAAGACTTTCAAGACTCGATTTAAGATTGGTCTTAACTTCTTCTTTCTTGCTGTCGTCGAGTCCCATTTGTTTCAGTAAATCGTTATAGCTCGTACAAATAACTCTGTCCGCACCGTCGTCGGGCGTTGTAGGAGGAGTAACGTCTCCGCCTTCTCCTTCGCCTTCACCGGGCGTCGCGGGAGGAGTGACTTCTCCTTCGCCTTCACCAGGCGTCGCGGGAGGCGTGACTTCTCCTTCGTCAGGCGTTTCGGGAGGCGCGACCTCTCCACCTTCGGTTCCGTCGATTTCTTCGTTGACAAGCTTTTTGCCGTTGACGGCTCCCGTCGGCTGTTCTCCGCCATCAGGATTTTTGCCTAAATTACCGATAATCGAATCTATGTTAAAATCATTGAGATTTACGTTTTTGGAAACCGCAACGGAAATCATAGTTTCTACCGAAAAATTTTCAGCTTCCGCCGCGGTATCGTCGTACATCGTCAATATGTATTCTTTTACGGTTTCTCCGTCTGTTTCTTTATCGAAGTCGTCGCCGAGTATTGCGTCCAACTCATTCACGAACTCATCCGCAGCACTCGCCGCGGCTTCCCTGTTTTCGACTCCGTCTAATTTCTTAAACGTACCCGTAAGTTTCGTAATGTTTTCCGTCGTGAGTTTATCCGAAGCCTCGGGAGGAAGATTAGCAACAAGCGAAGTCGCCAGCGTCGCGACAACCACCTCTTCTATAACGGCTTTGCCCTCGGGCGTCTGGAACATACCGACTACATTGTCGGCTATACTGTCGATAAGCTTGGTAACGAGCGCGTTTTCGCCGAAAAACATTTCATCTAAAAATTTATTTGCTTTTTCGTCGCCCGACGCAAACGCAACCTTAGAAGCGTTAAAAGCGGAAAACTCGATTTTACCCTCGGCTTTTCCCAAAACGTTGGACACTACCGCCGCTATAACGGGCATAAAGTCAACGTCGCCGGGCGCAATTCCGTCCGTGTTTTCGCCTACGACTTTTTCGATTTGTTCGTCTACAAGCCGTTTCGTCGCGTCGCTTTGAAGTATTTTGCCGAAATCGACTTTACAAATCGGCGCAAACATAAGCGAGAACGCGGCAACGAGCGCGAGAATACATACGAATATATTTAAGGGTATAAGTTTTCTTTGCAGTTTTCTTTCTTTTTCGGAAACTAATTTTCCCATAATTCTACCTCTCTTTGCCTATTTATAGTTTAATACCGCGAAGCCGATTTGTCAATCGTTTCCCGTATCTTTGTTTTCGGACAAAATTTTCACCGCCGCTATTGACCGTCGCGTATTTTATATGTATAATAATATATGCTCGGAAACGCAAACAAATCGTTATATTTTTATCGATTATTTGTTTGTATGTACCGTTTTGAGTTTATATAATATAACGGAGGCAATATTTATGGATTGGTTTAAAAACCTTACTGTTCTCGAACATATATACTTTTGGCTCGGAATAGTTTCTACTCTGTTTCTGATAATTCAGATAATAATGATGTGTTTCTCGTCTTTCGGCGGAGACGGAGATATTGACGGCGACGGCGTTGCCGATGCGGATTTGGACGCCGATTCCGGAATATCGATTTTCACGGTAAAAAGTTTAACCGCGTTTTTCGCAGTCGGAAGCTGGTCGGGTCTTCTTACGTGCGCACTCGCATCAGATAAACTGCAATGGCTTTCGATAATCGTTGCGGTAATTACGGGTGCGGCGGCTCTTACTGCCGTTGCGTTCTCTCTGCACGCATTGAAAAAACTTCAATGCAACGGAGTCATAGAGTACGATAAGCTCATCGGACAGCGAGCAAACGTTTATGTGTCAATACCACCTTCGAGAAGCGGAAGAGGCAAACTGACTTTAAACGCGCAAGGTAAATTTATGGAAATCGACGCAGTGACCGACGAAGCAGAAAAAATAGCCGTAGACGATGTTATCGAGATAGTTGCAATCGAAAACGAATGCGCAGTGGTCAAGAAAATCGGTTGTACTGCAACGGCGGAAACGGCTTCGCAAGAACAAAATTCAGACTAAAATTTTTTATTAGGAGATAGAATATGAATAATTTACTCGCATCTATGGGAGTTACAATCGGTATTATCGTAGCCGTAGTCGTCGTACTCGTGCTGATAATGATAGGTCTTGTAGTTCTCACAAGATACAAAAAATGTCCTTCCGACAAAATTATGGTTATCTACGGTAAGATTTCGCCCAACAAAGACGGAACATACCGCAGCGCGAAATGTATCCACGGCGGCGCCGCGCTCGTTATGCCGTTCGTACAGTCGTACACTTACCTCGACCTTACCCCGCTTTCAATCGCGGTTGACCTTAAAAGCGCGCTGTCAAAACAGAATATACGTATCGACGTTCCCTCCATATTCACAGTCGGCATTTCGACCGACCCCTCTGTAATGCAGAACGCCGCGGAAAGACTTCTCGGCTTACAACTCAAACAGATTTCCGACCTCGCAAAAGATATTATATTCGGTCAGCTCCGTTTGGTTATAGCGACTATGGACATAGAAGAAATCAACACCGACCGCGACAAATTCCTCGAAGCAATTTCGAGAAACGTAGAAGGCGAACTTAAAAAACTCGGTTTAAGGCTCATAAACGTAAACGTAACGGACATTTCCGACGAAAGCGGATACATAATCGCGCTCGGTAAAGAAGCGGCGGCAAAGGCAATTAACGACGCTAAAATATCCGTCGCCGAAGAAAACAGAAAGGGTGCAATCGGTGAAGCCAACGCGCAAATGCAACAGCGTATAAACGTCGCCGACGCGGAAAGCAAAGCCATCGAAGGCGAAAACAAAGCAAAAGCCGATATAGCGCAGTCCAAAGCGCTGCTACGTCAAAAGGAAGCCGAGGCAATGAAACTCGCTGTCGCAGCTGAAAACGTCCAGGCGGCAAAAGCGAAAGAAGAGAGCTACGCTGCCGAAAAAGAAGCCGAAATTGCCCGTGCTTCGCGTGAAAAGGCAACAAAGGAAGCCGACATAATCGTCGCTTCTGAAATCGAAAAGAGAAAGATAGAAATTCAGGCGGACGCGGAAGCTGAAAATATCCGCAGGCGCGCGAAAGGCGAAGCCGACGCCATCTATGCGAAAATGGAAGCCGAGGCGCGCGGTCTTTATGAAACCCTTTCCAAACAGGCGGAAGGTATGGATAAACTCGTACATGCGGCGGGAACGGCCGACGAAGCAGTTCGCCTTATGGTTGCAGACAAACTCGAACAGCTCGTCGCAACTCAGGTCGAAGCTGTCAAAAACCTCAAAATCGACAAAATCACGGTCTGGGACAACGGCGCAAATGCGGACGGAAAAACCGCAACAGCGAACTTTATGTCGGGTATGATGAAATCCCTCCCTCCTCTCGACGACTTATATTCTATGGCTGGTCTTAAAATGCCCAAAATCATAGCTCCCGAAAAAGCCGAAGATGCTAAGACGGAAAAGAAAAAAAATTAAATTTATAAACGGGGCGCGATAAAGCGCACTTCCCATAGGTGATTAAAAAACTAAATTATTAAGAGTTATACTTTCAAACAAGGACAAAAGCTCTCGAACGATATGTTCGAGAGCTTTTTACTACATACCTTTTAGAAAGATAAATTGAAATTTTATTTAAGGAAATCTATCTTTTGACTTTAATTTTTAATAGTAGAGCGATAACGCCGCAAAGTAAAATAAATATACCGAACAATACGGGTAAATGCCAAACTTGAAAACTCGTCATTGCCTTAAATGCTATTGTAGCGGGGAAAGCATAGGCAATATATTGCATAAA
>CAJTNY010000005.1 GCA_910577875.1 uncultured Christensenella sp.
GGTGGTGCCTTGGGGTGGAATCGAACCGCCGACATATGGATTTTCAGTCCACCGCTCTACCGACTGAGCTACCAAGGCATAAGTGCCTGTGGCGGCACTTTTAAATTTAATGGCGACCCGAAACGGGCTCGAACCGTCGACCTCCAGCGTGACAGGCTGGCGCTCTAACCAACTGAGCTATCGGGCCATAAAATATTAAATGGTTCTGCGCAAAAGCATTTTGGTGGGCCTTCACGGACTCGAACCGCGGACCAATCGGTTATGAGCCGACCGCTCTAACCAACTGAGCTAAAGGCCCTTAAAACTAAGGTGTTCGTACTTTCCGCACAACGCTTGTATATAATAATATACCCTAAAAATTTTGTCAAGTATTTTCAAACGTATTTTTTATAATTTTTTTATCGTTTTCATTCTTGCCCCGTAATAAGTTATCAACGGTTTCGGATTCGTTTAATTGTTTAAGCATTTCCAAAATCGATTCTTCGTCCATTTCCTCGTTATTCGGAGCAAGTTTACCGTATGCGAATTTATCGTGATGAATAGTCATAATCTTATTATACAACATAAATGCAATTTAATCAAATTTAATTCAGGTTGAACCTAAAATCATTTGACGGAAAAATAATTTATATATATAATATATCTGCATTGAGGCGTAGCGCAGTTTGGTAGCGCGTTTGGTTCGGGACCAAAAGGTCGTGGGTTCGAATCCCGTCGCCTCAACCACGTCGAGCACGACGAATTTTGCAGAAAGACAGCGAAAGCTGTCTTTCTTGATTTAACGTCTGACGGCAAGCGTCAGATACGCCGGCCACGGTTACTCCTTTTCCAAAAAAGCCCTTCGATACTTTTTGAGAGCCTTGTAAGTCTTTGTACATTTTTCGGATAGCCAAGACAACAAGGACAAGTATTTGCTTGTCTTTTTATTATTTTATGCCGCATTGAAAATTCATTGGAAAAATTCATACTTTATTATTAAGTATGTCTCAACATAAAGATTGTCTATAATATAATAATTCGGGAGGATTATTATGAGTTCTTTTAAAGATTTGAGAATCGTAGACAATTTTTATCAGACGTCGGCGATTTTTCCGATGCCTGTGGTTTTAGCGGGAACTGTCAGTCCTGACGGCAGGACGAATTTGGGTTCGTACTCTCTCTGTTTTCCTTATTATGTCGCTGGGAAAAATTATTACGCAATGATTTTAGAGAGTCGAAACAGCTCGAATACAGCGCAGAATATTTTGAGAGGAAGCAAAGTTTCGCTAAATTTCGTTACGGACGAAAGACGGTATTTCCGCGAAGCGGTGCGTTTGGGCTTTCCCGGTATTTCGACCGACGAAAAAATGAAAAGCTGTATATTTACGCTCGAAAAAGGCTTGGCGGAAGGTGAAAGACCGTTAGTAGTGAAGGAAGCATATCAGGTTTTCGAGTGTACCTGGGACAGCGAACCCGAAGACGCGAAATTCGATAAAGCAGGGGCGATTGATGGATATGAGCCTCCTTATCATAATTTTAACGGAATTACAAGCAAATTCGGAGCGCATTTTATTCTGAAAATAGACAAGATACTGATGAAAGAAAAATATTACGCTTCGATTATCGAAGGAGTAAATGCAAAAAATTTTCCGAAGGTACCTATCGATTACGGATACCGCGACAGTGCTTATTTTTGGTGTTCTCGTTTCAGAAAACCTTTTAAGGAAAAAGTTCAGGCAAAGGAAGGAGATCTTGGTTCTGTTATTTATGCGGCTAAACGTATCGACCCCGAAATAACTTTTACGAACGAAGCTTGCGCAAGGCTTACTAAAATACCGCGGATTTTTCTGAAAACGGCTTTAACTCAAATCGCGGATATTACAAAAGCAGACGGTATAAAAATAATCGACGAATCGGCTTTGGAAATCATAAACGAAAAACGCAGAAAGCATTAAAAAAGGCAAGCGCCGAATGGCGCTTGCCTTTAACAATTAAAACATTACGAGCAAAAATCCGGCGATTAAACCTACGAACAGTGCGAAAGCGGGCAGTTTACTCCGCCACATTAAAATCGATTCCGGCAGAAGTTCTCCGAAAACAACGTATATCATAGCTCCGCTTGCAAACCCTAGCGACAGCACAAGCATTATTTCATTAATGCCTCCGAGCGCGAAACCGAGCAGTGCGCCGAATACGGTCGGTAAACCGCTTAAAGCCGTAAGGAGCGCCGCTTTGGGTTTTTTCATTCCTCCTGCGATAAGAGGCACGGAGACCGCCATACCTTCCGGAACGTTATGCAATCCTATTACAATCGCCATAATAAATCCGCTGCCTGTAAAAACGTTTGCCGCGATATCTTCCGTAAGCGCATACGATGCGCCGATGACCATGCCTTCCGGCAGGTTATGGAGCGCAATTGCGAACATCATAACAAGTCCTGCGACGAATAAATTAGATTTTGAATTTTTGTGAGTTTCGTAGTGGTTGGAATGAATAAGCTCGTCCAAATCATCGGCAGTAGCGGGGTGATTTTTATCAATATGAACTACTTCGCGATTGGTTTTTTTATCGATAATAAAATTCAACGCATACACAACGCCGTATCCCGTTATAACCGCCGCTGCGACTATGAGCGGAGTTAAAGCGGGAAGATTTCCTTCTTTCATCATCTCGATAGGTTCGTTCATTAAATCGAAACAGACCACTGCCAGCATTATGCCGGCCGCAAAAGATAAAAGCAGACTTACTGTTTTATTCGAATCGCGTCCGAGTACCGCGCCGATTACTCCGCCGAGCCCTGTACCGGCTACTCCGGATATAAAAGTTATTAGCACTATAATCAAGTAATCCATAAAAATAATTATAATAATTATGCGGAATAAATCAAGCGTAAACATTAAATAAATAAATTTTTTGGCAACTTTATTAAATTTGTTAAAACATATTGACAATATAAATCGTATATAGTATATTAATAAAAAAAGGGAGTATAAATATGAAATATTGTAAAAATTGCGGTTCGCAAATTGAAGATGAAGCAGTTATTTGCGTGAATTGCGGCTGTTCGACTGTAACCCAGCCTGCTAAGAACGAAACGTCTTCGACCTTAAAGCTTATAGCTAAAATCTTTATGATTCTCGGTTGTATTGCTTTCGGATGGGCTTTAATTCCTCTTTGCTGGACTATACCTATGACGGTGCACTATTGGAAAGCTTGTAAAAACAATCAACCCGTAGGTATAGGTTTTAAAGTCTGCTCGTTGCTTTTCGTAAGCTTTATTGCAGGCGTATTAATGCTCATAGACAGTGACAACAAATAATTTGAATAAATAAAAAGACAGGCATTCGCCTGTCTTTTTATTTACGCAAAAGTTGACTTGTTTAAATAAAGCGTGTATGATATATATTAAAATAAGCAATAAAATAACGGAAATATAATATTATGTTTAATGTAAGCGAAAGTATAAAATATATAGGCGCGGACGATAATTGTCTGGATTTATTTGAAAGCCAGTACGAAGTACCGTTCGGAGTATCGTATAATTCGTATGTGTGCATTGATAAAAAAACCGCCGTGTTTGACACTGTTGACAGCAGAAAAACAGAAGAATGGCTGTCTAATCTCGAAGAAGCTTTAAACGGTAGAAAACCCGATTTTCTAATAATTTCTCATGTGGAACCCGACCACTCAGCCGGCATACCTGCGTTTTTGGAAAAATATCCGCAAACCGTAATCGTAGGAAACGAGAGAACGTTCTTGCTTTTGGACAGGTTTTACGGAAAAATCGGGGTTGACAGGCTTGTAATCAAAGAGAACGAAGAACTCGACCTCGGCGCTCACAAACTGACGTTTGTTTTTGCCAATATGGTTCATTGGCCGGAAGTTATGATGACTTACGACAGAACGGATAAAGTTTTGTTTTCCGCGGATGCGTTCGGTAAATTCGGCGCACTTTCGCATAATCAGGACTGGCTGGACGAGGCGAGGAGATATTATATTAATATAGTCGGTAAATATGGCAATCCCGTTCAGGCAGTGTTGAAAAAAATTTCCGCGCTTGAAATAAATACCATATGTCCTTTGCACGGAAATATATTAAAAGACAATCTCGGCTACTATATAGATAAATATAATGTTTGGAGTAAGTATCTGCCCGAAGAGGACGGTGTTTTTATTGCTTACGCTTCGATATACGGCAACACGGCTAACGCGTCGCGCGAACTTTGCAACGAGTTATTAAAGCGCGGAATAAAAGCCGAAACGCTTGATTTGACGCGCTGCGATTTATCTTACGCAGTTGCTTCCGCGTTTAAATATTCGCGGCTCGTCATAGCGAGCGTAACGTACGACGGCGCGGTAATGCCTTGTGCGGAAGCTTTTATAAACAGATTGAAAGCTAAAAATTACTGTAACCGTAAAGTCGGTTTTATACAGAACGGAAGTTGGGCGCCTTCGTCGGCAAAGCTGATGCGCACGACTTTTGAGAGCTTCAAAAATATTACTCTGTGCGATACCGACGTCACGGTCAATTCCGTTGTCGGCAGAGAAACTCTTTCACAGATAAAAAAACTTGCGGACGAACTTATTTAATAGAATTACGCGGCACGGTCTGATACCCGCCGCGTAAATTAATTGTATTTACTTTTTAATTAAATTGAATATAATAGTAAAGTATATTATTCGGTTTTAAGAGGCTAAAATGAAGATTTGTATTTTCGGCGCGGCAAGCGCACATATTGACGATATTTATATTAAAGCGGTCGAAGAACTAGGGGAAGAGCTTGCAAAACGCGGACACTCGCTGGTGTTCGGCGCTGGTGCGACGGGGCTGATGGGAGCGGCTGCCCGAGGTTTCAAGCGCGGGGGAGGATATATTCACGGCGTAATTCCGGAATTTTTCAAAGAGGAAAGCATAGAATTGATTTACGACGCGTGCGATAAAATAACTTATACTAAAACTATGTCCGAACGGAAATTCATAATGGAGAACGAAGCGGAAGCTTTTATAATAGTGCCGGGAGGAATAGGAACGTTCGAGGAATATTTCGAGGTTCTGACATTGAAACAACTCGGCAGGCACGATAAAGCTTTGGCTTTATATAATATCGATGGTTATTACGACGAACTTGAAAATTTTATGCTGACTGTAAAGAAGCTTAAGTTTATGTCTTTCAGCTGTAGCGAAATGTATTCGTATTTTACTTCTGCGGCTGAAATAATCGATTATATTGAAAATTATGTCCCGCAGAAATTTGAATTAAGCAAGTTGAAAACGGGTGAATAACTTTTACGAAAGAGGTGACGTATGATTAACGTGGCGTTTGTGTGCTTGGGCAACATATGCCGTTCGCCTATGGCAGAACTCGTATTTTTGAATTTAATAAAAGAACGCGGACTTTCTTTAAGTTTCCGCATTTCGTCTTTCGGAACTTCCGATTGCGAAGAGGGCAACGGTATTTACCCGCCTGCAAAGAAAACACTCATTATGCACGGCATAGCCGGAAACCACGTTGCAAAACAAATAACTCTCGCCGATATTAAAAACAACGACTATATACTTGTTATGGACAGTTCGAATCTTCTTGATTTACTGCGTCTGACTTGCGGCGGGTACGGCGGAAAAATTTTCAAACTCTGCTCGTTCACCGATAATCCGCGCGACGTGGCGGACCCATGGTATACGCGTGATTTCGAGAGAGCTTTCGCGGATATTCAGGACGGCTGTAATTGCTTTCTCGAATATTTGCTGAAAGAAAAACCCGACGCGTTCGGATACGATAAAACGCATTGAAAAAACCTCTCCGCAAAAATCGGAGAGGTTTTTAATAGTTTAATTTTATTTTATTGTTTCGAATTTTCGGGAGCGTTGCGTCTGTCTTTACCCATAAAGAACAGCGCGATTGTTCCTGGACCTACATGCGAGCCCGTACACAGGTCATAATACTCTATAACAATATCTTTTGCGCCGAGTTCTCTGAGTTTTTCGGCAAGGCTTAAAGCTTCGTCTTCGCAGTTGCAGTGAGTAATAGCGATAGTCTGGTTTTCGGGTTCTATCACGTTATCGGTAAATCCTTTGATTAGGGCTTCTATCGATTTTCTTCTGCCGCGTTCTTTTCCGTACACCGTAAGCTTTGCAGGCGAACTGCTGTCTGCTTTAAGCATAGGCTTGATATTGAGAATTGCGCCTGCAATCGCAGCGATAGTGGAAACCCGTCCGCTC
The DNA here is from genome assembly GCA_910577875.1 of uncultured Christensenella sp. GTDB lineage: Bacteria > Bacillota > Clostridia > Christensenellales > Borkfalkiaceae > Coproplasma. The sequence continues at coordinate 6,200 of CAJTNY010000005.1, forward strand.
TTACGCAGGTATTTTAAGTCGTTTACGGTAACGTATGAATTTAATTTATATTTGTTTTCCTCAATCCAGTTTACGCACGATTGTATGTTTTCGCCCGAATCTCTAAGCTTTGCGGCGTAAACAGCAATTAAGCCCTCTCCAAGCGATGCGTTTGCGCTGTCTGCAACGTAGATTTGCCTTTCGGGAAATTTTTCTTTGAGAGCGGCGCACGCTTTCATTGCCTGTAAATTTGTTCCGCTTATGCCTGCTGTTATAGTGATTATAAGTATATTTTTACCTTGTTCAAGAGAGGGGGTAACCGCTTCTATAAAATTCGCTTCGCATACCAGCGAAGTTTTTATCTCGGTACCCTGAGCCATATCTTCATAGAATTTTTTTGCGGTCTTTGTGAAAGGAACCCCGCTTTCAAAGCATAATTTTTCCGTTCCGTTTGAGGTGTAAGTAAAGGGTATTACTTTAATACCCGTATTCTGAATCATATCTTCGGTAAGATTTGCCGCCGAGTCGACGTAAATATCAAACATAGTAAACTCCTTAAATTTATTGCGAAAAACGCAAACGAACATATGTAATTTTTCTTTTTATTATAGTATACCCTAAACTCATTCAAAAACAACATAAAAAACCTGTTTTGTTCTCCACATTTTAAATTTTGACATAAACTATGAAAAATCATAACTCTACTGCAAAAATTTCACACTCTACTCACAGTAGAGTTGCATAATCAGTTGTGTTTTTGCTCGACAGGTGTTAAAATATAGTTATGGACGAACTGAAAGAAACTATATCCAAAAATCTTATCGAACTCCGCACGCAGGCGCGCCTTACACAGGCGCAGCTTGCGGATATGCTTAATTATTCAGATAAAGCCGTATCGAAATGGGAGAGAGGCGAGGCAATTCCCGATATACGGGTGCTTATAAAGCTTGCCGAAATTTATAATATAAATGTAGACGATATAATTAAATCCGCTCCGCTCCGCAAATCCGTTAAGCCGAAAATGAATTTAGGTAAAAAACGGATACTTGTGGTCGCTCTTTCGGTAGGACTTGTATGGTTCGTATCTACGGTTTTGTTTATGATATTTTACTTTATACCGAAAACCGAGAAACTCGCGTACCTTGCGTTCGTTATTTCTCCGTTTATATGCGGAATTCTATTGACGGTGTTTTCGGCTAAATGGGGAAACTGGATAACTAATATACTTTCCAGTTCGCTTATCATCTGGGGCACCGCCGCTATATTTCATGTATTCGTCAACGCTTTTTCGGACTTCGATAAAATTTATTTTTTATATATCGTGGCGGGCGTGTTCGAAATATTGATAATTTTATGGTTCATTTTAAAAAAGCTGGCTTTATTGCCTTTTAAACGCAAAAAGTGAGGAAAAGTATATGGATATGAAAAAACTTGCATCGGTGCTTATACCCGACGATGACCTTCTACCCGTCGAAGAGTACGAGAAAATTTATCCCGAGCGTGAACGTGCGCCGAAAGCCGAGGTAACGCGCCTCGCACCTTCGCCTACGGGCTTTATTCATCTCGGAAATCTCTATTCCGCGCTCGCGGACGAGCGCAGTGCGCATACCACGGACGGAGTGTTTTATCTGAGAATCGAAGACACGGACGAAAAGCGTAAAGTTGAAGGCGCGGTCGAAAGCGTTATCCGTTCGCTAAATTATTTCGGACTCTGTTTCGACGAAGGCGCGGAAATAGATTCGCCTTTGAATAAATACGGCCCTTATTATCAGCGCCGCCGCGCGAAAATTTACAGGGCTTTCGTAAAGAATTTGATAGAAAAGGGTCTTGCGTATCCCTGTTTCTGTACAGAGTCCGAACTTGATTCGGTCCGCGACGAACAGACGTCTCAGAAGAAAACGACGGGATATTACGGCGAATACGCGAAATGCAGAAACCTTTCGGAAGAAAAGATATACGAAAACTTAAACGCAGGTAAGAAGTTCGTAATACGTTTGAAATCGCATGGCAGTATAGAAAATAAAATCGCTTTCCGCGATGCGATAAAGGGCGAGGTCACCGTGACCGAAAACGACCAGGACGTTGTAATTTTAAAATCCGACGGTATTCCGACTTACCATTTCGCCCACGCGATAGACGACCATTTTATGCGCACAACTCTCGTTATTAGAGGCGAAGAGTGGCTTTCGAGTCTGCCCGTGCATTTGGAACTTCATAAAGTTCTCGGTTTTAAGCCTCCGCGCTATGCGCACACTTCTTCGCTTATGAAGATGGACGGCGGAACCAAACGCAAGCTTTCCAAACGCAAAGACCCCGAACTTTCCCTCGATTATTACCGTAAAGCGGGATATTTCCCGACAGCGGTCGTTAAATATCTTATGACTTTGCTCAATTCCGATTTCGAAGAATGGTCGCTTAAAAATCCCGATAAAGACTACCGCGAATTTAAGTTCAGAATCGAAAAAATGAGCAGAAGCGGCGCATTGTTCGATTTGGATAAACTCAATGACGTTTCAAAGACCGAAATATCCAAGCTTTCGGCGGAGGAGTGTTTTGATTTTCTCGATAACTGGGTAAAGGAGTTTGGCAGTGAAGCTGACAAGGCGCATTTCAAAGACAAAGAGTATATTATAAAAGTGCTTGAACTTATTATGGGAATCGGAGGCAAGAAACGGAGAAAAGACATAGAACGCGGCGAGCAGGGCGTAAGATTGATTGACTATTTCTTCGAAGATTCGTTTGCGCCCGAATATTCTTACAGATACGACGCCGAAACCGTTAATACCGTTCTCGGCGAGTTTATAAAAACCTATGACCCTGCGGACGATAATTCCGCCTGGTTTGCAAAAGTAAAGGCTATTGCTCCGAAAGTCGGCTTTGCGAGCGAAACGAGCGAATACAAGGCAAATCCCGACGCGTTTAAAGGTAACGTTTCAGACGTTGCGGAGATACTCCGCATCGCGGTTGCGGGAACTCCGAATTCGCCCGACTTATGTACTATAATGCGCATACTCGGCAAAGAGCGTTCGGTATCGCGGTTGCAAGCAGGTATGAGATAACCCGTCGGGTTAAAAATTAAAAAAAAGAAGAGGCTTTTTATGTTACAACTTAAAGACGTAAAAAAAGATTATGTCGTTGCCGGCGGAACGGTTTCCGCGCTGAAAGGCATCAGTCTGAATTTCAGAAAAAACGAGTTTGTTTCGATTTTGGGCGCGTCCGGCTGCGGTAAGACCACACTGTTAAACATCATAGGCGGTCTTGACAAGTACACGTCTGGCGACCTTGTGATAAACGGAGTAAGCACGAAAGAATACGGCGACAGAGATTGGGATACTTACAGAAATCATTCGATAGGTTTCATATTTCAAAGCTATCATTTAATTCCTCATCAGACGATTTTGCAGAACGTTGAACTTGCGCTTATGATTTCGGGCGTAAGTAAGGAAGAACGCCGTCAAAGAGCGATAGAAGCGCTTGACAAAGTCGGACTTAAAGACAAGATTAACAACCGTCCCAACCAGCTTTCGGGCGGTCAGGCTCAGAGGGTTGCAATTGCGCGCGCTCTTATTAACGACCCCGAAATCGTTCTGGCAGACGAGCCGACAGGCGCGCTCGATTCGAAGACGAGCGTCCAGATTATGGACTTGCTGAAAGAAATTTCAAAAGACAGGCTCGTAATAATGGTTACCCACAACCCCGAACTTGCCGAGCAGTATTCGACGCGTATAATAAGGTTAATGGACGGTCTTATCACTGACGACAGTATGCCTTATGACGGAGAAGAAACCGACGGTGAAGAAGCGGTTCGCGGAACTGAGACAGTGGGAACAGGTAAAACCAATAAGGGCAAAAAGAAACGTTCTTCTATGTCGTTCGGAATGGCGTTTATGCTTTCGCTCAAAAATCTGCTTTCTAAAATAAAGCGTACTTCTATGGTCGCTATTGCAGGCAGTATAGGCATAATAGGCGTTTCGATGGTTCTCGCTATTTCGGCGGGCGTTCAGAGTTACATAGTAAGTATGGAAGACGATATGCTTTCCGGTTATCCCTTGGCGGTGACGGAAACCGCTGTCGACGTGACCGCGCTTATGGAAAGTATGAACGGAAGCGGTAAAAAAATAGATTTGCACAGACTCGACGACAAAGTTTACGTCGATTCGGTTCTTGACGACCTTATGAAGTTCAACGGCGCGACCATTACGAACATCATAACGCCCGAATACAAAGACTTCGTCGACAGTATGCCGGCAGAATATTATAACGCGCTTCAATTCGGTTACAATTTCGAAATGTCGAACTACATATATACTGACTTTGCAGTAGGCGGGAACTCGGGTAAGGTTTATAATTCTTCTGTTACGGGAATACGTTCTATGTATACTTCCGTTCTCGGAAAGCAGGATAAATATTCCAAATATGCGCCTATGATAAGCACGGTCAGCTCGTTTATGGAAATGCCCGATTATAGATACATATTAAAACAGTATGAAATATTGGCTACAGAAAAAGGCAAGACTGAAAATTTAAGCGGAGAGGAACTTGAAGAGATCTTCAACAGCGAAGACGGTCTTATTCTAGTTGTGAACGACAACGCGTTCGCGGACCTTAACTTCGGTCAGTTCGGTTATATGACGGAAGAGGAATTTCTCAATTTCGCTTATAAAGCCGCAGGAGACGCTTACGACGAAAACATTATTTGGAAATATAACGGCAAATGGCTTGAAAGCGAAAATAAATACGACGAAGAATATAAAGGACTCGACTATTCGTTTTTTATCGGTGAAGACGCGCATTCGTTTACCTGGTATCCAAACGACGTTGTATACAGCTATGTAAACTTAAACAACCCGCAGACGGGTAAGCCTATTCCTTATATGTACAATCCGTATTCAGATAATTTTGATACGGAAAAGGGAATGAAACTTAAAGTCAAAGCTATAATACAGAAAAAAGCAGACGTTACGTACGGTTCGCTGGCTTCGGGTCTTTATTATACCGAAAAGCTTACCCGTAAAACCATAGCCTCAGCCGAAAATAGCGCGATAGTAAAATACATAAACGGACTCCCCGATAAAAGGCTCGAAAACCTGCCGTATTCGTATGAATTTTCTTATCCGGCCGAGGGTGGATATGCGATCGATACCGCATCTTCTGTAATAATGAGTCAAACCGATATGATGAGTATAATTATGTCGGGAGGCGCGAACAGGGATTTATCGGTCGGCGTCGATATAGTTGCGGGCACCGATTTGCCTAATGCGTTCTATATCTATCCTCTCGATTTCGAAAGCAAAGATTTGGTTACCGACTATCTCGATTTATGGAATACCGCTTGCGGCAGTGCGGAAGGTGTACTCGAATATACGAATAAAGACGGAACAGTTGTAAGGGTTACGGGGCTTAGTGAAAACGATAAAATCAAATACACTGACACCGTCGGGCTAATGATTACGATGATAAATACGATGATACAGATGATAACAATCGCTCTTATAGCTTTCACAGCTCTGTCGCTCGTCGTATCAACCGTTATGGTCGGCATTATAACTTATGTGTCTGTTGTGGAAAGGATAAAAGAGATAGGAATCCTTCGTTCCGTCGGTGCGAGAAAGAAGGACATAAAACGTCTGTTTATTGCGGAAACATTCATAATCGGACTTGCCGCGGGGCTAGTGGGAGTCATAATAACTTATATACTTTCGCTCATAATCAATCTTATAGTCGGCTCTATTGCAGGTATCTTTACGATAGCTTCTCTGCCAGTATGGCAGGCGCTGATAATGGTTTTAATCAGCACGGTTCTTACGCTTATATCGGGCTTGATACCCGCGTCTGCGGCGGCAAAGAAAGACCCTGTTGTCGCACTGAGAACAGAGTAAAAAAATAAGTAAAAATATACCAATATTTGTTGACACTGTTTTTGCGGTGTGATAGAATAATAAAGTAATAAATCTTTAAAGAGGTAATTTATGAAGAAGATTTTTAAAGCATTGGCTATTGCGGCGGCTTCTGCGGCTATGTGCGTAGGCGTAGCTATGTCCACCGGATGCACGGGCGGAAGCGGTACTTATTACGGTGGATACCATTATATCGGCGCACACAGCGCGACTCCTTACGGTATGGTAGTCGAAGTTACGGTTGAGAATAATATTATCACTTCCGTTAAAGACATTACGAACACCGACAATGAAAATGCAAAAAATATTCAGACTTATAAAGATGTCATAGACGGCAAAGAAGCGACGGAAGCTACTCTTCATAGCTGGACGGTAGTAAGCACGGGTTGGGAAACATATTTCAATCAGTTGGTAAATCTTCCTTACGCTTGGATACTTACTTACGGATATGACTTGACGAAGAACGGTTTGGTTGCCGATGGTTATGACGCGGCTACCGACGCAAATTCACTGTATTACGTTGAGCTCGATGCTGACGGAAACCGTACCAACAAAGCAATCAAATGGGAAAAGGGCGTTATCCCCGCACCTGCTGCAACCAATATTCACAGCTACGGCTGGACGGACAAAGCTTGTTCTAACTGGACCAGTCATGAAAGCTGGTTGTTACAGCAGTATGTAGGTTGGTCTGTTGCGGATGTTCTTGCAATAGACGTTCATACAAACTACGGTTACAAGCTTGTAACGGGTGCCGACGGCAAAACTACACAGGCTTTAGATACGAATTCCAAGGGCGAGCCTTACGGAGTGGATTACAACGCAGATTTGAGCGGAAGCGAACTTCTTATTTCCGGCGCGACGCAGGGAAGCGGAAGACTTCTTCTTGCAATTCAGAACGCTCTCGGCAAATAATTAAAACAAATAATATAAAAACCCGCCTTACAAGGCGGGTTTTATTTTGCGCTTAAAAACAGGCTCGGTTGTTTTTATTTGCATTTTGCTTTTAATTATTATATAATTAAGTTATGAAAATGAAATTCGGAACAATATTACTGTCGGTATGCTGTTGCTTGGTTTGCCTTGTTTCCGGCTGCAATAATAACTCATACGCTGTCTATACGAATATGCCGGATGGCAGTTTCGAAATAACGCAGAAAAAATATAAGCTCGGCGGCTTGATAGAGGGATACGAAAGTTTATCGGGAAATTACGATAATAAGGATACTTCCGTATATTCTTCTATGCACGAGAGTTTTTATTCTATGACTGCAAAAGCAGACCTCGTCGTGTCGGACGATTTCAGTTCGGACGAAGCGAAAGCGAAGTGCAATACGTTTTTCCAAGTTGTAAGCGCGAAACTTTATGTAATCGAAAAATCTATTTCGGCTACCGTAAAAAATTCCGATATATACAATTTCAACGAAGCCGCGCAGGGTGCGAGAATAGAAATAAGTAAAATAGGCTACGAAGTACTGAGCGAAGCAAAATACGTTTTCGAGCTGACAAACGGATATTATAATCCTGCTCTTTATTACAACGTTGAAGCTTATGGGTTTGCGGGCGACAATGAAAAACCGACATCGAAGGCCGAACTTCCGAAAGATGAGACTATTGCAAAATATACCGAACTTTCTTCGCATTTTAACGAGTTAAAACTCGAATACGACGAAGCGGAAAGCAAATATTTCGTGACTAAACCTTCTTGTACTGTTGAGGTTGACGGAGAAACGCTGACTATGAAACTCGATTTGGGCGGTATAGGTAAAGGCTACGCTGTCGACTGCGTTGACGAACTCTTCGACGAATACGGTTATGAATACGGATATTTCAGTTTTGCAACGAGCAGTATGCTCGTTAAAAACCAGTATAAGACAGGCGAATACAATCTTTCGTTTACAGACCCGCGTACGCCTAACGGAACATATCTGACTACTACCGTAAGAAACGAAAAGCTTTCGACGAGCGGAGATAACGAACAGAGGTATATAATCGACGGAACGCGTTATTGTCACATAATTAGCGCAAAGACGGGTAAACCCGTACAGACGGGTATAATGTCGGCTACGGTGATAGGCGGAAGCGCAGCGCAGGATGACGCGCTTACCACGGCGATTATGGCTATGGAAAAGAATGAAGCAGTTGAATTCATACGTAATAAGCTTACGGATAAAAGGGTCGTATTCACTTTCGAATAAATATGTCGCTTAAAAAGATAGAACAAGTCAAAGCCGATAAAGGCTTTAAAATATGGGATTTGATAATCTACGGTGTAATAGCGGTTCTTGTTGCGGTCTTGTTGACTGTCGCGTTTACAGCTTTTAACCGCGAACCGCTGACGGGTATAAAAATTTCCGCAGGTTCGAGAACTACATTAAGGTATACTACGGTTTTTGAATACGAATTCGGCGGTGAAGTTAAAATTCTGTCGGATACCGTAAGCGTCGAAGAAGACGGCAAAGGCATAACTGTTACTGTTAAAACCGAAAACAACGGCATTAATGTTATCTATGTCGATAAAAGCAAAAAGACCGCAGAAATGATTAATGCCAATTGCAGAAGCAAGGACTGTATGATGTTTTTGCCTATGAAAGATAACAGTGATACTATTACATGCAATTCGCACGGTATTAAAGTTGAACCGATAATTCAAAAAGATTGGGACGACCCTAATCAATCGATTTCAAAATAAAAAAACAGACCGTCTGTTCCGACGGTCTGTTTTTTATTTAAACATTTTTATCGGGTGTTTCTTCCGCGATTGTTTTGCGGCTTATAATTATGTGTCTGGGACACTTCGCAACACAGGTAAGGCAACCGGTACATTTCGAGTAATCGAACACAGGCAGGTTATCCTGCATAGTTATAGCGCCGTGGGGACAGGATTTAGCGCACAGTCCGCAGGCGATACAGCCGACTTTACATACGCTCGTAACGTCTTTGCCTTTGCATTTCGACGAGCAGGCGACGTATACGGGAGCGGAGGAGGGAATACGTTCAATAATGTTTTTGGGGCAGGTCGTAATGCAAGCTCCGCAGGAAATACATCTGTCCGGGTCGACTAGCGCAAGTCTGCCGCTGACGGAAATCGCGTTTTCGGGGCAAACGGCTTTACAGTCGCCGCAACCGAGGCATGCGGTAGAACAAGCCTTGTTTCCTCCGAGGAGCGACGCGTTTGCCGCGCAGGTGGGATTGCCCTTGTATTCGAATTTTTGTCCGCAGTTTTCGATTCCGCCGTTACAGCGAACTACCGCGACAGTGGGTTCTTCATCTGTAAGTTCTATACCGAGAAGTTTGGCGATTTCTTCTTTCTTTTCGGGAGAAGTGACATGGCAGTCTGTAAGGCTTGCCGTGCCTTCCGCAAGTTTGTTAGCAAAGCCCGAACAGCCGGAGCAACCGCACCCGCCGCAGTTTGCGCCGGCGAGATTGTTCATAATCTTCTCGATTTTCTCGTCCATATCGACTTTGAAGAATTTTCCGACTAAGAGAATAAGTATTCCTATTACGAGCGCGGTACCTGCGAAAATTCCCGCTACGATACCGACCGTCGTCCAGGTCGCGTTGGTGATTTCAAGTAAATTCATTTTCTCTCCTCCTTACAAGCTTATATAGCTGAAAACCATAAATGCCATACAGATGAAGCAGGCTGTTACCATTGCGATGGGGAAGCCCGCGACCGCTTTGGGGAGTTTGTAGTAATTAAGTCTTTCGCGCATACCGCTCATAATAATCATAACGAGCGTGAAACCGAGACCTGCGAACAGTGCGTACAGCGCCGCCCAACCGATATTCATCGTAACACCTTCGCCTAAAATAGCCGACATATCGCCAATAACGAGTTCGGTTACGCCGAGCACGGCGCAGTTGGTGGTTATCAAGGGGAGGTATACGCCCATCGCATTGTAAAGCGAGGGAGAAATCTTTTTGATAATTACTTCGAGCATTTGTACGAGCGAAGCGATTATAAAAATGAAGAATATGATTTCAAGGAACTCGATTCCGAGCGGAACCATTACATAAGTATAAATAGGATAGGTAACAAGCGTTGCTATAAGCATAACGAGTGTTACGGCGATTCCCATACCCGTTGCCGACGAAGTCTTTTTCGAAACGCCGAGGAAGGGGCAGATACCGTAAGTTTTTGCGGTAATGAAGTTGTTAGTGAGTACTGCTGCAAGAACTATCGAAATAAGAGTTGCCATAATTTAAGCGGCCTCCTTCAACATATTTTCACGCGCAAGTTTATTTGCCTTAACGCGTCTTGCTCTTTCGATTCCGTCGACGATATAAACGAATACCGCAATACAGAGTCCGTAAACGAGGAACGCGCCGGCGGGAGTTGCAAGCATACCGATTTTGAAGTCCATAATCTGCAAACCGAACAAAGAACCTTTGCCGAAGAATTCGCAGATGATGCCCATAACTGTAAGAGAAACTGTAAAACCTAAACCGTTTGCGATTCCGTCAACCGCAGCTTCCGCAACGGTGTGTTTGTTTGCAAATGCTTCCGCTCTGCCTAATATAATGCAGTTTACAACTATTAATGCTAAGAAACCGCCGAGACTGTCGTAAAGGTCGGGTACGAACTTTTCAAGGAACATTCTTGCAAAAGTTACAAGTGTTGCGATAACCACTATGTAACAGGGGATACGCACTTCGTTGGGTATAACTTTTCTGAGCGCGGATATTATGACATTGCTCAAAAGCAGAACGGCAAGAACGGTAAGCCCCATACCCATTGCCGAGAACGCAGACGAAATAAGTCCGAGAGTGGGGCAGGTGCCTAGAACTAAAATGAACGTGGGGTTCTGGAAAATAAGTCCGTCTAAAGTAATTTTCTTGTACTTATTCATTTTCTTCGCCTCCTTCGTCTGTGTCTCCTTCTTCAGGCATATCGCCGAGGTTGGCTATATTTGCCTCGATGTATCTCATTGCGCCGTTAACCGCGTTATTGATAGCCGCGGAAGACATCGTTGCGCCTGAGGTGATAAAGTTCATATCTTCGCCTTCGTTATAGTCGGCTCCTGGATACTTGTCGAGGTGTGTGATGTTTCCGATATACGACTGTCCGAAGTTGGCGGTAATGGTTACTTTGTAGATACGCGAAATAGCTCCGTTTTCTACTGCGAACGCAGTAAGACAGGTTACCGTTCCGCTTCCGTCGGGGTATCCTCCGACGCCCGTCGAAGATACAACGTAGTGCAGTACGTCTTTTCCACCGTCGTTGAATCTTACCTTGTAAAGACTTTCAACGGTAGCTTTTCCCGAGGTTACGGGAGTTTCTATAAATCCCTTAACGGTTTCATCGGTTTCTTCTATGAGTTTTTCTTCGCCTTTTTCATTGACTCCGAAAACCGAAACTTTCGTGTCGCCGTAAATGTTAGCTATGTTTTCAAGAAGTTTCTTCGCTTCCGAAACGACGTTTCCACACTTGACGTTTGCGAATTCGAGAGCTGTGTTGACCGCGTTGCAAATCGCGTTCTTTGTACTCGTTACGGTTGCGCCCGTAATTAGAGCGGGAGTGTATACGATTCCGTCCTCGTATAATTCCGAAAACTGGGATAGCGCTTTATCGCCTACTCTGTCTATATAGGACTGGGCTTTGTTCGAATCGATTATAACTTTGTCGATGCCTTTGACTGCACCGCCGTTTACGACTACTACAACCCAGCAGGTAACGGTACCGTTGTCGAATCCGCCGTAACCTGTCGATTTAATAAGGAAGTTACCGTCGTCTTTAACTTTGTAAGCTTCTTCAATGGAACCGTTCGGCGAAGTTTCGTTGAAACTTTTAATATCGCTTATCGTTTCGGTCTTAACCGCTTTTCCGTAAATCTTGTTTATCGCGCGGTTGAATTTTTCTTCGGGAGTGACTGCCAGCAGGCTGTTCATAATAGTAAGGAAAATACCGCTAACGAGAAGAACGCACAAAAGTGCGATAATGCATTTAAAAGTAGTGCTTTTGAAAAAACTTTTACCGTTCATTTATTTGCCCTCCTTACCGGTTTCTTTTTTATAGCCGAAAGGTTTTCTTCTGACGTATTTATCAATCAAAGGCACGAAAAGGTTCATAAGTATAATAACGAAAGAAGTTACTTCGATTTTCGTCAAATATCTGAGTATGGCTACGAGAAGAGCAGCGATTACGTAATAAACTATTTGTCCGAACACTCCTTTGGGGGAAGTGACGTAATCGGTGAACATAAATACCGCGCCGAACAGCACGCCGCCCGAGAAGACGTGGGGAAGGAAGAGTTCCAAGTCGTATATGTACGCGCCTTGGTTGGCGTAATCGAAGCCCGAAAGAAATACGGCTGTAAATCCGAAAACTGCTATAAACAGGAGAGGTTGCCACCATTTGATTACATTCCTTATCGCAAGATAAACGAAACCGACTAAAATTGCGACTTTGCAGGTTTCTCCGATACAGCCGGCAACGCCCGTACCCAAGAACAGGTCTATAACGGGAAGCTTGGTAATGGGGTTACCCTCGCTCGGAAGCAGCCAGGAAAGGTTCGTGGGACCCGTGAAAACGCCTGCTTCGAAGTTGAGCGCGCCGAAGAGCGGTGCCGAGTAGGTCGTTATAGCAAAGCTTAAAAACATAAACACGCGTCCTGCCGCGGCGGGGTTTACGAGGTTTTTGCCCGTTCCGCCGAATAGCATTTTTACTAGCGCAATCGAGAATACTCCGCCGATTAAAACTTCGTATAAAACTTCATACCATTTATCGGTAACCGGGAGAATTAGCGCGAGAATAAGACCTGTGACCACCGAAGTAAAGTCAAACTGTTTAAGCCATCTTACGCAAACCGACTTTGCGTTCGCGCACTTGCTCGAAAAGCCTTTATTGGCTATGAAAAAGTATACGAACTCGGTTGCAACGCACGCGAATACCGACATGAGTATTATGAGCAGAGCCTGCCAGCCGAAAAAGACGCATCCTGCAATTACGCTCGGTAAGAGTGCGATAGCGACGTCAATCATAATACCGCGCGTCGTGCGTTTCGATTTTACGTGGGGAGGCGTGGAAATTACTACTGAATTGTCCATATTTATCTCTCCTGTTTCTTATTGCGAAGGGCAGCCTTCGTCTTTCTTATAGCTTGAATTAACGGACGTTTGGCGGGGCATATGAATTCGCACGCGCCGCACTCTATGCAAGCCGCGGTTTGACCGTATTTCGCCGCCGCGTCAAAGTCGCCTGCCGCCGCGTAAAAAGCGGTGTCCATAGGCATAAGGTGCATAGGACAGACGTCGGCGCATTTGCCGCAGTTAAGACAGGGAGTGGGCTCGTCGGCTGCCGCTTCTTTCTCTGTAAGCAAAAGCACGCCCGATGTAGTCTTATGCGTATAGGTATCGTAATTTGCAAGAGCCGTACCCGTCATAGGACCGCCCTGTATGACCTTTTTGGGCGTCGAGATTTCTCCGCCGCAATAATCTATAATTGCCTGAACGGGAGTGCCGACCTTGACCCAAAGGTTTTTGGGTTGTTTGACGGCTTTTCCGGAAACTGTCAGAACTCTCTCGATAAGAGGCTTGCCGAGTTCGACTGCTTCGCAAACCGCAAAGCATGTAGCCACGTTTTGAACGACGACGCCCGAATCCGCGGGGAGCTTTCCTATCCCGACTTTTCTGCCGGTAGTGACGTATATGAGCTGTTTTTCACCGCCCATAGGATATTGCTTTTTAAGAATAACGGGCAGAATATCGTCGAATTTTTCAAACTCTTTTATACAGTCGGGTTTGTTCGCCTCTATGCCGATTATAATCTTTTCAACGCCCAAAGCTTTTGCAAGATATCTTGCTCCGCGTGCGATTTCGTCCGCTCTTTCAAGCATCAGACGATGGTCGCAGGTAAGATAGGGTTCACACTCGGCTCCGTTGATAACGAGCGTATCGACTTTCGTCTTAGGAGAAACTTTAACGGCGGTGGGGAACCCCGCTCCGCCGAGTCCGACGATGCCGGCGTCTTTTATTCTTGCCTTAATCTCGTCCGCCGAAGTGTCGGTGAGAGGGGGAAGATAACTCGTTTCGTTTTTGCCGTCGGGTTTAATGAAAATATACTTTTCATCCGTTCCGTTTGCGCCCGTTTCGTCCTTAATTTCAATTACCGTTCCGCTTACGCTTGCGAAAACATCGGAAGATATAGGACCGTCCGCTCTTGCAATTAATTCGCCCTGTTTAACTTCCCTGCCTGCTTCGACAACGGGAACGGCAGGTCTGCCGAGCGATTGTGAGGTTGAAATTGCAAGAATTTCGGGTTCGGGCAATACTTCAAGGGCGGCATCTTTTGCGATATTTTTCATATCGTGCGGATGTATCCCGCCGAAGTAGTATTTTCCTTTTACTGCTTTCAACTTTTTTCACTCCTTAAAAATTTTTACTCTTTTATATTTCGCTTCCCGGAAGGGAAGAAGAAAACTATTTGTTGTTTTTGCGGCTGTATAAAGCTTTTTCGAAAATGCTTGCGGGAATTTTCTTAAAGACAAGCATAATCGCGCCTCCGACTATCGCGCCGGATACAATGCCGAGCATAACGTAATACGGTATGTTTACGAACATATTTGCGGTATTGGTCACGAGAGCGAATACGCAAATCTGCGTGATATTGTGAGCCGCGGCAGCCGTAATACTTACAGCCATAACCGAAATCCGCGGATACAGCGTGTATAAAAGCACAGATGAAACCGCCATTGAAACTACTCCGCCGGTAAAACTGTACATAACAGCGGAGAGGTTTCCCGCGAACACCGCGCCGAGCCCCGTTCTGATTGCCACTATGGCAAACGCTTCCGCAGGGGAAAACATTATAAGCGCGGCGAACGAGAATATGTTTGCAAGCCCCATTCTCGCGCCGGGAAAAAACAGCGGCGGGAATTGATTTTCTATTATGAAAGTTATTAAGCTGAGCGCGGTTAAGATTGCCAGCGTAGCTATTTTCTTGGCAGCGTATTTGCCGTTTTTCATACTTTTCCATTATACACTATTAATAATAAATAGTAAAATATTTATCGAATAATTTTTAAATTTTTTTTTGCCTGCCTTGACAATTTTTAACTTAAATAATATAATAATTAGCGAAATCATAAAAGGAGAAAATTATGGAACTTAAATACACGCGTAAAAACGTTTACAAAGAAGCCGACGGTAAAGAACTGGAAAGCATTTACGAGTTCTCGGAAGGTTACAAAAAATTTCTTGACAGCTCGAAGACCGAGCGCGGAGCGTCTGAGACGGCACGCAAATTGGCCGAAGAAAACGGTTTTAAACCTTTCAGTTTTTCCGAAAAACTCAAACACGGCGATAAACGTTATTTCGTCAACAGAGGTAAAAACATTTTCCTTATAAAAGTCGGTAAAGAGGACGTCGAAAAGGACGGTATAAGAATTATGGTCGCTCACGTCGATTCGCCCAGACTCGATTTGAAACCTAATCCTATGTATGAGGAAGCTGGGCTTTGCTACCTTAAAACGCACTACTACGGCGGTATAAAAAAATATCAATGGACGGCTATGCCTCTCGCGCTTCACGGCGTTGTAATGCTCCGCGGCGGAGAGAAAAAAGAAATTTGTGTCGGTGAAGACGAGAATGACCCTGTATTCTATATTACCGACCTGCTTCCCCATCTTGCAGCCGAACAGAGCGCAAAGACTATGAGCAAAGCTATCGATGGTGAAAATCTCAATGCGGTCATAGGCGGACTTCCCGAAGTCGGCGATGAAGATGAAAAGGAATGCGTCAAATCGGCGGTATTAAAACTTTTAAACAAGAAATACGGAATAACCGAAGTCGACTTCCAGTGTTCCGAACTTTGTTTTGTTCCTGCTGGAAAGGCTCGTGACGTGGGCTTCGACGGCGCATTGATTGCTTCGTACGGACACGACGACAAAGTATGCGCGTATCCTGAAATGAAAGCAATTTTCGACTGCGATTCGCCTCATACCGTTCTTGCGGTGTTTGCGGATAAGGAAGAAGTGGGAAGCGACGGAACCACGGGTATGCAGAGTAAAGTAATATCTGACGTAATCGAAACAATAGCTAATTCTTTTGGTGCAAACCCTATCGAGGTCAGATACAATTCAAAATGTATTTCAGCGGACGTTACCGCGGGATACGACCCGACTTACAGTTCGGCTTTCGAAAAGCGCAATTCGACATATATTTCCTGCGGCGCGGCTGTTTCCAAATACACGGGAGCGCGCGGCAAGTCCTCTACGAACGACGCGCCCGCCGAATTTATGGGATTTATCCGCGATATATTCGACGATAACGGAGTAATCTGGCAGACGGGCGAACTCGGCGCGATAGACATCGGCGGAGGCGGTACCGTCGCGAAATATATAGGTAACCTCGGAATAGACACCGTGGACGTGGGAGTTCCCGTGCTTTCTATGCACGCGCCTTACGAGCTTATATCCAAAGCCGACGTTTATATGCTTTATAAAGCCTGCCTTGCGTTCTGTAAATAAAATAATAATAAAAGCCGTGCGGTAAAACGCACTTCCCATAGAGAATTAAAAAACCAAATTATTAAGAGTTATACTTTCAAGCAAGGACAAAAGCTCTCGAACAATATGTTCGAGAGCTTTTTACCACAAACTATTTAGAAGGATAAATTGAAATTTAGCGGCGTGTCGCCGCGGCCGCGTATCTTTATTGCCGAACCGCTTGATTGACTTCACTGCACGTCAAATTGAAATTTAGCGGCGTGTCGCCGCGGCCGCGTATCTTTATTGCCGAACAGCTTGACTGACTTCACTGCACGTCAAATTACTGTTTATCGTACAATCATTATATCACGAAAAATGAAAGAACGCAACTGAGGGAATTACTGTAAAGCGCACGGCTTTTTAAATCGTTAACCTATTTTTGGAATGAAACTGTAAACGTTTTTGGTTCGTTTTCGCACAAAAGATTTGTACTTGTTACAAGCAGATTCGAAGAGGACGTAAATTCTGTTGCTTGCGTCGTTGTTGCTGGTGGTGGGCGTCGGGACGCAAAGTCCTTCCGACATAGACGGAATAGAGTAATCATTTACGAACATTTCTTCGTCCGCTTTATCGACGTAATAAACGTATAAGGACGAGTCCGTATAATCCAAAGTTTGGTCGCCGAACGTTTTTTTGACGCCTTTGTAAACGAAACTTTCGCCGGATACGTCCGTATATTTTCTGCTGGAAGTCATCAGCTTTTTATTGTCGAAACAAAGAAGATGTGAATTGGAGAGCCCGTAACTTTCGGAGAGAACGAGAATACCGTCGGAACTGCTGTAACTCTTTTTGCCGGAGAACGCAACACCCTGTACTTTTTCGGGCAGAGAGAAAATTTTCTGTATCCTAGGTACTCTGTCGCTTTCCGCAAGTCCGTCAGCAGCGTTTATCATATAAAGACCGTACTTATTTTCGGTGCTCGAAGTTACGTTATATTCGTACATAAACGCCGTATTTTTGTAACCGCCCGGTGTAGTGAGTTTATGTTTGTCGTCTGTCTTGTAATTGCCGTCGCGGTAGAATTCCCCGACGTAAAGCCTGTCGGAAGAAACGCCCGAGGACGAGGGGTCGTCGTAATAGTAGCAGAACGAAGCGTTACAGTTTGCCTCAAAAGAAGCGGTGAACTGAATTGTTTTATTTTCCGCTGCATCGGCTTTTCTGCCGGCTTTTTCCACGATTTCCTGTGCGATGGTCTTTTTCTGGGATATGAATTCGGGGCTTGCTTTCGCGCAGTAAACCATACTTTCGCCCGTTACCCATAACGTATAATAATTAGCCGTAGTGGAAGAAACCGCACTTCGCGTATTGTTGATAGCGATTCCGCCGCAATGTCCGTAAAAATCTTTGCCGTCCTCGGTTTTCATGGTTACATACCCTACATAACCCGTTTCCGCGCCGGTAACGTAAATGCGCGAAGGTGAACCGTCGGACATATACGCGCTTATAAAGTAATATTGCTGTATTTTGGCTTCCGTCTTATCGACTTCTTCGTTATATACGTAATATTCCGCAGGACATGTGCCCATACCTTGGGGTACGGCTCCGTCATCGAGACCGGGGATTTCGAATTCTTCTCTGAAAGATTCAAAATCTTTATAGTTGCCGCCCACGAACCAAATCATAAGGAATATCGCAAAGAATACGATAACGGACCCTATTGCCGTAAGTGATATGAATAATTTCTTATGCTTCATAATTTTAATCCTCGAAGAGTCGTGTGAACCGCGCAATTTAACGCGGTATTATTTAATATTGTACCAAGCCGAACAAAAAAAAGCAAATAAAAACCGTCCCTTCGGACGGTTTTTTAACCGAATATACCTTTTAAAATCAAGCCGAATATGAATGTTGCCGCCGCACCTATAAAAGCGAGCACTATTCGGAACGCCACGTCGCGCTGTTTCTGTTTGGCGTTGCGTTTGTATGAAAAGCCGTTTTCTTTTAGGTTTATGACATACATCTTCTCGCCCTTGCGTTCCGACGTTATAAGATCGAAGTATCCGTCGCGCATTAAATCGTTGAGAATTCCGTCTATTTTTTCGGGGCTGAAATTTCTTTTTGCGGGAAGAATGGACAGTATGTCGAGCGGAGATATAAGACATCCGTCAGTGCCGTCGCAAAGACTGTAAACTGCGGACATTACTTCGTTTTCGTTTTTAGACAGCATATCACAAAACCGCGAATATCAGCGAAATAATAAGACTTCCCAACGCGCCCCCTGCGAAAGCCGAAAAGAAGACTATATCCGTTCTCTGTTTACGTTCCTCGATTGCTGCATGAGGCAGAGACTGTTCTTCAACATACTCTTTTAACGGAGCTACGCAGTACATATCGCCTCTCGAATATTTCAAGTCGATGTAACCGCCGTTTCTTAAAACCGATAAAACTCTTTCGAGTTCGTCGTAACTTCTGTCGCTTCCGTCGGGGAAGGCTTCAAAAATTTCGTCCTCGTCGATTATCACGTACCGTCCCGCAGGGCTTAACGCATGAATTCTGTCGAGAACCGCGCCGCAAATTCTGTCCATATCAATAATTAATATTGACAAAATAATATCGGTTTTATACATAATTTCAATGAAATTTATTATTTTCTGAATTTACTTCGATTATTTTGCCGACCAGATTATTCCGCCTATAAAAAACGCCGTCACCGTAAACAGTACGACATATGCGCATATTTTGAGTATAACGAGTCTCCCGAAATCGTTCTTTTTTTTCTGTACGTTTAAGAACGCCAGCGAACCGAGGCTTAAAATCAGCGACGCAATCAAGGAGTAAATTCCCATTACAGTAAACGCAAGCCCGAAAAACAGAGCCGCTCCGAAAATAAGCGCTACAGCTATATAAGCGTAAGTTCTGCCCGTATATGGCTGTTCGGTTTTTTTATCTACTTTATCTTTTTTCATCGTTGTCACCTGCAAGCGGGCTGTGAGCGCAAGGCTCGGAAAGAACCGTTTTATAATTCGTGTATACAGCAAAACCCGCGTCGGATTTGGGCGGTTTTTTTACGTACTTTTTAAATGTATAATCAACCGGAATTTTATTGCCCTTGCGCCCGTCGGAATAGTAAGCGCAAATTTCAGCCGCTGTCTTTAAAACTTCGTCGGGAACGTCGCGGCCGTTGGTTATTATTCCGACGTGTGAGGAGTGGTATTTCTGCGTATGCAGCCATATATCTTCGGGCGAAAGTCCTTTCGTCAGTCTTTCGTTCTGCAAATTATTCCGTCCCGCGATAATTTTAAAACCGCGGATATTGTACGATCGGAAGGGGACTGTGGTTTGCTTTTTTCTTCGTGTATCGGTTTTTTTGATAAGTCCGAGCACTTCGAGTTCTTCTTCCGTTTCGTCTAAATCGGCGCAATCGTCAGCCGTACGGATACTCGAATATATGCTGTTCAGATATCCGAGCTTTCGTTCGGCTTCTTCGCGCTGCGCGGTAACGCTTATCTGCGTTCTTTTTAATTTTGCATATTTCTTATAATATTTCTGCGCGTTTGCGGAGGGAGAGAGAGTTTCATCGAGTTCTATTTTTACTGTACCGCCGTTCGGGTCGTAATAATTGAGCGCAGTAAACCATTTCATGCCCCGCTGTAAAGCGTAGATATTAGCGGTTATAAGTTCGCCTTTGAGCTTAATAAC
Organism: uncultured Christensenella sp.; assembly: GCA_910577875.1. Taxonomy (GTDB): domain Bacteria; phylum Bacillota; class Clostridia; order Christensenellales; family Borkfalkiaceae; genus Coproplasma. Next base: position 26,202 of record CAJTNY010000005.1, read on the forward strand.
ATCCGCGTCTTTACATTCTGAAAGTTTGTATTCGATATTGGCGAGGCGTTTCTCTGTTTTTTTGAACGCGCTTTTAAGCGCGTTCTCGAGTTTTGATTTTTTTTCCGCAAAGGCACGATTTGAATCGACGTAGGAATAATAAGCGCTTTGAGCTTCGAGCAAGCTTTTATAAACTTTTTTATCTTTTTCGTCGGAACGTACTTTGAAATCGTTCGCCTTGCCGTTTAAGTAAGTTACGCAGGGTTCTGGAACGGAATTGTATACGTATTCGTAAATATTTGCGGCGGTTATGTTTTCGCCGTATACGCGGACCATATCTAGCGCGGTTGCGTAGGATAAGCCCTTGACGCGTTCGCATATGAATTTGGCGGCGTCGCCGGAAGCGTATTTCAAAACGTTTTCGAGTTCGGCGGTATCGTCCGGTGAAATTTTATCCTGTTTTTCGGGCGGAACGTACCTGACTCCGCCGAACAGCACGCGCTTCGTGTTTTCGCCTATCGAAGTCGTTTTAAGCGCACCGACGATAATTCCGTTTTCGCAGAGAACCGCGTTCGAATATTTTCCCATAAGTTCAAAGTACAAACGCATAACCGACGACGAAAAATCCGATACGCATTTCAAATCGAAATAAATTATTCTTTCGAAATCCGGCTGTACAATGTCGAGGATTTCCGCGTTCTGCAAATGTTTTCTTAAAAGCATACAGAAATTGGGCGCCGAAAGCGGAACGGGTTTTTCGCTTGAAGCGACGCTTAATCGCGTATCCTGCGCGGAAAGTCGGGCTTCGAGTTTGACGTTGGTTTTTCCGGTGTATATAATAAATGTAAGCTCGTCGCGCGCGGGCTGAATGACGCGGGAAATCTTTCCGCCGCAAAGCAGTCCTTTTAGCTCGTCCGCAACGTACCTTATAGTATAGGCGTCCTGAGGCATTATTAAAATATCCTTTTCTTATTTAACAGACATTATATAGCAAAACTTGGAAAAAGTAAATGCAAAACGCTTTTCAAAACAAATATATTGTGTTAAAATATTACCCGCATAAATTATTGATTACATTAATAGGAGATTAACAATGAAGTATACGCAGACAGTCGGAGAAAAAAGCACGGTTAAGCTTACAATTAATTTTTCCGAGCAGGAATGGCAGGATTCTTTAAATAAGTCTTACCTGAAAGTAAGAGGAAAATATACGGTTCCCGGTTTCAGAAAAGGCAAGGTTCCCAAGCCCGTACTCGAAAACTATTACGGCAAAGGCGTTTTGTTCGAAGAGGCGTTAAATATTCTTTATTCCCAGCACTATCCCGAAATTCTCGAAAAGGAAAAAGATAATTTTACCTCGGTCGGCGAACCTTCGCTCGATGTCGAAGAAATGAAGGAAGGCAAAGGAGTCGTTCTTTCCGCAATCGTTCCCGTTAAACCCGAAGTTACTATAGACGCTTATACAGGTTTAAAAATTAAAAAGTTTGAATATAATGTATCCGATACGGACGTGGAGAAGGAAGTCGAAAAACTTCTCGAAAAATCCGCGGACTCAATCGAGGTAACGGACAGAGCCTGCAAAAAAGGCGATACCGTCAATATAGACTTTTCAGGTAGCGTTGACGGCGAAAAATTTCAGGGCGGCACCGCGGAAGGCTATGACCTCGAACTCGGAAGCGGTTCTTTTATCCCCGGTTTCGAAGAAGCTGTCGCAGGTATGAAACTTAACGAAAACAAAGATATAAACGTAACTTTTCCCGAGGACTATCAGGCGGACAATCTGCGCGGAAAGGAAGCCGTTTTCAATATTACTTTAAATAAGATAACTGCTAAAAAGCTTCCCGAGCTTACAGACGAATTCGTAAAGAAACACGCGGGAACCGAAACCGTCGGAGAGTACAGGAAAAAGACCCGCGAGCGTTTGGAAAAGAGTGCGGAGAGCAAGGGCAGGGACGAAACGGAAAACAGCATAATTTCCGAAATCAGCAAACATGCGAAAGCCGAAATTCCCGATGCTATGATAGAGCGCGAAATCGACAGAATGGTTCAGGATTTCTCTTACCGTCTTATGTATCAGGGTCTTAAACTCGAAGATTATCTCAATTATATGCACCTATCTATGGAAGATTTCCGTGCGCAGTTCAATTCGCAGGCGGCTCCCAGAGTATTGAGCCAACTTGTCATAGACAAGATAATAAAGACCGAAAACATTAAAGCGGAAGAAAAAGAAATTGACGCAAAAATAAAAGAACAGGCAGAATCGGTAGATAAATCTTTCGAAGAGTACAAAAAGAGCATAGACCCCAGACAGGTTGAATATATCACAAGCGATATAATCGTAACCAAGCTTTTCGATTTCCTCAAAGCAAATAACGAAATGTATACCGATAACGACAAAGAAGCAAAAAAGCCCGCGGCGAAAAAGCCTGCCGCTAATGAATCCGCAACTAAGGGAACAGCGGCAAAAAAGCCCGCGGCGAAGAAAACTGCGGCTAAAAAGACCGTAGCCAAGACTGATAAAGACGAATAATCAAGGAGTTTTTTATGGAACGTAATGCGTTAGTACCTTATATAGTCGAACAGACTTCCCGAGGGGAGCGTTCGTATGATATTTACAGCAGACTTTTAGAGGACAGAATTATTTTTTTGAGCGGCGAAATAGATGACGCCGTTGCCAATACCGTAGTTGCTCAGCTCATTTATCTTGAAGCGAAAGACCCTCAGAAAGACATTTCGCTCTATATCAACAGTCCGGGCGGTTCCGTATCCGCAGGGCTTGCGATTTACGATACTATGAATTATATCAAGTGCGACGTGTCCACTATCTGTATAGGTATGGCGGCTTCGATGGGTGCGTTCCTTTTATCGAGCGGCGCGAAGGGAAAGAGATTTGCACTTCCAAACAGCGAAATAATGATTCACCAGCCTTTGGGCGGAGCCCAGGGACAGGCGAGCGATATAAAGATTGCAGCCGAACATATTTTGCGAACCAAACAGAAGCTCAACGAAATTCTTTCTAAGAATTCCGGAAAGCCTCTGTCCGTTATAGAACGCGACACTGACAGGGATAATTATTTGTCGGCAAACGAAGCGCAGGAATACGGTCTTATCGATAAAGTATTTTACAAGAGATAATTAATTTTAGCGGTAAAATATTTTTAGTGAAAGGAGTAATTTTGAAAGAAAAAAGATTTTGTTCGTTCTGTGGAAAACCCGAAGATAAAGTTCACCGCCTGATAAGCGGACAGGACGCGGTATGTATTTGTGACGAGTGCATAACGATATGCGGCGATATGGTAAAAGAGGCTGATGTTGCGGGGCTCGAACCCGTTCCTTTGAAAAAACCCGCGGAATTAAAAGATGAACTTGATAAATACATCGTCGGTCAGGACGAGGCAAAGAAGGTTTTGTCCGTAGCGGTTTATAACCATTATAAACGCATTAACAATATGCGAAAGGATAAAAAACAGGACGGAGACGTAGAAATTGAGAAAAGCAATATACTGTTACTCGGTCCGACGGGTTGCGGTAAAACTTTGCTTGCGCGTACGCTTGCAAGAATACTCAACGTGCCGTTTGCTTCCTCGGACGCGACAACGCTGACCGAAGCGGGTTATGTCGGCGAGGACGTGGAGAATATTCTGTTGAAGCTTATTCAGAACGCGGACTACGATATAGAGAAAGCTCAGCGCGGAATAATCTATATCGATGAAATCGATAAAATTGCGAGAAAGGGCGAAAACGTTTCGATTACTCGCGACGTTTCGGGAGAAGGTGTTCAGCAGGCGCTTTTGAAAATTATAGAAAGCACGGTTGCAAACGTTCCTCCGCAGGGCGGAAGAAAACACCCTCAGCAGGAATGTCTGAGAATAGATACAACAAATATACTGTTCATATGCGGCGGGGCGTTTGTCGGACTCGATAAAATAGTACAAAAACGCAGGGACAATACTTCTCTCGGTTTCGGCGGTTCGGTTAAAGACGGCGAAGAGAACGTATACGAAATGCTCGCCGAAGTCAAGCCTCAGGATTTGACGAATTTCGGACTTATACCAGAATTCGTCGGGCGCGTTCCAATAGTCGTAAGCCTGCATCCTCTGAACGAGGATGCTCTCGTAAATATTCTTACGAAACCTAAAAACGCTATCATAAAACAATATCAGAAACTGATTGCGATGGACGGTGTAAAACTGACCGTCGACGACGGTGCTGTACGTGAGATTGCGAACACTGCTATCCGTTTAAAGACAGGCGCGAGAGGACTGAGGACGATAATAGAAGGATTTATGACTTCCGTTATGTACAAGCTTCCTTCGGAAAAGAACGTCGAGGAAGTAATAGTCACGAAAGAGTGCGTTACGGATAAAGCAGAGCCGAAAATAATTTATAATAAGACGGCGTAAACAGATAAAATTTTTAAGTCTTTTCCCCCTCATTGATCGGGGGAATTTACTTATAACGGAGTTTTTATGGGCAAATTTCAAGAATTTCCTCTGCTTGCATTGCGCGGTAGAGTGGTATTCCCTAACACGACTGTAAGTTTCGATGTTGGCAGAATGATTTCGCTTACCGCGGTTAAACGCGCCGCCGACGGCGATTCGCGCTTATTTTTATGCGCACAGAAACAGTCGGAGAAAGACGAAATTACCGACGGCGACTTTTATACTGCGGGGACGGTTGTAAAACTCCGTCAGATTACGAAGCTTCCCGGCAATAACCTGCGTATTACTGTGGAGGGACTTTTCCGCGCCGAAGCGAGACAGGTTGTAAAGGAAAACGGAACTTTTATTGCGACAGTCGAGGAAATTACGCCCGTCCACGGCGACCCGGCTCTTGAAGAAGCTTACTTCCGCACTTCGAAAGAAATTTTAAAAGATATCACATCCTCCGACAGCGGTCTGTCAAAGGATGCGGTTTTAACTCTCGATAAATGTTCCGACCCCGATGAATTCGTTAATATCGCGGCGCACTATCTGCAAATAAAGACGGATACGAAACAGGAACTTTTGGAATGTCCTAAAACCCTGGACAGATTAAAAAAAGCGGACAAGCTTCTCAACGACGAGTGCGAGATTATCCGTCTCGAGCGTAAAATAAATTCGGTGGTAAGACAGAATATAGATAAAAACCAAAAAGAATATTATCTGAGAGAACAGCTTAAAGCCATACACACCGAGCTCGGCGACGATATGGAAGAGCGCGACGAGCTCGAAGAAAAAATCAAGGCGAAAGGCATGCCTGAGGAGGCGGAACAGAAGTGCTTGAAAGAGCTTTTGCGTATGTCGCGTATGCAGAATTCTTCGCCGGATTACAATGTTTTGCGTGTATATCTGGATTGGATGCTCGACATTCCATGGACTGAGCATACAGAAGATACGGAGAAACTTTCCGACGCCGTAAATATTCTCGAAGAAGACCATTACGGTCTTGAAAAGATTAAAGAGCGGATTATCGAATACATTGCTGTATTAAAGAGAACGGGCGGTCTAAATGCGCCCATACTGTGTTTCGTCGGACCTCCGGGAGTAGGCAAAACCTCGATTGCGAGTTCGATTGCCCGCGCGCTCGGCAGAAAATTCGTCAGAATGAGCTTCGGCGGGGTTAAAGACGAAGCGGAAGTAAGGGGGCACAGAAAGACTTACGTCGGCGCTATGCCGGGGCGGATAATCAGCGGAATGAAAAAAGCCGGTTCGGTAAATCCCGTGTTTCTTTTGGACGAAGTGGATAAAATTTCTTCCGATTTACGCGGTGACCCCGCCGGCGCGCTTTTAGAAGTTCTTGACCCCGCTCAGAACTCGACTTTTCTCGACAGATATATCGAGGTGCCGTATGATTTGAGCAAAACGCTGTTCATAACGACCGCGAACAGTCTCGATACGATACCCGCGCCTCTTCTCGACAGAATGGAAATTATCGAGCTTACAGGCTACACGCCCGAAGAAAAGAAGGAAATAGCCAAACGTTATCTTATTCCGAAAAAACGCGAAGCGAACGGTTTGAAGCAGAGTGAAATTTCTATAACCGATAAAGCTGTGGACGCTATAATAGACGGCTACACTCTGGAAGCGGGAGTTCGCGGTTTGGAGCGAAAAATAGACGCGGTTTGCCGCAAAGCCGCGGTTAAACTTTCAAGCGGAGAACTTAAAAAAGTCAGCGTAAACGAAAAAAATCTTGTAGATTTCCTGGGATCGAAGCGATACGAACGCGACGGCGGAGCCTTGAGAGGAGACGAGGTAGGAGCCGCTACGGGGCTTGCCTGGACTTCCGTCGGTGGTACAACTCTTACTATCGAAGTTTCAGCAATGCACGGTAAAGGCGACGTATTACTGACGGGTAAGCTCGGCGACGTAATGAAAGAGAGCGCTAGAGCAGCGATAAGTTATATCCGCTCAAACAGTGCAAGTTACGGTATAGACGGTTCGCTGTTCGAAAATACGGATATTCATATTCACGTTCCGGAAGGCGCTACACCGAAGGACGGTCCCAGCGCGGGAATTACTATGGCCACGGCGATATTATCTGCGTTCACGCAAAAACCCGTTAAAAAAAGCATTGCGATGACCGGTGAAATTACTCTTCGCGGAAAGGTTTTGCCGATAGGCGGACTTAAAGAAAAGGCGCTTGCGGCATATCGCATCGGAATTCACGACGTAATAATTCCTGCGGACAATAAGAAAGACTTGGAAGAAATTCCCGAATCGGTGCGCGGCAGTATTAATTTTATTCCCGTAACGGAAGTGGATGCGGTGTTCAGAAACGCGATTTTGGGTTTATAAAAATGATTAAAATTACTAATGCGGAATTTATAACCAGCGCCGCGGCAAGAGAGCAGTTTATTGAAACAGATAAACCCGTAATAGCCGTTTGCGGAAAATCAAACGTAGGCAAGTCGAGTTTTATCAATACGGTTACTAACAGAAAAAAGTTAGCAAAAGTTTCTAAAGACCCGGGAAGAACAAGACTTGTAAATTATTTCGATTGCGGAAGTTTCGTGCTTGCCGACTTGCCGGGATACGGTTATGCAAGTGTTTCGAAACAGGAAAAGGCGAAATGGGCGAAACTTATCGAAATGTTTTTTGCCGAAAAACGCGCGGACCACGTTTTTGCACTTTGCGATATACGTCATGACCCTACGGCTGATGATAAACAGATGATAGAATATCTCTATTATAATATTATACCTTTTACGGTAATAGCGACCAAAGCGGATAAGGTTTCCAAAGCCGCGGCGGCTCGGAGTTTGCAGAATATTGCGGCGGCTTATAAATGCGGTGCGGGAAATATTATAGCGGTTTCTTCCGAAACGCGTCAGGGGCTTGACAGAACACTTGAAAGAATAGAGGAAATTTTAGCGCTATTTAAATAAAAATAACGGTACCGATGATTCGGCGCCGTTATTTTGATTAAAAAACAGGCATAATAAATATAGATAACATATTTGTTAATAATACTTGCATTTTGCGTTCTTCTGCTGTATACTAAGATAGTATAAATATATACTAAAATCATCGGCTTTGGTCGGAGGAATATGCGTAATAAATTAACAATCGCCGTAGCGGGTACGGGGTATGTCGGGATTTCGCTGGCTGTACTTTTATCGCAGAATAATAAAGTTTTCGCGGTTGACATTGTAAAGAATAAAGTCGATTTAATCAATAACCGCAAGTCTCCCGTTCAGGATAGGGAAATTGAAAATTATCTTTCCGAAAAGGAACTTGATTTGACGGCGACTCTTGACGCGGAAACCGCATTTCGGCAGGCGGATTTTATAATCGTGTCAACGCCTACGAATTACGATTCCGATAAAAACTTTTTCGATACGACATCGGTTGAAGATGTGATAGAAAAAGTCAGGCAAGTAAACGTGAGTGCCGTAATAGTAATAAAATCAACCGTTCCTGTCGGTTATACGAAGAGTTTGAAAGAAAAATACGGCTATGAAAATATTCTTTTTTCGCCTGAGTTTTTAAGGGAATCGAAAGCGTTATACGATAATCTTTATCCTTCGAGAATTATTGTCGGATGCGAAAAAGGCGAGGAAAAATCGGAAAAAGACGCGGCGGCTTTTGCAAAATTATTAAAAGACGGAGCAATTAAAAAAGATGTGCCAGTTCTTTTTATGAACACTACGGAAGCCGAAGCGGTTAAACTTTTTTCAAACACTTATCTTGCTATGCGTGTGGCATATTTTAACGAATTAGACACTTACTGCGAAATAAAGGGCCTTAGTTCTAAGGATATAATCAACGGTGTAGGGCTCGACCCGCGTATTGGCGGATTTTACAATAATCCTTCTTTCGGATACGGCGGTTATTGTTTACCTAAGGATACAAAACAGCTTAAAGCAAATTACGCAGGAGTGCCCAACGATTTAATCAAAGCGATAGTGGAGTCAAATCACACTCGAAAAAAATTTATTGCCAAAGAGATAATGAAAACAGCAGGCTGTACGGACGGCGGTGATAATTCAGGCGTGCAAATAGGCGTTTACCGACTGACAATGAAATCTGATTCAGATAATTTCAGAGCTTCCGCCATACAGAGCGTTATGAAAATACTTGCTGCAAACGGCTTAAATCTGATTATTTACGAACCTGCGCTTAATACGAATATATTTAACGGATATGAAGTAGAACACGATTTAAACGCGTTTAAATCTAAATGTAATGTTATAATAGCAAACAGGTACGACGCCGTTTTAAACGACGTCAAAGATAAAGTTTATACGAGAGACCTCTTCGAGAGAGACTAGAATGAAAATTTTACAGATTTCAAATTATTTTTATCCGCATATAGGCGGCGTGGAGCAAGTGGCAAGAGATATAGTCGGAGCTATCGAGGGTTGCGAGCAGAAAGTTTTCTGTTTCAATCACGAAAAAGGCGACGCGTCCGATATCGTCGACAGTACGGAAATAATCCGCGCGGGATGTTTTGCGAAAATTGCGTCGCAGTCGCTTTCGCTTTCATACGGTAAATTACTGAAAAAGACTTTTAAAAGTTTTCAACCCGACATCGTGATTTTTCATTATCCGAATCCTTTCGGCGCGCATTCTTTGTTGAAAATATTAAAAAAATATCGGAATTGCAAACTTGTTTTATATTGGCATCTGGATATAACAAAGCAAAAGATATTATGTAAATTATTTAAAGGACAGACAAACCGCCTTATTAAAAGGGCGGCAAAAATAGTCGCGACAAGTCCAAATTACATTGACGGCAGTAAGTTTCTTTCTATAAACCGAGATAAATGCACGGTTATTCCGAATTGCGTAAACGAAAGCAGAATGAATGTTTCGGAAGAATGCGTAAAAAAAGCTTCTGAAATCAGAGATTTGAACGCAGGCAAAACAATTTGTTTTGCGATAGGAAGACACGTTCCTTACAAGGGAATGGAGTATTTGGTAAGAGCAAGTAAACTGCTTGGCGAAAATTACAGAATTTATATCGGCGGCGCCGGACCTTTAACCAAATCTCTCAAAGACCTCGCAAAAGACGATGAAAAAGTTTGTTTTCTAGGTAAGGTGGACGATATTTCACTCAATGCATATATGCTTGCCTGCGATATATTCTGTTTTCCGTCCGTGACTAAAAATGAAGCATTCGGAATTGCTCTTGCCGAAGCTATGTCTTTCGGGAAACCCGCGGTAACTTTCATCATAGAGGGAAGCGGAGTAAATTATGTAAGCTTGAACGGAATTACGGGCATAGAAGTCGAAAACGGCAATGTGAACGAATATTCCAAAGCTATCGAAGTTCTCGCAAAAGACGAAAATCTGCGGAAGCGGTACGGACAAGCCGCAAAACTCAGAGTCGCTGAGAATTTTACCTATGACAAATTTAAAATTAACGTAAATAAGTTATTGGAGGAATTTTAATGAAAAAGGCGCTTATAACAGGCATAACTGGACAAGACGGTAGCTATTTAGCTGAGTTTTTACTTGAAAAGGGGTATGAAGTACACGGAATAGTGAGACGCGCGTCCGTATCGACGACACAGAGGATAGACCATCTTTTAGCAAAAAACGCAATAAAAATTCACGAAGGAGATTTATCGGATTCTTCGAGTATAATCAGAATCGTAAAAGATATAGAGCCGGACGAAATATACAATCTTGCGGCACAATCGCACGTACAGGTAAGTTTCGACGCGGCTGAGTATACGGGAGATGTCGATGCTCTCGGTGTTCTCAGAATTCTCGAAGCTGTTCATATTTTGGGCTTGGACAAGAAAACGAAAATTTACCAGGCTTCTACTTCTGAACTTTATGGTAAAGTGGAAGAGTGCCCGCAAAACGAAAATACTCCTTTTCATCCTTATTCGCCTTATGCAGTCGCTAAACAGTACGGTTTTTGGATGATTAAGGAATACAGGGAAGCCTATGGCATTTTTGCTTGTAACGGCATACTCTTTAACCACGAATCTGAGAGAAGAGGTGATAATTTCGTTACCCGTAAAATAACTCTTGCCGCAGGAAGAATTGCTTGCGGCTTGCAGGATCATCTTGAATTAGGCAATCTCGACAGCTTACGCGACTGGGGATATGCCAAAGATTATGTGGAATGTATGTGGCTGATTCTTCAACATAATGAACCCGACGACTTCGTAATTGCAACAGGTGTTCAGCATACCGTAAGAGAGTTCACTACCTTAGCTTTTAAATACGTCGGTATAGATCTGGAATGGAAAGGTAGCGGAATCGACGAAAAAGGCTACGATAAGAAAACAGGTAAAATGCTTGTTTGCGTAAACAAAGCGTGGTTCAGACCTACGGACGTCGTTAATTTATGGGGTGACCCTACTAAGGCGAAAACAGTTCTCGGCTGGAATCCTCAGAAAACCAGTTACGAACAGCTTTGCGAAATTATGGCAAAGCACGATTTGGAACTGGCTAAAAAAGAATTATTGCTTCAAAAGGGAAAATAAATGAAAGCGTTAATAATCGGCGCGGCGGGCTTTGTAGGCGGTTATTTGATAGACGCGTTAAAAGCGGTGGATTTTGATGTTTATGCGACGAAGTTAAAACACGAGAATATTGACGGCGGCGTTAATGTTTACAATCTTGATTTAACCGATTTTTCCGATGTATGTGAATTGATTAACGAAATCAAACCTGATGTTATTTATCATCTAGCGGCGCAAAGTTCCGTCAAATTATCTTGGGAAAAACCGCAGATGACCGCTAATATCAACATTTTGGGAGCGATAAATTTATTTGAGGCGGTAAGACTGCATAGTCCCTCTTCCAAAGTTCTTGTAATCGGTTCGAGCGAAGAGTACGGCGATATAGATTATGAATGCGCAGTGAACGAAGAATGTGTTCCACAACCGAAAAATATTTATGCGCTTACTAAATTAACGCAGGAAAAACTTGCTGAAATTTATGTCAGAGCATATAACCTGCATATCATTATGACTCGTTCTTTCAATCATATCGGACCTCGGCAGTCTTCCCAATTTGTAGTTGCAGACTTCTGTAATCAAGTTGCGAGCATAGAAAAAGGAGAGCATAAACCTATAATCACCGTAGGTAATTTGGACTCTTATAGGGATTTTTCAGACGTCAGAGATGTAGTGCGGGCTTATATTGTGCTTTCCGAAAAGGGATACGCAGGAGAAGTTTATAACGTGGGAAGCGGCGAAACAATTCAAATAAAAGAGATTTTGAATATTATTTTATCTATGAGTGAAAGTAAAATAGAAATTTCTGTCGACGCAGCGAAATTCAGACCTATAGATGTGCCGAGCATAAAAGCCGATATTTCCAAAATCAAAAAACTCGGCTGGAAGCCGGAAATATCCGTTAAAAAATCCGTTTCGGATACGCTTGATTATTTCAGAGGAATTTAAATTTATGAAAATTTACGGCGTTATTATGGCTGGAGGCGGCGGAACCAGATTCTGGCCCCTTTCGAGAAAGCAAACTCCTAAACAGCTTTTAAACCTCAGCGGTAAGGAGATTATGGTAAACGAGGCTATCGACCGTCTTGCGCAGGTTTGTTCCTACGAAGATATTTTTGTCGTAACAAACAAAACCCAGACCGAAAAAATGTCTTCCGCAACGGACGGACGCATACGAAAAAATCATATTCTCGCAGAACCCGCTGCGCGCAATACCGCCGCGTGTCTTTGCTATGCCGCTATGGAAATCGAGAAAAAATACGGCGGCGGGATAATGGTCGTTACTCCTTCCGACGCATATATAAAAAACGGTAAAGAATTTGCCGAAGTATTGAAAACAGCTGTTGAAACGGCTGAAAAAACCGATTCGCTCGTCACGGTCGGTATTACTCCGACTTTTCCCGCAACGGGTTACGGTTATATAAAAATCGGGAATTCGGCAGAGAAAGCCAAACCCGTAATTAAATTTGTTGAAAAGCCCGGTTTAAAGACCGCCGAAGAATATATTAAAAGTGGCGATTACGTCTGGAACAGCGGAATGTTTATTTGGAAAACGTCTGTAATTTTACAAAAATTCAAAGAACTACTTCCGGATATATACGAATGTATAGAAAATATTTCTAAAAGTTTCGGCACTGAAAACGAACGGCAGATTATAGAAGAAATTTATCCTTCTATTCGTTCTATTTCGGTCGATTACGGAATAATGGAAAATAGCGATAATATAAAAGTCGTTCAGGGTGAATTCGGCTGGAACGATGTCGGCAGCTGGGATATGATGAATGTTCTTCATAAGGAAGATGCTGATGGCAACATAAAGATAGGGAAGACGCTTTGCATAGACACGAAAAACTCAACCGTATTTTCAAGCGGGAAGCTTGTTGCGACAGTCGGTATAAATAATCTTGTCATTGTTGAAACTCCCGACGCGATTCTCGTATGTCCCAAAGAAAAAGCGCAGGACGTCAAGAAAATCGTAGATGCGCTTAAAGAAAAAAACGAAGAGGAACTTCTCTGATGGATTACAAAAGCGAATATATAAAATGGTGTACAAGTCCCGTTTTTGACGAGCAGACCAAAAACGAGCTTAAATCGATTAAAGACGAAAAAGAAATAGAGGACAGGTTTTACAGACAGCTTTCTTTCGGTACTGGCGGACTCCGCGGAGTTATAGGTGCGGGTACAAACCGTATGAACGTATATACCGTTGGAAAAGCTACCCAGGGACTTGCTGATTTTATAAAAAGCAGAACCGAAAAAGGCAGCGTCGCGATTGCTTACGACAGTAGAAGAATGTCCGAAGAATTTGCTTTGGATTCGGCTCTTATTTTGGCAGCAAACGGCATAACAGCTTATCTTTTCGACAGTTTAAGACCTACGCCGGAACTTTCTTTTGCAGTAAGATACCTTAATGCGACTGCGGGGATAGTTATAACGGCAAGTCATAATCCTCCGCAGTATAACGGATATAAGGTTTATTGGTCGGACGGCGGACAGATAGTTCCGCCTTACGATAAACTGATTATTGAGGAAGTAAATAAGATAACCGATTATGCGGATATTAAACGTACGGACAGAAAGACTGCCGAAAATAACGGTTTGCTCAAAATAATAGGCAAAGAAACAGACGACGCTTTTATAAGCGAACTGAAAAAACTAATACTTAACGAAGACGCAATAAAGCGCGTTGCGGATGATTTGAAAATAGTTTATACTCCGCTCAACGGAACGGGCAACGTGCCCGTACGCCGTGTACTTAAAGAGCTCGGATTCAGAAAAGTTTGGGTTGTACCGGAACAGGAAGCCCCCGACGGCAATTTTCCTACGCTCGAATATCCTAATCCCGAAGATAAAAAAGCTTTTATTTATGCTTTGAATTTAGCGAAAGAAGTTGGCGCCGACATAGTTTTGGCAACCGACCCCGATGCGGACAGGCTCGGAATTTACGCAAAAGATTATAAGAGCGGTGAGTATATTCCTTTTACAGGCAATATGAGCGGCTTGCTTATTGCCGAGTATGAACTTTCTCAGAAAAGAGAAAAAGGTCTGCTTCCGGAAATAAGCAGGAACGGCGCGTTGGTTACCACAATAGTTTCTTCCAAAATGGCTTACGCTATCGCAGATGAGTACGGACTTACCGTAAAGGAAGTACTGACCGGATTTAAATATATAGGTGAGCAAATTAAACTGTTCGAAGAAGCAAAAGCCGAAAACGGCGGAAAACTCGATTATACGAAAGGCGCGCTCGAATACGAATTCGGTTACGAAGAGAGTTACGGCTGTCTTGTAGGAACCCATTCGAGGGATAAAGACGCGATTGTCGCGGTAATGGCTCTTTGCGAAGCAGCCGCTTATTATAAAACCAAGGGTCTTACTCTTTGGGACCAGATGCTTAACATCTACGAAAAGTACGGCTATTACGTCGAAGATTTGCAGAGTTTAACTTTTAATGGTGCGGACGGTTCGCAAAAGATTGTATCAATGATGGAAAATCTAAGAAATAATCCGCCAGAAAAAATTGGCGGACTGAACGTTTGCGCGGTAAGAGATTATAAGAGCGGAGTGAAGAAAAATCTTTCGGACGGTTCGACTTCGGCGATTAATCTTCCAGAGAGCGACGTCTTGTATTTCGAACTTGAAAACAACGGCTGGTGTTGCGTGCGCCCGTCGGGAACGGAGCCTAAGATCAAATTTTACTTCGGCGCGAAGGGTAAAAACTCAGACGAAGCAGGAAAAACAGTAGACAGAATAAGAGAAAATTTAATTAATTTAGCCGCAGTGGAGTAAACAAATGAAATGTTTTGTCTTGGCAGGCGGCAGCAGCGACAGACTCTGGCCGCTTTCAAGAAGAGATTATCCCAAACAGTTTATGGAAATACGCGAAGGCAGGTCTATGTTTCAGGACACGATTCTGCGTAACATACCTTTCTGTGACGAGTTTGTGATTTTAACTAACAAGCGTTATGAAAACGTTGTTCGCGCACAATTGCAGGTATTTCAGGAACTGGAATATAAACTTATATTTGAGGAAGTCGCACTTAAAACCGCGCCTGCCGTTATTATCTGTGCGCTTCAATGCGAACCTGACGAGGAAATTCTAATTGCTCCGACGGACAGTATTATAGAAGGCGACTACAATACGACTATGACCCTTCTTAAAGCTGTCGTTAAGGAAGATAAACTGGCTGTAATAACTTGTAAACCTGCCAATTACGGGGACAGCTATAATTACGTCTATTCGGGTAAGAAAATAGTTTTCGGCGCAAAGCCTTCCAAAAACAGCCTTTGGGACACGGGAATATGGGGAGCAAAATCAAGTGTTCTTTTACAGTCGTTGGATAAGACGTTCGTCGAAAAATGTAAGACGATAAACATAAGACGTAACGTAATAGAACGCGAATGCACTGAAATTATAAAACCCGTTAATCTTATTAAAGCTGTAGCTACGAACAATTGCAAGTTTATAGAAGCGGCTTTCAAATGGACGAGAATTACTGATATATCGTCTTTTTATAATTATTACAATAAAGCTATTAAAAATAATAAAAATGCTATAATAAACAATAACAAAGGAGTTGAGATTGTCAATATGGTTGACGACCAGCTCGTTGTTGCAAACGGATTAAAGAACGTAGTAATCGTAAACACCCGTGATACCATTTATGTTACGCACAGTTCAAAAGAAGCCGACACGAAAGATATAGCGAACAAATATTATTCAGGAAATAAAAGATATTTTGATTTTCAGCCCAAAAAGTATGAAGTATGGGGAGTGGAAGAACTGATAGGTTCGGCGGAAGACTGCATTGTTAAGCTTATAACCGTCTTTCCGAGAGAATTTTACGAATACAAATCAAAAAAGAACGTAGTTGCCAATCTGTTTATTACCCAAGGGTTGGCGCGTGTCGAATACGGCGAAAAAGAAAGCGAATATACCGAAAACCAGAATATAACTTTAACGGAAACAGGCAAGTACGCAATCACCAATACAGGTAAAACCAATCTGGTTTTCGTTTGCACGGAAAAAGCGATAAATACTAATTGCAATAAATCCAAGAAACTTGATTTTCTTGTAAAAATGTCGCCTTCTTTCAAGGACAATATGTGGGGCGGTACGAAAATCCGCGATATTTTCGGAAAAGACGTGGGCGATATGGACGTAATAGCCGAAAGCTGGGAATTATCGGCTCACCCCGACGGGGAGTCCAAAGTTGCGAACGGTGAATTTACGGGCAAAACCCTTACCGAGTATATAGATATAATCGGTAAAGATAAGTTGGGCTGGAAAGCACAGGCTTACGACAGATTTCCGCTTATGATAAAACTTATCGATGCAAAACAGAGTTTGTCAATACAGGTTCATCCCGCAGACGATTACGCTATTTCCAACGAAGGCGAATACGGCAAGAACGAAATGTGGCATATCCTCGACGCTGACGAAGACGCATATATTTATGTCGGATTTAATAAAGACGTCACGAAAGAAGAGATTATCGAGCGTATAGAGAATAATACGCTGTTGCAGGTGCTTAATAAAATTCCCGTAAAGAAGGACGAAACGTATTTTCTTAAAGCGGGTACGGTTCACGCTATCGGAGCTGGATGTCTTATATGCGAAGTCCAGCAATCATCGAACGTAACGTACAGACTGTACGATTACGGCAGGAAAGATAAAAGCGGCAAGCTCCGCGAATTGCATATAAATAAGGCTCTCGACGTTCTGGATATGAAAAAATATACTCCTAAAACGTATGAGAAGTACGACGCTATAATGCGTTATGATTTTGTCAAAACTCTTATAGGGCAATGCAAGTATTTTACGGTGAACAAATATTTCGTTGACGGAGATTGCATTTTACCTCCTTCCGATTCGAGTTTCAGAGCGTTTGTAATAGTGGGGGGCAGCGGAACAATATCCAACGGTTTCAGTTCTTACGAAATCGGTGTCGGCGATACTTGGTTCAGTGCGAATTTGGAAAATATAAACATTAACGGCAAATGTACCGTTTTGGTAGTAAATATTTAAGGTTTAAAATGAAAATAGCGGTTGAT
Source organism: uncultured Christensenella sp. (assembly GCA_910577875.1). GTDB lineage: Bacteria > Bacillota > Clostridia > Christensenellales > Borkfalkiaceae > Coproplasma. The sequence continues at coordinate 43,132 of CAJTNY010000005.1, forward strand.
TGCAGATATATAGGTCATTCCGGAATAGGAAGGGTGTGCGAGGGGATTTTAGATAATCTCGATTATAGCGAAAACGAATATTTTCTTATAGGGCAAAAGAAATATCTCGAAAAGTATATCGGTGCGCATATAGTTGAAAACGACACGGAACCGTATTCTTTCAAGGGCCTGAGATCGTTCGATAAAAAGCTCAATAAATTATGCGACGCTATAATTATTCCTAATTTCCTTATTCCTTTTGGCATAAAAATACCTGTATATTCAGTTATGCACGATTTGATTTTTCTCGATTTGAAACAGACCACGAGAGGGATAAAAGACAGACTTATAAAGAAAATTCTCTTAAAACGCTGTATGAAGAGGTCAAAAGCAATAACGTGTGTTTCTGCTTTTACCCTGTCGCGTTGCAAACACTATTTCGGCAGATATGCAGAAAAATGCTATGTGGCTTATCAGGGACTTTCAAAAGATATAATTAATTATGCGGAGCATAATGCTTATATATCGGTAAAAGAGGACAAAATCGTTTTTGTTGGAAATGTTAAGCCCCACAAGGGTTTAAAAACTTTGCTCGACGCTTTTTCACAAGTCAGCGGACTTACTTTAAAGATTATCGGAGAAAAAGAAAATTTTTTAACAGGTATGAATTTGGATGTGAGCGCGTACGAACATGTTTTTTTTACGGGCAGGATATCCGATGAAGAGCTTTTCAGCGAAATTGAGAGCGCAAAATTTCTAATTCAGCCCTCTCTATATGAAGGCTTCGGGATACCTCCATTGGAAGCGCTATATCTTGGTACACAGCCGATTATATCTGATATCGAAGTGTTCAGAGAGGTATATAAGGACTTACCGGTAGTTTATTTTGTTGACGAAAAAGACTTGACCGAAAAGATGAAACGCAGTCCTGAGACCGTAGATTGCAGAGAATTTATAAACAAACAGTATAATTATAAGAATTTCGTGCGAAATATTTTGAATCGGATAGGGACATATAGTGGAAAACACCAGTCGGATAAAACTTAATAAAAAGAGTTTTTTAAGCGATATAAAAATAAACGTCGATACGTTTATTCATATCTTTTGTTTTCTTTCCGTGCTGTTTATCGGCGCAGATTTGCTGGGCGTTAACGTAGGGGTGAATCTGCGTTTCGACCAGGTTTTATTATTTGTATTTGCGTTATTGCTGACGGTAAAAGGTAAATATAGGTTTACATTTAATATTTGGATTATTTTGTTCGCCTTGTTTCCGCTGGTTTCGATATTTTCGGCTGTCAGTATAAAAAGAGGAATCTTATTTTATTTTTCAATAGCTTATAACATTATTTTTTTGTTTTATGGCTTTGCAAGCTATGTGAGAACTTACGGACTTGCTAAATTTATAAAAATATTGCGGAAAACCTGTTACGTTCAATTCGTTCTTTTTCTTTTGCAATATTTTTTAAAAATCGTATTAAATTACGAATTTTCTTTTTTACCGACATATGGTTCTTATATGGGAATACCGAGATTTCGCCTTTGGTTTTATGAACCGAGTTACTTAGCGAATTATATGGTTTTTTGGTTTTCTATATCTTTTTATATGTATTTAATTGAAAAAGATAAAAACTATTTTAAAGATATTGTATTTTGTGCTCTTATGCTTATTCTAACGACTTCTACTACCGGTTTTCTCGGTATAGCGTTGGTTATCGGTATAATTTATATTATTTGGCTGTTAAAAAGTATAACGATAAAAAAGTTAATTTTTCCCGTTGTAATTTTTATTTTAATGGTCATTGCTTATTATGTTTTTAATGATATATTCGAAGTGTTTATCGGTAGATTATTTAATAGTTCGCTTGACGAGGCTTCGGGCGGAAGAATAACAGGATGGACAGAAACCTTTAAAGTATTTAAAGAAAATCCGCTATTCGGAGTGGGACCGGGAAACTATGGTTTGTATCTCGGCGAAGACGCCGGGTATGTTCCTTCTAACGTCACTCTCGAACTTATGGCGACATTAGGTATTTTCTCGACATTAGCTTTTTATGCATTAACTTTACGGTTAATAGTCAAATCTATAAAAATTTACAAAAGAGAAAAGAATTCAGAGACAAAATTATTGGTGGCCTGTGCGATAGGTTTATTAATATTTACAGTTATTTTGCAGGTTAATCAGGGATATTTAAGACTTTATCACTGGATGTTTTTCGGTATAATGGAAGGCGGAATACTCAAATACAAGTGGAGCATTTTAAAGAAGAAATGAAAGAACTTATAATTAATGGTAGATTTTATGCTCAAAATCTTACAGGAGTACAACGTGTAGGTAAAGAAATTGTCAGATATTTATCGGAGATGGAAGACGTTCGGGTTATCGTGGCTTTACCTCCCGATGCAGTCGTGTCTGATGATGATCGATTCTCAAATGTTGAATACTGTGTGACAGGTAAATATATAGGTAATAAATGGGAACAATTTTCGTTGCCTCGTTTTTGCAAGAAAAGAAAACTTCCGCTTTTATGTACAGGCAATCTCGCGCCGTTTTTTTATCGTTCGTCCGTTATTTTACACGATGTAACATTTAAGGAAAAGAATAGTTATGCGCCGAAACGCTCGTGGGTTTTAAAAACCAAGTTGATGGTACGAAGTTATATTTACAGAAGTAAAAATATTTTTACAGATTCGGAATTTTCTGCCGGCAGGATAAGAAAATTTTATAAACGAGTTAAAAATATAACAGTTCTTAATCTCGGATATGAGCATATTCAAAGATTGAAAAGTCAAACTGTCGAAGGGTTGCCCGAAAAATTTTTTCTTTCGGTTGGTTCTGTAAATCCCAATAAAAATTTTCAATACGTATTAAGTCTTGCTAAAAATAATCCCGACTTAACGTTTGTTATAGCCGGTAAAAAAAGAGCGTTTTCCGATTACGTTTGTAATATGGAATTAAAAAACGTTATTTTTACGGATTATGTTACCGATGAACAATTAAAATGGTTATATGAAAATTGTTACGGCTTTATATTGCCTTCATTATATGAGGGGTTTGGTATGCCTCCTTTAGAAGCGGCAGGTGCCGGGTGTAGGAGATTATATTTATCCGATATTCCGGTATTCAGGGAAATATATGACGGTTGTGCAAAGTTTTTTAATCCGAACGATTATGAGAATACGGTTAATTTAAAAGAAAATTTGTGCATATCGGAGGAAAAATTTACAACTTTATTCAAAAAATATAGTTGGCGGCAAACAGTGGAAACTATTTGTAATACGATTTTTAAAGATTAAAAATTTCTATGGCAAAAAGCATAACAACAAAAAAAATTGCTTTTAACTTAATAATGTCGGTAGTAGCACAAGCAATATCGTTAATTGTTACGTTTGTGCTTTACTTAATTGTACCGAAGTTCATTCCGAAGCTTGAATATTCCTATTGGCAGACATATATGCTTTATGCCGGACAAGTAACGATTTTTCATTTAGGAATTGTCGACGGGCTTATTTTAAGATATTCGCAATACGATTATGAAGAATTGGATAAATGCCGTGTACGTTCGCAATTCAAATTTGTTTTTGCATTGACTGCTTTTTTTTCTGTTATCGCTTTAGTTGCGGGTTTAGTATTTTGCGGTGGAGCGACAAGACTTATCGTAATTTTAGTCGCCGCTTCAATAATTACAAAAAATATAGTAATATATACTTCTTCGACATTTCAGCTTACTAATAGAATTTCAAGATATACGATTTTTATAATTTTACAGAAACTAAGTTACGGAATCTTTATATCCATATTACTGATTTGTAAGGTACAGGATTTTTATTTATATTGTATAGGTGATTTGTTCGGCGATGTAATTGCTATCGGTGTTGCCTTATTTTTAAATAAAGGAATGTATTTCGGAAAATCTATTAGAGGGCGGGAAGTTTTTAATGAAACAAAGCTGAATATTGTTGCAGGCGCTATGCTTATGCTCGCGAATTATTCTGTAATGCTTTTGACGACTGGAGCTAAGATGATAGTTCAATGGCGCTGGGATGAGTTGACATTCAGTGAAATTTCGTTTGCATTCAGTGTTACCAGTTTGTTTCTTACTTTTGTGGCGGCTATGGGACCTATTTTGTTTCCTTCGTTAAAGCGTGTAGAAGAGGAAAATCTTCCCGAAATGTATAAAAGCATAAGAGGAATGATTTCTCCTATTTTGTTTTTGGCGCTTTTATTCTATTTTCCCGGTTGCTGGATATTGAATAAATGGCTTCCTAATTATTCCGAAAGTTTACCTTATCTCGGTGTATTGTTGCCTCTTATTATTTTTTCGTCGAAAGTTAGTTTACTTACGAACAACTATCTTAAAGTTTACAGAAAAGAAAAATTAATGCTTATAATAAACTTGGTTTCAGCGGCGGCAGGTTTGTGTGCGTTTATGATTTGCGCATATCTATTCGATAGTCTTACCGCGTTATTGATAAGCGTTGTCGCGATTATTATGTTGAATTCGATTGTGTCTGAAATTTTCGTTTCGAGAATAATCAAAAAAAATCTTGTAAAAGATTTTATTATCGAAAGCGTAATGACTGTCGGTTTTATCGTTATTGTCAAATTGCTGGATTTGAAATACGGATGTATTGCTTATGCTTGCGTATTTTTACTGTACTGTGCCGTAAATTATAAATATCTTGTGTCTCTTTTTAAAAAACTATTTAAAAGGAATAAAAAACTATCTCAATCTTCGGATGTAGCCGAAGAAGTTACAGACGAAACTGACTTGAATAATGAATAAAAAATAATATTAAAACGTAAAAGATTTCGGTTCGGCGTTGTCGTCGGACCGAAATCTTTTACGTTAATTTCCCAAAAACTCGGTATTGACAAAGTAGTATTGTTGTAATATAATTTAATTAATCAAGTTTAGACGGGGACGTCCCCGTCAGGCTTTTTGTTACACAAAAAGCCTGAAAAAGCATTAATCGGTAATATTATGATAAGAGTAGCAATCGTCGATGACGACAGACTGTATCAGTCGCAGGTGAAAGATTATATAGAAGCGTATTCCAAAGAATCCGGCATAGAGTTCGGCGTAACGCTTTATAACAGCGGAATGGATTTTATTACGGACTATAAACCCGTTTTCGATATAGCTTTTCTCGATATAGAGATGCCTTTAATTGACGGTATGACCACTGCGAGAAAACTGCGTCAGACGGACAGCGAAATCTGCATCGTGTTTATTACCAAAATGGCCAAATACGCTATAGAAGGTTACGAGGTGAACGCGGTCGATTTCGTTGTTAAACCTATTAAGTATTTTAACTTTAAGGACAAACTTAAAAAAGCTATCAAGTACGTTGAAGCGCGCAGCGCGAACGACATACTTATTAAAAGCGATGGAAGCTACTTCCGTATTCCCGTCAATCAGATTTACTATATTGAAAAAGATAAAAATTATATCATATACAATACTGCCCAGGGCGAATTGAGAGAACGGCGGAGTATGGAAGATATGGCAGAACTTCTTAAAGGAAACGGCTTTTCAATGTGCAACAGCGGTTGTATTGTCAATCTTCGTTTTATTCAACAGGTCTCGCAGACGGACGTAACGGTAAACGGCGTTTGTCTACCGCTTTCGAGACGCAGGGTAAAAGACTTCAAAACGGATATGCTTAAATTTTTACGCGGTTAGAACAGCGGAATAAAAACTGCAAGGAGGGCGAAGATTGTTATACGAACAGATGTACGGCGATTTATATCATCAACTGTACGGCTATATTTTTGCGCTTCAATTGCTGTTTTGCCTTATAATTTTTATTATTTATCAGCCGAGAAAAAATTATTTTCCTATGCGCACGGTAATAAGTTTTTCCGGCTATTTTCTTTTGGTGACGGCGACATGGGCTATTATCCGTGTGATTAACGGCGGAAACCCTGTTTATTCGCCGGTCTATTTTATTCTCGTAACGATTTATCTTGCCGCTGCGGCTTTTATCAGTTTAAGAATCAATATTCTCGGCGCTGTATATTTTGCAACGGGCGCGTACGCCGTTCAGCATACGGCATATTCCGCAGGAAATATTATCCGCTATCTTTTTTCTTTCGAATTGCCGACTTGGGCGGAAATTTTTATCTTTGACTTTTTTGTATATTGCGTAACCGGCGCAGTGTTCTTTCTCGTTTTCGTCCGTCCGAGACGCAGTAAGTTCGCTTCTGATATTTACGATGGACGAGCTTTCGTAATTTCGTTTTGTATTATTTTAATTTGCATATTGCTCAGTTCGTTCTCGGATAATATTTTCGCCGAATATTTAAAACGCGAAGTGGATGTCCGTATGATGCGCGTTTTTACGAGCACTTATGCGGCGGTAAGCTGTATATCCGCAATTGTAATACAGTTCGGTTTTTTAAAAGAAAAAAAACTTACCGACGATAACGCGGTTTTGGAACATATGATGCATACCGAAAGAAAGCATCACGAGATGTCCAAAGAAACAATAGATATAATAAACGCAAAGTGTCACGATTTAAAACATCAGCTCGCATTGCTGGAAAAACTTGACGACAAAGCCGCGAGAAAAGCTTACTTGGACGAGCTAAGCGAATGTATAGCTTTTTACGACAGTACCGCGCAGACAGGCAACGACGCGCTTGACATAGTTTTGTCAGAAAAAGGCTTACTGTGCGAGAAAAACGAAATAGCGTTCAGCTGTCTTGCGGACGGCGCGAAGCTTTCGTTCCTCAGCCCTACCGATATTGCTTCGCTTTTCGGCAACGCTTTGGACAACGCAATTGAAAAAGAACTTACGGAAAATCCCGACAGGCGTTTTATCAGTCTTTCGGTAAAAGAAGAAAAGGGTTTCATATACGTACATATCGACAACTATTGCAGCAGTGAAATCGAGTTTGAGGACGGTTTCCCGAAGACAACGAAAAAAGATACTCGCTACCACGGATTCGGAACAAAGAGTATAAGCAATATCGTAAGCAAATACTCGGGCGAGCTTATTATGAGCGTGGACGACGAACGTTTCAATCTCGATATTCTGTTTCCGGTTACGGTTTGTTCAACTTAAAACGGTAATCCCGTCTCTCTTTTGTCGTTTAAAAGATAAAAGAGAGACGGGATTTTTTAGTTAAAAATGAAAATATACAACAAAATCTTGCCGAATTTACCATAATTCATACCAAATTAACCACAATTCGTCTGTTTTTAAAAAATAATGTAATAATTTTTGCGGTAAGTTAAATTGCACGATAATTACGGTTCTTTTTCAGTTTCGTTTTTTCTTTGGCTTGAACCGTAGGGAATTTAGATGATAAGGAGGCGACCGCAAATTATTCGGCAGGCAGTAACAGAGCAATTCCTTTAATACGGTTTTGTTCAAATGACGAAACAGTTTTCGTCTTAGGTGTGACGAACGTAAGTTCGCAAATTTAAAAAATAAGGAGAATCGAAAGGTGAGAAAAATTTTTAAAACAGGCAGAAAAACAGGGCGCGCGCTTATAGCCGTTACTATGGCTGCGGCAATGTCTGTTCCCGTAATCGGCAGCGCTATGTTTGCGGGAAACAAACTCAGCGCGGATGCGGAAATTTATACGAGCAGTTACGATACGCAAAACGCGCTTTCCGAGGCACAGCACGCGCTCAATCAAAAAATAATCGAAGAGGGTACCGTTCTTTTAAAGAATAAAGACAACGCCCTTCCTTTAAAAGGCAACGATAAGAAAGTCACGGTATTCCACAGCTTCTATAATCCGGAAGACTGGTCTCAGTCCGAAGGCGCAATGGTCTTATCGGGCGGCGGTTCCGGCAATATATGGGTAAACCCCAAAGACAAGTGCGAGGGTACGGAAGCCACGCACGGCTGTCATACGCTCTATAACGGTTTGGCGGACCACGAATACGATTACAATAAAGCGCTTCTTGACGTTTATTTCGAGAAAAATGCTTGGAACGAAGACCGTCCTACGGAGTTCTGCGATGTAAACGGACCCAAGATGGATTTGTTAAAGGGCAAGGAATCGTCTTTCACCGATTATAACGGTGCGGCTATTATTACTATTTCAAGACTCGAAACGGAGTCTCAGGACAATTACGAGCCGTATATGGGAATTAGTGATAAAGCGTTCCTGCGCGACCCCGCACAACCCGAAAAACATTATCTTCAACTCAGGGATAAGGAAAAAGAATTAATCGAATACGCGAAAACAAAGTTTGCGAAAGTAGTCGTGCTTCTCAATACGGCGGCTCCTATGGAAGTCGATTATCTTCAGACAAGCGACAGCGTCGACGCAGTTCTCTGGATAGGTTATCCCGGCGAGAGCGGTCTTAAAGATATTCCAGGCGTACTCGACGGTACGGTAAGTCCTTCGGGCAGAACGGTCGATACCTGGGTAAAGGATATGAGCAAAGACCCTACCTGGCAGAATTTCGGAGACAACTCGCAAAATTATACCGATTTATCTGCGCATAATACCGTACTCGATAAAAACGGCGATATTTATTATCTCGATAAGGAACTTGCCGAAGATCCCGATTTCGTGGACGACGGTTCCAACTCGTATCACAGCGTTGATTACGCGGAAGGTATTTACCTCGGTTATCGTTATTACGAAACGAAAGCAACCGTAATGAACGAGGCGCAGGCGGGAAGCGGCGATACCTGGTACGAAGAAAACGTAACTTATCCTTTCGGTTACGGTCTTTCGTATACATCGTTTACTCAGGAAATCGTCGGTACACCCGTGACGAGCGGTGATACGATTTCTTTCAGCGTAAAAGTTACGAACACGGGCGATGTTGCCGGCAAGGAAGTGGTGCAGATTTACTATAACCCGCCTTACACTCCCGGCGGAATCGAAAAGGCGAGCGCAAATCTCGTCGCGTTCGACAAAACCGGTTTAATCGCGGCGGGCCAAAGCGAGACGGTGACTGTTTCTTTCGATAAGAGAGATATGTCGTCCTGGAATCTTAACGCGGGCAATTACATCTTAGAGGACGGAAAATACGAGATTTCTTTAAATAAAGATTCTCATAACAAATGGGAAACTTTCGAATATACTCATTCGGCGGACAGCGAGTATACCGAAGACGAAACGACGGGTACCGCTTATACTAAACTTTTCTCTGGCGACGATATGTTTAACGTAGATAAGTCCAAATATACGGCGGACGGTACGGGGGTCGACTTTATGTCGAGAGCTACTGGACTCGAACTGCCCGAAACCGCGGGCGACGTAAGATTCAGTGACGAAGCTATAAATTATCTCGACTCGCAGAATACGTACGTATCTACGCAGGATAAATCGACCGACCCTTGGGTGGTTGACGCGGTTATTCCCGCGGAATGGTCGCAGGCAGAAGATACTTCCAATAAAGAAACCATTAAATTATATCAGATGACCGGTATTGAAGAAGATGCAAAATGGGTCGAATTTATGAACCAGCTTACCTGGGACGAAATGAAAACTCTCGTCAGCTCTGGATTGTTTAATACAGCCGCTCTCGAAAGAATCGGTAAACCCAGAACAAGCGATACCGACGGTCCCGCGCAAATAGGCGCGTCAGCGGGAGGAAGAGGCTTCGGCTGGTGTGCGGCGGTCAATATATCGAGCACCTGGAACGATGACCTTGCGGAGCAATTCGGAACAATGGTCGGCGAAGAAGCTATACACAGCGAAACCAATCAAGGCACTCTGATAACGGGTTGGTACGGTCCCGGTATGAATATTCACCGTAATCCTTATTGCGGAAGAAACTTCGAGTACTATTCCGAAGACGGACTTTTAGCGGGCAAAATCGCGGCGGGCGCGGTAAGAGGCGCGGCGAGCAGAGGACTTATTACTTATCTTAAACACCTCGCTTTGAACAATCAGGAAACGAACAGAACTACTAACGGCGGAGTCTGCACCTGGACGAACGAGCAGGCGATGCGCGAAATTTATCTTAAACCTTTCGAGTATGCGGTTAAAGAGGGCGGAGCAACGGGTATGATGTGTGCGTTCAACCGTATCGGCGGCGTTCCTGCGGGGGCGAACTACAATCTGTTTGTAAAGCTTCTCGAAGACGAATGGGGCTTTGACGGATTAGCGGTTACGGATTATTATGAGGGTTCGAGCTGGGGCTGGCCCGGAAATATGGTGGTTCGCTGTCATATGTTCCCTATGGGTGATTACGCAGGCGAAAGAAACGTTGCAAGAAGAATCGACGGTACCTGGGACGCGGAAAAAGGTCGTCCCGTAGTCGACGGCGAGGCACAGGACGCGCTCTATTACGCGGTTCGCACGACCGCACAGCGTATGCTTAAAGCAGTTGCTAATTCTAACGCAAAAAATCTCGAAGCTGGAATTTTCTCTGATTTAACTTATACGGTTATTCAAGGCGAAGTTGGGTATATTCCTTTTTCAAGTGTTATCGGTTTAGAAAGAGACGTTGACATTATTCGCGTAGAGGGTACTGCTGACGATGCAACACAGTGCAATCCTATTGATGGAACTAATTTCTATATGCCAAGCGGAGACTTTAACGGTACTTATCTGAGAGCAGGTAAATATGAGTTTACATTAAATATTACGCTTAATGCAGATAAGTGGGGCGAAAATAAAGGTTTAACAGGCAAGAAAAAACTGATATTTAACGTTCTTCCCGCATTTGAAATCGAAGAAGAAGGTTTAAGCGGTCAGGTTGACGTAGAGTATGAACATAAAATCAACTTTATAGATTATGACAAAGCTGACGATAACGGCGTTACGAGTATAAGAAAAGATAAACAATGGTTTAAGGCTGAGGGGTTGCCTTTGGGACTTGAACTTCTTCCTGACGGTACAATTACAGGTATTCCCAAAGAGGACGGAACTTTTGAAGTAACCGCTTATTACGACAATCTTTGGGGTACGAATACCAAATGGGAGTATAAATTTACTCTTGAAATAGCCGAAAAAGCTATTATCAGAACCGAGTTCAAGACCGAAGACGGAAAACTTTGGTACAAACACAGCGACCAAGGCGACGATGCATGGCAGGTAGTTATCGACCTTAACGAGTTCAAAGGCGATAAAGGCGACGCTGGCGCGGCTCCTACGATAAGCGAAGACGGTTACTGGGTAATTAACGGAGAAAAGACCGAATTCAAAGCTACCGGCGATAAAGGCGACAAGGGCGATACTCCCGTACTCACAATAAGCGAGGACGGATATTGGGTAATCGACGGTGTTAAGACGGATGTTAAAGCTACCGGCGATAAAGGCGATACAGGTGAAAAAGGCAGCGGCTGTAACGGCTCAATAGACGTTATATCTACGGCGGCAACTTCGGTTGCGTTCCTTATTGCAGGCGCAGTAATTTTCATCGTAAGACGCAAAAAGAAGAATTAACGTTTTTCCACTTATTACTTAAAGATAGCAAATTTCCGATAGCGGTGAACCCGCTATCGGAAGAGCTATCGAAATTTCAGAGGAGGCTATTATGAATAAAATTGCTAAAAAAATAGGAGTAGCGGCTTTAACGGTGTCTATGTTGGCAGGTATATTCGCTTTTGCCGCATGCGATAACGACGAAAAAAATGGTGGAAAAACTGACGGACATACTCATACGCCGGTAAAAGTCGACGCAGTTTCAGCAGGCTGCGAAACCGACGGAAATAAACTTTATTATACCTGCGACTGCGGCAAATGGTTTGAGGACGTAGAATGTACTAAAGAAATCACCGAACATGTGAGCGTAGAAATAAAGGCACCGGGACACGATTGGGACGGCGGTGTAATTTCCGAAGACGGTACTTTAAAAACAATTTCGTGCCGTAACTGCGACGAAACCAAGACCGAAACGGTCACGGTTACGACTACATATACAATAACATATAATTTAAACTACGACGGCGCGCCTGTCGCCGAGGTTCTCAGATACGAGGGAGGGGTTGCGGCTTCCGAGCCTAAAAAGCCAAATCATCCCGATAACGATTATGTATTCGGAGGGTGGTACCTCGAAGAAAGTTGTAAAACTAAATACGACTTTAATCTGCCTATGACAGCGAATCTTACGCTGTACGCGAAATGGAAACAGGAAACGCAATACGTTTTTGAGGCTGAATATACGAAAATAAAAACGCTTAGCGGAGTAGGCTGGTCCAATGAAGCAAAGGGCTTGGATATGATAATGCGCGATAAAGGCGGCGTATCCGGCGCGAGCAACGGTTTCTACGTTGGCTACTTATACAGAAACGGATTGACTTTGACTTTTAAAATCAATTCCGACGTTGCGGTTGACGACGCTACGCTTACGCTTAGAGTAAGCGGAGAGATGACGGAATCTATTATTCTCACGGGCGACGAGTATACGATAAAAGTAAATGATAGCAAGATAGACTATGCCGGCATATCGATAACTGGTATAGACCCTAAACCCGACGCGCCCAAACACGAATTCCAGGACGTTTTAGTAACCGCGTCTTTAAACCTCGTTGCGGGTGAAAATACTATAACGCTTACAACGAGTAACGGTATAAAACTTGGCGGTACGGCTACCGCTACCGCTCCGCTCGTAGACTGTATCAAAATACTTTCTACGTCTGTGCTGACCTGGTCGCCTATCGAATCCAATATCGAGGGTTGGAGCGAGGAGTAATAAATGTTTAAAAAATATTTTAAAGACAGACTTTTCCGTATATGGTTATCCGTAACCTGTGCGTTGCTTGCCTTTATGATAGTTGCAGGAACCGTTGCGGGGACCGCTCTCTACGACGTAATAAAAAGCGTGCTAGGCAGAGAGATAGCCGTATACGACGACGGGTACGACGCTAAATTCGTTGCGGAAACCAACAGTAAGAAAGACGCGTTCAAGCATGCAAACAAGGTGAACGAGGAAATATGCGAAGAAGGCTCCGTTCTTCTCAAAAACGCAAATGATGCTTTGCCGCTTAACGAAAAAGCGAAAATAAGCGTGTTCGGCAAAAATTCTGTAAATCTCGTTTACGGCGGTTCGGGTTCAGGCGGCGGCAACAATAACGGCAAAGTCGGTTTGTATGACAGTTTAAGAGAAGAAGGGTTTATCGTAAACGATACACTCGAAAAGTTTTATAAAGACAACAAGAAAAGCGGTTCCCCGAGACCCGAAAACTCTAAGGACCTTGACTCTGGCGCGGACGTCGATATTGTTACGGGAGAAACGCCTGCATCGTCATATAACGAAAGTGTTAAAAGCAGTTATAAAAATTTTAACGACGCCGCAATCGTAGTGCTTTCTCGTATAGGCGGCGAGGGTTTTGATTTGCCGAGACAGTCCGCAGACGATTCCAAACGTCATTATCTTGAACTTGACCCTAACGAAGCCGACCTTATAAAGCACGTAACGTCGTCGGGTTTCGGTAAAGTAATTGTCGTTATAAATTCGGCGGCGGTTATGGAACTCGGCTGGATAGAAAGCGGTGTTTACGGAACGGTCGACGCTTGTCTTTGGATAGGCGCACCGGGCAACTCCGGAATAAACGCGCTCGGTAGAATTTTAAACGGTAAAATCAATCCTTCAGGTAAAACCGTCGATACGTGGGCTACGGACCTTCTCGCGGCTCCAGCGGCAGTTAATTTCGGAACTAACGGCGAAAAAGACGGCGACGCTTACTTAGTGTACGACAATGACGACAAGGAATATTATGCCGAAGGTTATTTCGTAAGCTATGAAGAAGGTATTTACGTAGGATACCGCTACTATGAAACGAGAGGATTTACAGACGGCGAGGAATGGTACAAAGAAAATGTAGTCTATCCGTTCGGTTACGGGCTTTCTTATTCCGATTTCAGCTTGGAAGTAACGGATAAAAACAAACTCGGCACAGAACTGAAACCGACGGAAAAGATTAGTCTTTCTGTCAAAGTAACTAATATTTCCGCAGAGAAAATCTCTGGAAAAGAAGTCGTTCAGGTTTACGTTACCGCTCCTTATTACGGCGGAGTCGAAAAAGCGCATAAAGTGCTTTGCGGTTTTGCAAAGACCGAAGAACTTGAAAAAGGCAAATCAGAAACGGTAACTATTGAAATCGACCCCTATTCTTTCGCTTCCTATGACCACGAAGGCAAGGCAATTGAGGGTTACAGAGGTTATCTTTTAGAACACGGAGATTATGTGTTTACGCTCGGCTCGGACGCGCATAACGCTATAGATACGTTTACTTTAAACCTTGCGGAAGATTATAAATTCGAAAAGGATAATAACACGCAGACGACGGTAACAAACGTATTCGATAAAACGGATACTAACGGCGGTATCGACGACGAACTTGAAACGGTTTTATCCAGAAGCGATTGGGAAGGAACCTGGCCAAAGAAACCTACTTACGAATCGAGAATAAAAGATAAAGCTTTTATAGATTCGATAAGCGGAACAAAGCATAACAACCCCGAAACTTTCGATAAAACCGTTGTGACTGGCGCACCCGTGACGGTTACTATGTTTGACTTGGTTTATGCGGAAGATTACAAAGGTTACGACGATGAGAGATGGGAAGCTATTTTGGACAGTCTGACAGTGGACGATATGCTTAAACTCGTTGGAAGGGGAGCTTTTAATACCCAGCCGATAAGCAAGATTGAAAAAAATCAGACGACGGATGCGGACGGTCCCGCGGGTTTCACAATCTTTATGGGCGAAGATACGATATATCTTACCTGTGCTTATGCGTCGGAAGTGGTTATGGCTTCTACTTGGAATGTTGATTTGATTTATAAGCTTGGACAGAGCGTAGGTGAAGAAGGACTTTGGGGCAATGCCAAAGGCGACGGAACGTCGTACAGCGGCTGGTATGCTCCAGCAGCCAATATACACAGAACAGCGTTCGGAGGAAGAAATTTCGAGTATTTTTCGGAAGACGGCTTTATATCGGGAGTTATGGCGGCTGCCGAAATTAAGGGCGCGGCGAGCAAGGGTGTGTATTGTTATATGAAGCATTTCGTCGCAAATGATCAAGAAACGCATCGCTCTCTTACGGGGCTTTGTACTTGGCTTACCGAACAGTCATTGAGAGAAATATATCTTAAACCTTTCGAGATTGCAGTTAAAGAGGGGAATGCAACGGGAATAATGTCGTCGTTCAACCGCCTAGGCGGAACTTGGGCGGGCGGAGATTACAGATTGCTAACGACCGTTTTGAGAGATGAATGGGGCTTTAAAGGCACCGTTATATGCGACTTCAATACAAACAGATATATGAACCCCAAACAGATGATTTATGCAGGCGGCGATTTGAATCTTAGTACTCTTGCGGACAGAAGATGGCAGAACGCGGACGCTAATTCCAATGCGGATTTGACCGTTTTGCGCAGAGCTTCCAAAAATATTCTCTATACCGTATCGCTAAGCAATTCTATGAATGCCAAGGCAAAATATTATTTACTGCCTGCCTGGCTTATAATAACGATTGTAATTATGGTCGTTGTTTCAGTCGGACTTGCCGTATGGGGAGTATTCGTTATTCTCGGCGCAAGAAAGCGCGTATCAGCTATTATCGCGCCGGAGGCGGATGAACAAGCCGAAGCTGCGGCGGCGAACGGGGCGGATGGCAGTGAATAAATAAAAAGATTATACGTTTTTTCTCCAATATAAAAAACGGGACTTGCTTGTTTGCAGGTCTCGTTTTTCGTTAAAAAATGTTTATATAATCCATATTTCGGCATATAACGACTTAAAACGGCATATTATTTTAGTACGCGGAGGTGCAAAATATGTACGACTATATCGCCGAAAGGGTAATCAAAGAGGGAAAATATATAATAGAAACAAATTCAACCGTGCGTGCGACTGCAATGTATTTCAAAATTTCAAAATCAACCGTACATAAAGACGTGACGGAGCGTTTGAAAAATATTGACAAATCGCTGTTTACGGACGTTCGCGGAGTATTGAACAAAAATCTTTCCGAAAGGCATATAAGAGGCGGAATCGCTACGAAAAATAAATACATGCATAAGGGTAATTTATAATTAGGTTTAAATTTTTACAGTATTTTCATATCAATAAATTTGAAAATACATATCGGTTGTGATATAATGAGTACAGTAAAAGAAATTATTGGATAAGCCAATGATAAAATTAATGGGTATCGACGTCGGTTCGACTACTGTAAAGGTAAGCGTTATCGATGAAAACGGAAAAATTATTTATAAATCCTATGTCCGTCATTTTGCGCGCGTAAAAGAAACGGTTCTTAACGAACTCAAAAATTTGCGCGATAAATTCGGCGGTGATTATTCGGTAAGTATAACCGGAAGCGCGGGGTTAGGACTTTCACAGCGAAGCGGGCTGAATTTTGTGCAAGAGGTTCAGGCTGCCTTTATCGCTATAAGAAAATATTATCCTGACGCGGACGCGGCGGTTGAGCTGGGCGGAGAGGACGCGAAAATCATTTTCATTACCGGTGGCACAGAACAGCGTATGAACGGAAGTTGTGCAGGTGGAACGGGCGCTTTTATAGACCAGATGGCGACGCTTTTAAATATCAGCGTAACGGAAATGGACGAATATGCGCTTAAATCTCAAAAAACTTACCCGATAGCGTCGCGCTGCGGAGTGTTTGCGAAATCGGACGTTCAACCGTTGATTAATCAGGGCGCAAACAAAGAAGATATTGCCGCATCTATATTTCAGGCGGTCGTAGACCAGACGGTTTCGGGACTTGCGCAGGGCAGAAGAATAAAAGGCAAAGTGTTGTTTTTAGGTGGACCTTTACACTTTTTGAAAGCATTGAGGAAAGCTTTCATAACTACTTTGAAGCTTACGGAAGAAAATGCCGTGTTTCCCGAAGACGCGCCTTGTTTTATGTCTATCGGCGCGGCTCTCGGCTCTGTCGGCGTGGATAGCGAAAATATAGATGATATTATATCAAAAGTCGAAAACGTGCATGAAAGCGACGAGATTGTTACTGGCGAGCCGCTTTTTCTCAGTAAAGAAGAATATGCCGAATTCGTAAAACGGCACCGCGCAACTGATTTGAAATTTGCCGAAATCGAAAATTATTCGGGCGATTGTTTTCTCGGAATAGACTCGGGTTCAACAACTACAAAGCTTATGCTTATCACTCCCGACTGCCGTATACTTTATTCGCATTACCAGTCAAACAACGGCCAGCCGCTCGACGTTATAATTTCAAAACTTAAAGAAATTTACAGCCTCGGCGGTGACAGAATAAAAATCCGCGCAAGCGCGGTGACAGGTTATGGCGAAGACCTTATAAAGAGCGCTCTCAAAGCCGACTTCGGTATAGTGGAAACGGTCGCTCACTTCAAAGCCGCATTGCATTTTAATCCTAAGGTCGACTTCATTATCGATATAGGCGGTCAGGATATCAAATGTTTTAAAATCAAAAACGGCGCAATCGATTCGATAATGCTAAACGAAGCTTGTTCGTCAGGCTGCGGTTCTTTCATACAGACTTTTGCGCGCGCAATGGGGATCGAGATAGATAAGTTTTCACAGGAAGGCTTGTACGCTAAGCATCCCGTCGAGCTCGGTTCGCGCTGTACGGTATTTATGAACAGCGCGGTAAAACAGGCGCAGAAAGAAGGCGCGGGAGTGGACGATATCTCTGCGGGACTTTCCTCGTCGATAGTCAAAAACGCAATTTACAAAGTAATAAGAGCATCGAGCTCGGACGAGCTCGGAGAAAATATCGTCGTTCAGGGCGGTACTTTTTTAAACGACGCTGTTCTGCGTTCGTTCGAAAAAGAAACGGGCAAGCAGGTTATACGTCCCGGTATTGCGGGACTTATGGGCGCGTTCGGCGCGGCGCTTTACGCTATGGAAAATATATCAGGCGAAAGCAGTACACTCGGCATAGATGAACTGGAAAAATTCAATTATATTTCAAAATCTTCAAACTGTCGCGGTTGTACTTCTAACTGCAATATAAACATAATATCTTTCGGCGACGGAAGAAAATACGTTTCCGGCAATAAGTGTGAAAGGGGTGCGGGACTTGCGCCTGCCTCGTCTGAATTGGACATATTTACATATAAACAGACAAGACTTCTGGAAACGGTAAAGGGCGTTAAAGGTAAGCGTGGGAAAGCAGGGCTTCCTTTACAGCTCATAATGTACGAGCAGCTTCCACTGTGGGCGGGATTCTTTGAAAGTATTGGTTTCGAGGTTGTTCTATCAGAGAAATCGTCAAGAAATTTGTATTTCAAGGGTCAGCATACAGTCGCGTCCGATACGGCTTGTTATCCTGCAAAATTAATGCACGGTCATATTGAAAGCCTTCTCGATAAAGGCGCGGATTTTATATTTCTGCCCTGTGAAAGTTATAATATAGACGAACACTGTTCTTCCAACCATTATAACTGCCCTGTAGTCGCATACTATCCGGAACTATTAAAAGCTAATAACGAAAGGTTGAACGACGATAATTTCATTATGCCTTATCTCGATTTGAATATGCGTTCGAATACCGTTAAAAGACTATACTCGGTTTTCGCAAAGTACGGGGTGCGTAAGCGCGAAATCGCAAAGGGGCTCGATGATGGTTTTGCAAGGCTCGAAGCTTACCATACCGATGTTAAAAATAAGGCGGAAGAAATACTCGAAAAAGCTAACGCCGGAAACAAGCAGGTAATTATTCTTGCTGGAAGACCTTATCATCTCGACGGCGAAATTAACCACGGCATAAATAAATTATTGACTTCTCTCGGGCTTGCGGTTCTCTCCGAGGATAGTATATTCGATAAAACCGAGAAGGTAAAAGTCAACGTGTTAAACCAGTGGACTTATCACGCAAGACTTTACCGCGCCGCCGATTTTGCTGCGAAGCACAAAAACGTAAATTTGGTACAGCTCGTTTCGTTCGGTTGCGGACTCGATGCAATAACTACGGACGAAGTGCGCGCTATTCTCGAAAAAAACGGCAAACTGTACACACAGATTAAAATCGACGAGATAAACAATCTCGGAGTCGTTAAAATCAGACTGAGAAGTTTACTCGCCGCGATTGAAGAAACCAATAAACGAATTATTTGATTATGGAAGAGAAGATTACCGATTATACAAACGACTATCCCAAGTGGGACAAGTCTATGAAGTCAACTCATAAAATACTCGTGCCGAATATGCTTCCCTGGCATTTTCTGATAATACAGGAATTGTTGAAAATGGAAGGGTACGATATAGAAGTATTGACCAACGATTCGCGAAACGTTATAGACGAAGGATTGAAACACGTGCATAACGATACGTGTTATCCATGTCTTTGCGTTGTCGGGCAGTATATAGACGCGCTTAAAAGCGGTAAATATGATTTGGAACACACCGCGCTTATGATTACGCAGACCGGCGGCGGGTGCAGAGCTTCGAATTATTTGCCGCTCGTCAGAAAAGCCGTAAAAATTAACTTTCCGAACGTACCCGTGGTTTCACTTAATTTTTCTGGGCTTGAAAAAGAATCGTCGTTCAACGTGAGCGCAAAGCTGTTTTTAAAACTTGCGTTTGCTATAATTTACGGCGACACAATGATGTGGTGTTATAACCAGACAAAACCGTATGAGGCGGAAAAAGGTTCGGCAGACACCGCGCGCGACGAAATACTCGATTATGTGCTTTCAAAATTCAAAAAGGGCGGTTATAAAAAATACAAGAAAATCTGCGGGTATATTATAGAAAGATTTGCTAAGGTAAAGCGTACGGGCGAAAAGAAAATCAAAGTAGGAATAGTCGGCGAAATTTATGTAAAATATTCTTATCTTGCGAATAACAACCTTGAAAAATTTCTTATATCGGAGGGTTGCGAACCGGTTGTACCTACGCTGTTTGACTTTATTCTTTTTATGGTCGTAAACTATATAAACGAACACGAGATGTATGGACACCATAAAAAGTCGGGATTTATTTATAAATTGGTTTACAGAATACTGCACAAGATGCAGATAAACGTAAAGAAACTGTTTGAAAAAGAAGGCAGTTTTATGCCTATCCACGAAATGGAACATCTGAGAAAATGCGCTGACCGAGTAATAAATCAAGGCGCTAAAATGGGAGAGGGTTGGCTTATTCCCGCCGAAATTGCGTCGTTTTGCGAAACAGGCGTTTCGAATATAATCTGTGCCCAGCCGTTCGGGTGTTTGCCTAACCATATTGTCGGTAAAGGCACGATACGGACTTTAAAAAATATTTATCACGACAGCAATATCGTTGCGGTTGATTACGACCCTTCGGCGACAAAGGTAAATCAGGAAAACAGAATTAAACTGATGCTTGCAACGGCGCGCGACAAACTGAATGTTTGAATTTCATTAAAAGTTAAATTGCGCACATATGATATAAAAAAGGTTATCGGATAGTTTATACGATAACCTTTTGACTTTCAGGTATAACTATTTAATAAGCTGGTAAGTATCTTCAAGCGGGCGGCGGACTTTATTGCGTAACGGATAGCCTACGGCTTTATGCCCGAGCGCAATTACGAGCGGAAACCGCGTGCCTTCTGGAAGATTCAGAAATTTCGCAATGCCTTTTTCGTCGCGCAGTCCAGCGATACAGCTCTGTATTCCCGTATCCTCGGAAGCAAGCGTAATGTACGCTGTTAAAATTCCTATATCGTTTGCAATAAACGGTTCGTTTGAAACGGTTCTCGTACCGCGTTCGATTTTTACGGGTTCGGTTTGCTGAATTACTATATAAGCCGTTGCGGCATCCGCCCATTTATTTGCACCGTTGGTTTGAATGTTTTTAGCAAAGAGCTTAGCTTTTTCGCCGTTTATTCCGTAAAGTTTATAAGGCTGTCCGTTTACGGCGGAGGGAGCAAGGATTGCAAGCCTGCAAATCCGTTCGAGTTCGCTGTCCTTAACGGGTTCGTCCGAAAATTCGCGCGTGGACTGCCTTGCGATAAATAATTGTTCCAAATTCATAAAAAATTTCTCCATAATATAATATACGGCGGTAATTTACCGCCGTATTACTTTTTTAATTTTTAACTTTCGATAAGGAAAGTTTTGCTTTTTCAGCTACCTTTTCTTTTGTGAAACCGAAATATTCGAAGAGTACGTTTGCAGGCGCGCTCGTTCCGAACGAATACATTGCAACGACTTCGCCGTAATCTTTCGAATATTTGTACCAGGCAAAGTGCGAAGCGGCTTCTACGCAGACTCTCGCTTTTACCGAGACGGGAAGGACGTGTTCTTTATATTCGTCTGTCTGTTTCTCGAATTCTTCCATACAAGGCATCGAAACCACACGCGCTTTGATTCCTTCGCTTGCAAGAAGTTCTTTAGCGCCCGTACACAGTTCGACTTCAGAACCCGTTCCGATAAGCAAAACGTCGGGAGTGCCTTCGCAGTCGGAAAGTATATATCCTCCCGTGATAGCCGGCAAACCCGAACTTTCGTGCTGGGGAAGATTTTGTCTTGAAAGCACGATAACGGTGGGGGAGTTGTTCGTGAACGCCGATATATAAGCCGCGGCTGTTTCCTTTCCGTCGCAGGGACGGAATACTTTAATATTAGGAATAGACCTGAGCGCTATGAGCTGTTCGACAGGCTGATGCGTAGGACCGTCTTCACCGACTCCGATGGAATCGTGCGTCATAACGTATGTTACGGGAATATTCATAAGTGCGCTCATTCTTATTCCGCCTTTCATATAATCGGAGAAGGAGAAAAATGTGGAACATATAGCCCTGAGTCCGCCGTGGAGCTGGATACCGTTGCATATAGCCGCCATAGCGTGTTCTCGTATACCGAAATGAATATTGCAGCCCTCTCTGTTTTCGGGAGAGAAGTAACCTTTACCGACGAGCTCGGTTTTGGTGGAGGGGGCAAGGTCTGCGGAGCCTGACATAAGATTGGGCATAGATTTAGCGAAAGTATTTAAAATTTTTCCGCCCGAGACACGCGTTGCTTCGGATTTCGAAAAATTGAAAAGCTCCGGCATTGCGTTGAAATCGGGGTCTGCTCCCGACATAAATTGTCTGTATTTTTCAGCGAGTTCGGGGAAAGCTTTCGAATATCTTTCGAACATATCGTTCCATTCGCGTTCCTTTTCAAGTTTGCCCTCTGCAAGTTTGATACAGTGCTCTTTAACGTCTAAGGGTACACAGAAAGGTTCTTCCGTCCAGCCGAAGAATTCTTTTGATTTTTGAAGATTTGCTTCGCCCAGAGGCGCGCCGTGTGAATCGGCGGAATCGGCGAGGGGAGAGCCGTAACCTATTACTGAACGGCAGATAATGACGGTAGGTCTTGTCAGTTCACTCTTTGCGCGGGTTATAGCCGCTTTAAGCACCGTAAGATTGTTTGCGTCGTTTACGCGTATAACCTGCCAGCCCTGCGCCGCGAAACGCGTTGCGGGGTCTTCGGAAAAAGTCGAATCTATTTTTCCCTCAATCGTAATATCGTTTTTATCATAAAGGAGAATAAGTTTGCCGAGTTTTTGCGTGCCCGCAAATGAACAGGCTTCATAGCCGAGTCCTTCTTCAAGACAGCCGTCGCCGCATAAAACGTAAGTGTAGTGGTCGACGACGGGATATTCGGGTTTATTGAATATCGCCGCAAGATGAGCTTCCGCAACAGCAAAGCCGACGGCGTTGCCTATGCCTTGACCGAGAGGACCTGTGGAGGTTTCCACACCGTCGGTTCTGCCGTATTCGGGGTGACCGGGGGTCTTCGAGTTAAGCTGTCTGAAATTCATTAAATCAGATTGTGTTACGTTATATCCGAATAAATGCAAAAGCGAATACAACAGCATAGACCCGTGTCCTGCGGAAAGTATAAACCTGTCGCGGTTGTCCCATTTAGGGTTTTTATAACTGAAATTCAGAAAATCGGCAAACAGTTCGTAACCGATTGGAGCTGCGCCCATACAAATACCGGGGTGACCCGAATTCGCACGCTGAATTGCTTCCGCAGAAAGTATTCTGATTGTGTCAACGCTTTTTTTGTCAACAGACGACATAAATTTCTCCTTATGATGCGTGAAATTGTATTTTACCCTAAATTTAATTTAGGCGATTGTTATGTATTGATGAACAGGGATAAAGCTTTAGTGTCGAGGAAAGAATAATCTTTCAGCATTTCCAAAAGATTTCTCGCCATAATTTTGTTCCCGCCTCGGACGGTGCTTTCAAAATTAATCGGCATTACGGGGTCGTGGACACTCATTCTTATAAGTAACCAGCCGTCGCCTTTGCCTTTTCCGAAATTTATCCGCGCGCCCTCGTATAAACTTCCGGCAAGCGTCATTTCATCGGAATTTGCGGCAAGAGTTTTAATTTCTTCGATAACTTTAAGTCCGTTTTCTTTAAAGTCTTTCGGGTCGGAGAAAGTAATTCTCACTTCATTGCACTCCTCGGATTCGGGAAGGGCCGAGATAAGCCCCGCCAAACTTTCGCCTTCTTTGAGAGAGGCGAGAGAAATAAGAAGTTTAGTTACTAAATACGCTCCGTCGTCGAGAAAATAATTTTCTTTAAACGCGGCGTGTCCCGACGTTTCCATAGCGAGGGGGGAGTAAATGCCGCTGGCGTTCAATTCCCTGCTCTTGTCGATAACGTTTTTATAACCGCGCTTGTATCTTATGTGTTTTCCGCCGAGACTTTCTATAAATTGCGTGAGACCGTCGCTGGTCACCGAATCGGTAACAATCGTTCCCGGCTTTTCTTTTAAAAGTATTGCCGAAATTAGCGCGATAAGCCTGTTTCGGTTTATCTCTTTTCCGTCTGCGTCAACGGCGCCTGCGCGGTCGACATCCGTATCGAAAATAATTCCGAGGTCGGCTCTGTTTTTAATAACCGCTTTTGAAAGACTTTCTATGGCTTCCCCGTCCTCCGGGTTGGGGATATGGTTGGGGAAATATCCGTCGGGCTGTAAAAACTGACTGCCTTCGGTATCGGCGCCGAGAGGAATTAAAACTTTATCCGTAAAGAATCCACCCGCTCCGTTGCCGGCGTCGACTATAATCTTTTTGCCTTTAAGCGGAAACTCGCTTCCACACGCCGAACGCACCGCGTCAACGAGTATTTTCGAATAATCGTCCATATACGGTTTTTCGTAGTATCTGCCGCTACCCGTCGAAAATTCTCCGTTCTCGGCTAATTTTAAAATCTCGTCGATGTCTTTTCCGTCAAGCCCGCCTTCGGGCGTAAAGAATTTAAGTCCGTTTCTGTTGTACGGCAGGTGCGAAGCTGTTATCATTATCGACGCATCGCAATTCCAATCCGACTTTTTAAGCAGAATAAACATAGACGGGGTGGAGGAAAGACCTGTATAAACCAGGTCGCTTCCGCTTGAAAGAACGGCTTCCTTGACGCAGTTTAAAATACGTTCGGAAGAAATTCTGCTGTCGTGTCCCGCGGCTATTTTAAAGCTTGTCCTGCCGTATTTTAAGCCTAGCCATCTAACGAAAGCGCGCGTAATCGCGCGGACTGCTTCGTCCGTCAGGGTTATACCTTCGCCGATGGCGACTCCGCGTACGTCGGTTCCGCTTTTAAGTTGTTTTAACTCTATTGACTGCATACAATACAATTATATAATATCCTCTGAGTTTTTACAAGTATTTTAAGGTTGCTAAATTTTGATAAATTAATCGTAAAACGGTTTGTTTTTGTATTCAACTGTGTTATAATGTTATCTACTTGAATTTAAAGGTGAATTTTATGGCGCAAGAAAATTTTGTTGAGAGAATTGCGGATATAGAAAAAGA
This sequence comes from uncultured Christensenella sp., assembly GCA_910577875.1. Classification (GTDB taxonomy): domain Bacteria; phylum Bacillota; class Clostridia; order Christensenellales; family Borkfalkiaceae; genus Coproplasma. The sequence continues at coordinate 67,767 of CAJTNY010000005.1, forward strand.
TTTTCCGCAGTGGTATACGGACGTTGTCGTAAAGACGGGGTTGGTCGATTACGGTCCCGTAAAGGGAACGATGGTTATTCGTCCTTACGGCTACGCTATTTGGGAAAATATTCAATCGGAACTTGATAAAAGGTTTAAGGCTACGGGACATAAAAACGCGTATTTTCCTCTGCTTATTCCTATGAGCTTTTTTACGAAAGAAGCCGAACACGTCGAGGGTTTTGCTCCCGAAGTGGCTGTCGTAACCCGCGCGGGAGGGGAAGAGCTTTCCGAGCCCTTGGCGATACGTCCCACTTCGGAAACTATATTCGGCAGTATGTATTCGAAATGGATACAGTCTTATCGCGACTTGCCAGTACTTATTAACCAGTGGGCTAACGTTATGCGCTGGGAAAAGACGACCCGTCCGTTTTTGCGTACTTCCGAGTTTCTCTGGCAGGAGGGGCATACCGCTCACGCGACCGAAGAGGAAGCGCTCGGAGAAACTATGAAAATGCTCGGCGTATATAAAGAGTTTGCCGAGAGCTGTCTTGCGATTCCCGTTATAACGGGCAGAAAGACCGAAAAAGAAAAATTCGCGGGCGCGGTTGCAACGTTCGGTATGGAAGCTATGATGAAAGACGGAAAGAGTTTACAGGCGGGAACTACGCATTACCTCGGTCAGAATTTCGCAAAAGCTTTCGACATAAAATATCTTGACAAAGACGGCGCGCAGAAGTTTGTTTATACTTCGAGCTGGGGTGTGTCCACAAGACTTATCGGCGCGCTTATAATGGCTCACGGCGACAGCCGCGGACTCGTTATTCCGCCTGTCGTGGCGCCGGTTCAGGCTGTAATAGTTCCCATTGCGGTTAAAAAAGCGGGAGTCTTGGAAAAGTGCGTAGAAGTTAAAAAACTTCTTGAAAACGCAGGTATCCGCGTCGAACTCGACGATACCGATAACAGCCCCGGTTGGAAGTTCAACGAATGGGAAATGAAAGGAGTTCCTTTGAGAATAGAGTTGGGCCCCCGCGATATCGAAGCGGGCAAAGCAGTGATATTCCGCCGCGACACTCTCGAAAAGAACGAGTACGGTTTGGGCAATATCTCCGAAACCGTGATAAACCTTTTAGGGGACGTTCAGAAAGATATGCTTAAAGCGGCTGAAGAAAGGCGCGACGGACGCATGGTTTACGCCGATGATATCGACGGAATTTTGAAAGGCGTCGAGCAAGGTAATTTTGTTAAAGCGGGCTGGTGCGGCTGCCGTAAATGCGAAGACGAGGTCAAAGCGAAAACCGCGGCGACCGCAAGAGTTTTCGCCGAGGGCGAAACGAGTAAAAAATGCGCAATTTGCGGAAAGGACGCAAAACATACGGTAATATTCGCAAGGGCGTATTAAACTTTAAGAGGTAAAGACGTTGTATGTTCCGATACCGTATCATATAGCCGGCGGTTGTATATACGCTTGTTTGCTTATAATTTGCATACTCGCTTTGTTTTACGGCTTCCGCGCGCGCAGAAACGTAAAAAAAGAAAAAATAACCTCGCTTTCGCGGGGTTTTTCTCCTTTGGATATTCAGAGGATATTTATCGGAAAAACGTATCCGAGAAAGCTTACGCGCGCTCTTATAGTTCACTGGGCTCAGCTCGGCTATATCCGCGTTAAATACGTCTGCAAGTACAAAGTCAAACTCACCTGCCGTAGAATTCCGCCCGTACATAACGATGAAAAAGCAGTATTTTTCGACCGCGGCACGTACGTGCGCGAAAGAGACGTTTTCCTCACGTTGTTTGCGCGTAACGGCGCCGAAATTACCGTAAGCATAAATAAACCGCTCATAACTTCCGCTCAGGCGAAATCAATCAATGAAGATTACGCCGCGCGCGAGGATGAGGGGGTATATTCGGCAAAACACTATAAATTAAAGGTTTTAACTTTCGTTTTATCCTTTACGCCTGTCTTTATCTGTTCGGTTTATCACTGTTTTACGAATTCATTTACGATGATAATTCCGCCGTTCACGATTATAATAGGAATGTTCGTTTTAAGATTTTTAAAGGAAGGTCCGTTTTTTTTCAGACTTATTTGGAGCTCTATATGGATAGGCGCGGGCGTAGCTCTGATAATTATGAGCTTCCACAGTATGTTCGACCCGCTTCGGCTTGGTTACGCATCGGTTGTTATTCTTTTTCTCGGCTCTTTCGTTTTGGTAAGATTTGTAGACTATCGCGAAAAAAACAATCTTGCCGAGTATTCCGCTCTTGTGAATTTCAGGAAATTTTTGCTGTTTTCGGGTAAAGACAAACTTTCGGCAATAGATTATTACGAGGTTCTGCCGTATATATATGCGTTCAATATTAAGCCTCTCGTAAAACGTAAATTCGCAACGCATGCTTTGCCGGAATGGTTTGTAAGCGAAAACGGCAAAAGGGGGAGCCTGTTGTGAATTTAGGAATTATAATTACATCTTCGATTATCATCGGTTCGGCGTTTATTTTCCCTGTTATCGCTTGCATATACGGCGAGGTAAAAAAGAAAAAAGTAATAAAACCTATGGAATACGTTCCTCCGCGCGGAGCGTCGCCTATAGATTTTATGATTGAATATTACGGAGCTTCGGCTTCCCCGCGTGAAATTTTTAATCCGCTTATGCTGTATTGGGCGGAGCGCGGATTTATAACGATAGAAGAGGACTGCAAGCGCGGACTTAAACTCACAAAAATAAAAGACTTGGAGCGACCGGAAAGCGACGACGGATTTAATCCCGATACGTTTGAAATCGAAGCCGGACTTTTCGGAAAAATTTTCAATGGCGGCGATGAGGTTTTTTACACTCTCGCCGCGGGCGCAAGCTTTAAAACCGCTTACGAAGATATTATTTCGGACTGTAAAAAACAGGCCAAAAAAGTAACCGAAAAAAAGACTAAAAACTTAAAGATTGCAAGTCTGATAGTATCGTTTGCAATGCTTTTAGCGGTCGTCGTTTTATTCGGCATAGCTACGAGAAATAACGGGGTTATAATCTGCGTGTTTCCTTGCGCTGCGATTGCAATGGCGAAACTGGCGTTCGGGCTCTCGGATAATGACGGAGGTATACAGAAAGGTTCTGCCATTCGGTTTATGCTCGTTCCGTTTTTTGTTATGGTCGGCGGAGTGCCTATGGTGGCGGAGTTTATGTTTTTGCCTGTTTCGGCTGCGGCAGTTTTAATATCAGCTATACTGTTCTGCGCCGTTACGGTATTTTTCGTTTCCGAAAAAATAGATATAAGAGACGACGCGCAGTTAAAATTTTACGCTCGAATATGCGGTTTTAAGCAGTTTCTTCTGCTAGCCGAAAAAAGTAAACTCGAAACGCTCGTAGAAGAAGACCCGCGTTATTATTATAATATTTTACCGTATTGCTATATCCTTAACATTACCGAAAAATTAAAAGCCAAGTTCGACAGTATCGCGCTCGACGGTCCCGCGTGGTATCTCGGCGAACTGCGCGAAACGCTTATGTTTTAAAAAATATCCGCCCGAACTTAGTGTTCGGGCGGAATGTTTATTTGTTTACTATTTTTTCTATAAGAGTTATTATTCCGTACATTCCTCCCGCGAGGATACAGAGTATAAAAGTAGCCGTCATAACAAGGTCAAGTTTGAATACTTGACCGCCGTAAACTATAAGATAGCCGAGACCTGCTTTGGATACGATGTATTCACCCATTATCGAGCCTATCCAGGCGAGCCCTACCGCAACTTTTAAAGTGTTCATAAGCGCGGGCAGGGAGGCGGGGATGATAAGTTTTCTCAGCGTCGTGAATTTGTTGGCGCCCATAGATTTCATAAGCAGTATTTTGGTTTTATCGACCGCCAGAAAGCCCGAAAGCATATTCATAATACAAACTATAATCGCAACAAGCACGGTCATAAAGATGATAGCATCGTAACCCGTGCCTATCCAAATTATAATCAGCGGACCAAGCGCGATTTTCGGCAGGGAGTTCAAAACTACGATGTACGGCTCCAAAACCTTGTGAACCGTATCGCTAGCCCATAACACGACGGCAATTGCATAACCTACCGCAACCGCGATTACAAAACCTGCCAGCGTTTCGGCAAGCGTTATTCCTATATGGTAAAACAGAGTGCCGTTTTTATATAAATCGCCGATAGTTATTGCCACACGCGAGGGCGAACTTGTAATAAACGGGTCGATTACTTTCAGCTGCGCAAACAGTTCCCAAAATCCGAGAAGAGCGGCGAGGATAAGTACGCGCGAAACGTGAATAATAATTTTTTTGTTTCTTTGCTTTTTCAGATACGCGATGTGTTCGCGTGAGAAGTTTAAGTTTTTCATAAGTTAATCCTTATTTAAGACTTTGCGCTTAAATTCCGAGCTCTTTTCTAAGCACCTCGAAAGTTGCGGAAAATTCGGGGCATTCCCTGCGTTTTTTCGGACTGCCGTCTCCGAACCCGATAAGGTGTTCCGCTACGACCCGAGCGGGGCGGGCGGACAGCACGACGACTTTATCCGAAAGAGCGATTGCCTCCGAAATATCGTGCGTAACCAAAAGAGCGGTCTTTTTTTCGCCCTTTATGATGCCTTGAACGTCGTCGCAGACTTCGAGTCTCGTCTGATAGTCGAGCGCGGAAAACGGTTCGTCTAACATAAGCATTTCAGGCTCGGCAGCGAGAGTTCTTATAAGTGCGACTCTTTGCCTCATACCGCCCGAAAGCTGGGAGGGGGTCTTTTTCAGAAAGTCTTTAAGTCCGTATTTTTCCGCAAGAGCCAAGGCCTTTTCGCGCATTTCGGGAGTATTGCGTTTTTTTACTTCGAGCGGAAGGAATATATTGCCCTCAACCGTGCGCCAGGGGAACAGCGCGTCGCGCTGTAACATATATCCGCATTCTCCGCCCGTTCTGATAACTTCTCCCGAGGAAGGGGACAGAAGTCCCGCCGCAAGCGAGAGAATAGTCGTTTTTCCGCACCCCGACGGACCTATTACCGAAACGAACTGTTCGTCTTCGACGGTAAACGAAAGCTCTTTTACAGCGGTCGTTTCACCCTCTTTCGTATGATAAGTGTAAGAAATGTCGTTGAAAGTAAGCATTATTTGTAAATTTCGCTATATACCTTCTGCGCGGTTTCAGTCATTATTACGCTGTTGAACGACACGCGCTGTTTAAGTTCGCCCGCGCTTTCGATAATGTCCTGTAAATTATTGAAAGCAGTTTCTTTCATTGCCATATTGTCAACCCATGCGTCTATTTTCGCATAGCTTTCCACGGAAGTTTTTAAGCTTTCTTCCGAAGTTCCGTCGAAATACCTGACGAGAAGTTTTGCGACCGTCGCGCTGTCGGTTTCTTTTAGATATTTTATCGCTTTCGTTATACCGCGCAGCAAGCCCTCGATTTTTTCGGGGTTTTTACTGATATAACTGCTCTTAGCCATAAAACAGGTATAGGGAATTTCGCCCGCCTGCTGCCCTACCGAACCTACTATAAAGCCTTTGCCCGCTTTCTGGTATTCGGAAGCGACAGGCTCGAACATTGTGCAGTAGTCTGCGGTTCCGCCCTCGAACGCCGCTGTCATAAGATTGAAATCTATGTTAGTAACGAGGTTTGCTTTTACGTTAATCTGTTTCAGAACGTATTGGAACGTCATAAGAGGCACGCCGCCGGGTCTGCCGCCGATAACGTCTTTTCCTTCGAGAGATTTCCAGTCGAAGTTGTCTTCTTTGACTCTGCCGACAAGGAAGCTTCCGTCGCGTTTGGTGAGCTGTCCGAAAACTTTCGGGCAGTCGTCGCTGCCGCCTAAATAAGTATAAACGACTGCTTCGGGTCCGCAGAAGCCGACGTCGGCTTCGTTTGCAAGCACCGCCGCCATAGTTTTATCCGCGCCGCCGCCGTTTGTTATGTCGATTTTAAAGCCTTCTTCTTCAAAATATCCGAGCGCGTCCGCAAGGTATAGAGGAGCGTAGAAAACCGAGTGCGTGACCTCGTTTATTTTAATGGTTTTATTATCTTTCTTACATCCCGCAAACGCGAATGGAATCATTATCGCGAAAACTGCGGCAATAAGTACCGTAATTAATCTTTTTTTCAATGTAAATCTCCTTAAAAAATTTAATAATACATATTATGCGTCTTAGCTTTGCGTTTGACAACGGCGGCAGGTTTGAAGTATAATTAAAAGGTATAGAGGTAAACAGATGGAAAAGACTTATAATCCGAAAGAATTCGAAGACAGACTGTACGCTGATTGGGAGAAAAACGGCTGTTTCAAAGCCGTGCGCGACGACGATAAAGTACCATTTACGGTAATGATGCCGCCTCCCAATATTACTGGACAGCTTCATATGGGACACGCAATGGACGAAACTATGCAGGACGCCGTTATACGTTTCAAGCGTATGCAGGGATATTGCGCGCTTTGGCTTCCGGGTACCGACCACGCATCGATAGCGACCGAAGTTAAAATCGTCGAGCAGATGAAACGCGAGGGGCTCACGAAAGAATCTCTCGGACGCGAAGGCTTTTTGAAACGCGCGTGGGAGTGGAAGGAAAAGTATGCGGGAAGAATAGTAGAACAGCTTAAAAAGCTCGGTTCGTCCTGCGACTGGTCGCGCCTTACTTTTACGATGGACGAAAAATGTTCCAAAGCTGTAAGAGAAGTTTTCGTAAACCTTTATAATAAAAAACTTATTTACAGGGGAAGCCGTATAATAAACTGGTGCCCCGACTGCAAAACCGCGCTTTCGGACGCAGAGGTCGAGTATGCGGAAGAGGACGGAAATTTCTGGCATATAAAATATTTTACCGAGGACGGTTCGACAGCTCTCGAAGTTGCTACTACTCGTCCCGAAACTATGTTCGGCGATACTGCTGTCGCAGTCAATCCGGCGGATAAAAGATATAAACATCTTATAGGCAGTAACGTTATTCTGCCGGTCGTGAACAAGCTTATTCCCGTTGTCGGCGACGAGCACGCCGATATGGAATTCGGCACGGGCGTAGTTAAAATCACGCCTGCGCACGACCCTAACGATTTCGAGGTCGGGCTCCGTCACAATCTGCCTGTCGTACGTGTTATGACCGACGGCGGTACTATGAACGAAAACGCTGGTAAGTATGAGGGGCTGGACAGATACGAATGCAGAAAACGCTTAGTCGAAGAGCTTAAATCTCTCGGCAATCTCGTTAAAATCGTTCCTCATAAGCACAGCGTCGGACACTGTTACCGTTGCCGCAGCACGGTCGAACCTATCGTTTCCAAACAGTGGTTCGTTAAAATGGATACGCTTGCCCGTCCCGCAATCGACGCGGTGACTTATAAAAAGATTTCTTTCGTACCCGAAAGATTTGCAAAAATATATTATAACTGGATGGAGAACGTCAAAGACTGGTGTATTTCGCGTCAGCTTTGGTGGGGTCACCGCATACCCGTATGGTATTGCTCGGATTGCGGAAAAGAGATTGCCTCCAAGACGGACATAAAGGCTTGTCCGCACTGCGGAAGCGAAAATATAGCTCAGGACGAAGATGTGCTCGATACCTGGTTTTCGTCGGCACTTTGGCCTTTCTCGACGTTGGGTTACCCCGACGATACTTCCGACCTCGAATATTTCTATCCCGGCGACGTGCTCGTTACTGGCTATGATATAATTTTCTTCTGGGTTGCGAGAATGATTTTCTCGGGGCTCGAACATATGCGTAAAGTTCCTTTCCGCGACGTGCTTATACACGGACTCGTTCGCGACGAAAAAGGAAGAAAAATGTCGAAAAGCCTCGGCAACGGCGTAGACCCTCTCGAGGTCATAGATAAATACGGAGCGGACAGTCTGCGTTTTTCTCTTCTCCAAGGCGTCGCGCCGGGCAACGATACACGTTATTCGGATTCAAAAGTCGAAGCCTGCCGTAACTTTATGAATAAGATATGGAACGCGAGCCGTTTTGTAATAATGAATGCAGAGGGAGCGGAGATTAAGCCTTTGTCGGAATTCAGACTCGCTCCTGCCGATAAGTGGATAATTTCAAGGCTCCAATCGGTTATCCGTGACGTAACGCTTGCGCTTAATAAATTCGAACTCGGTATTGCGTGTCAGATTTTATACGATTTCACCTGGTCTGATTTTTGCGACTGGTATATCGAACTAGTCAAACCCGTATTGAAGAGCGAAGATAAAAACAAGCGCAGCGGCGCGTTATCGGTATTAATTTTCGTTCTCGAAAATACTCTCAAACTGCTTCATCCGTTCGTGCCTTTCATAACCGACGAAATATACAGAAATCTTCCCGGCAGCAAAGGCACGATAATGACTGCGGAATATCCCCGCTACAATTCCAAACTCGCTTATAAAAAAGACGCGCAGGCTTTTTCAGGCGTTATGGACGTAATAAAAGCAGTCAGGGCTGTTAAAACGGAAGTAAACTGTCCGCCGTCTAAAAAAGTGCATCTTTATATAACGACGGAGAGCAAACGCCTTATTACCGCAAACGAGGACAGTATATTAAAACTTGCGGGCGCGTCGGAGATTAAGTTTGTTTCTTCTGCGTCGGAAGCTGGCGAAAACGCGGTAACGAAAGTTCTTGCGATAGGTACTCTCTATATTCCGATGGGCGAACTCGTCGATATTGAAAAAGAAAAACAAAGACTTAGCGCCGAACTTGAAAAGGTGACTGCGGAAATCGCTCGCGCCGACAGTAAACTCAATAACCAGGGCTTTATTTCCAAAGCTCCGAAAAAACTCGTTGACGACGAACGCGCCAAACTCGATAAGTTTATCTCGATGCGCGAAAAGATAGTAAAACAGCTTAAACTATTGAAATAACGATTTTTTATTTAACGGTATAAATAATGGCAAGTAAAAAACAAAAAGCGAAAAAAGCCGTTAAAGCGGCTAAAAAACATCCTGGATTAGCCGCGGCGGTTGCAGTAATCGTTGTTATCGCGATAACAGTGGTTTTAGTTCTTTATTTTATGAAGATAGGTCCTTTCAAACCGCGGAACGACAACGTTCTTACGGGAAACGAAACGGATATTTACAACGCGGACCTTTCTATCCATTTTTTAGAACTCGGAAATAAATACACTGGCGATTGCACTTTGATAAAGTGCGGAGATACCGAAGTTTTAATCGATGCCGGTTCGCGAGGCGACAGCGCGGCAACGATAAAAAATTATTTGGATAAATACTGTACAGACGGAATTCTCGAATACGTAATAGCAACTCATGCGCACAGGGACCATATCTCGGGTTTTGTAGGTAATAATATCGGCGAAACAAAAACGGGAATATTATATCAATACGAAATAGGTACGATTATTCAGTTTGCCAAAACGGGTGCGACTACGGAAATTTACGAAAATTACCGCAGAGCAGTAAAATATGCCGAAAGCAGAGGTACCGAAGTTTATACGGCTGATAAATGCTGGTATGAAATAGACGGCGCAAAAAAGCAGTATTATTTAGATGAAGATAAAAAAATTTCAATGAATATACTGTATAACTATTATTACGACAATGATACGAAGGAAGAGAACGACTATTCCGTATGTATGCTATTGACCCAGCAAACCGAAGAGAAGACTTACAATTATCTTTTTACGGGCGATTTGGAGGAAAAGGGAGAAGAATATCTCGTTCAGAAAAACAAACTTCCCGAAGTGGAACTTTTCAAAGGCGGGCATCACGGAAGTTATACTGCTTCTTCGGATAAGCTTTTAAAAGTAATCAAACCTAAGAATATAGCAGTGTGCTGCTGTTGCGGCACTACCGAATTCAATCCGCAAATGGGACACGAGTTCCCCGCGCAGGAGTTTATAGACAGAGCTTCGAAATATACAGAAAATATCTATTGTACAACTCTTATACTCGATTATAAGAACAACGAGTTTACTTCAATGAACGGAAATATCGTCTTCTATTACGATACGGCGTTTAAACTTTACTGTTCTAATAACACGATGAAATTAAAAGATACTCAATGGTTTAGAGATAATAGAAAATGGAATTCATAAAAATGATTTTTATATTAATATTGACAGTGAAAGAATAAAGTCATATAATAAAATCGGCAAACGGAGGTGTGGTATGAAATATTGCAGTTATTGCGGCGGACAGATTGCGGAAGAGGCGGTTGTTTGCTTACATTGCGGCAGGCTGGTTGACGAAAGTTCTAACGTATACGGGCAGAAAAGCGAATCTTTGAATATTCTTTGTTTGCTCGGTTTTATATTTTCGTTCATAACGGGAATAGTCGGACTTATACTAAGCATAATCGGTTATAATCAAGTAAAGCATACGACCGACAACACGAGCAAAACGCTGGCGAAAGCGGGAATAATTATTTCGAGTATTCAACTCGGTGCTGTCGTGTTTGTTGTATTTATATGGATATTAATCGTCAGTATATTTATAACAGGCGGAATAATTTATTATTAATAATTAAATAAAACGCTTCCCAGTAAATCTGAAATGCACCCCAAAAGTTAGACAAACTAATGGAGGTGCATATTTTTTATGAGAAAGAAAGGAACAAAGAACCACAATTATAGCGCGGAGTTCAAAATATCTGTTATAATGGATATGCGAGCAAATAATTTAGGCTATCGAGAAACGGCAAGAAAATATAAAATTGCAGCAAATGATTCGCAAGGGAAAGATAGGCTAAAAGTTTGGGAACGCATATACTTAGAAGAAGGTGCGGAAGGACTAATGACAGAACGTCGGGGAAGAAAAAGCACGGGTAGACCGAAGAAACGGTTAGACAAAAGTGTTGAAGAAGATTTAATAGCTGAAAACCAACGGCTCAGAATGGAGATAGAATACTTAAAAAAACTGAGTGCCTTGGTTCTTGCGGAAGAGCAAGAGAAAAACAAAAAGCAATAATTGTTTTGGAACTGAGGCAAAAATATCCGCTTAAAGACTTATTGAAATTATCCAGGTTGCCACGAAGCACATACTACTATTATCTGAAACAAAACAGCAAGCCAAGAAAGTATGCAGAGCTTCAAGAACAGATTTTGGAGATCTATGAGAAGAACGGAAGTCGTTATGGATATAGGAGAATACTACTTGTATTGCGGCAAAAAGGTATAGTAATAAACCACAAAACGGTGTTAAAACTAATGAAAAACCTTAACTTGCGAGGGAAACAGCGTAAAAATGACAAGTATCATTCTTACAAAGGCGAAGTTGGGAAAGTTGCAGATAACCTATTAAACAGAGAGTTTGAAGCAAGCAAACCGTTTGAAAAGCTAACAACGGACGTAACGCAGTTTAAAGTAAATAACGAAAAGATATATTTTTCGCCTGTAATGGATTTATACAACCGAGAGATAATATCTTATTCTATATCATTAAGTCCTAATCTTGAACAGATACATAAAATGCTAAACGGTCTATACGAGAAGCTACCTGAAACAGCAACGCCGCTATTCCACTCAGACCAAGGCTGGCAGTACCAACACAGGGAATACCAACGCTCATTGAAAGAACATAACATCGTGCAAAGTATGTCCCGTAAAGGTAATTGTATGGATAATGGAGCAATGGAAAACTTCTTCGGAAGATTAAAGGTTGAAATGTTTTATGGAGAAACCTTTTCTTCAACGGATGAGTTTATACGTTGTCTGAAAGATTATATTGATTACTACAACAATGAACGAATTATTTTAAAACTGAAAATGAGTCCGGTACAATACCGAACTCACTCTCAATTATAATTATTTATTTTTTTGTCCAAACTTTGGGGTTCACTTCAA